>MEOF01000052.1 GCA_001769505.1 Bacteroidetes bacterium GWF2_33_38
ACCTAATATGCTCTGGGCATAGTGAAAAATTCCTGTGGTAGTATCTCCATAATATGTAAAATCTGGGGTGCTTGCTGTTGAATATCCGTTAAGTCCGCGTATCATTGCAGCAGAGGTTATTGTGGTATTGGTAGCCGTAAATGTTGAATTTCCTGTTACCTGTAATCTGGCTCCGCTTACTGGAGAAGTGCTTGAGCCTATTATAAAGTTACCATCGTTAAAATACTTTATTTGTGCATTGGATACAATATAGAATAAAGATGTAATGACTATTGTGAAAATTTGCCTTTTCATAACTAATTTTGTTTTTAATATTAATACATGCGATTGTTTGAATACTGATTTAATAATTCTGGGCATATAATGAATAATGATTATCCACATTTGCACCTTAATTCACTTCTTGTGCTTGTATGTAAAATCCAAACAAACAAAAAACTAATACTGTTTTTATTTTCATTGTTTTGTGTTTTTCCGCTTCGCCCCAAAAGCATTAATAAAACTAAATAAAAAGCGTGGGACTATAACTTTATTCACATCCGAGGGACTGAGATACCTAATGCTACAAACAAGTTTAGCCCACGCCGTGACGTGAGCATTAACTTTTTATTCATGTAGCATTTGAAATTTCTCAGTTTTCGGATGTACAAATAAAAGCTAACGCTTTTTATATTTTATTACACATTGTTTTCTTTTATAACAAGCAGAATCGATGTTTATTCAAATTCCACACTGTACTCAAGAAACTGTTGTGTGTTTTTCTTTTTTTGTTTTTTATTGTCTTTTATCTCCTTTCTTCTAATGGGTTTGTGAAGCAATAATACCAATTTATTTTGTATTTTGCAATTATTAATTACACCCTTAACTTTGCTTTTTAACATAAATCTTGTTTTTTATGATTTTAAATTATTATTGTAATTATTAAAAATTCTATCTTTAAGCACTCTATAAAAATCAAAAAATAACGTAATGAAAAAATTATCTTTCGTTCTCATTCTAATGTTTGTATTCACAATACAGCAGTTTGCACAAAATTTAAACGGTCCAGTTCCTTTTGAAAAGGATGTGCGAATCGGAAAATTTGAAAATGGACTCACGTATTATATACGTAAAAATGCCAAACCCGAAAACCGAGTTGAACTTCGACTTGCTGTAAACGTAGGTTCGTTGTACGAAACCGACGAACAACAAGGTTTAGCTCATTTTACTGAGCACATGATGTTTAATGGAACTAAAAATTTTCCGGGCAACGAAGTGGTTAATTATTTAGAAAAAACTGGAATGCAATTTGGTGGCGACGTAAATGCTTACACAAGTTTTGCCGAAACAGTTTACATGCTTCAACTTCCGGCAGATGACCAAGAAATACTTCATAAAGGTTTTTTGATTTTGTCTGATTGGGCTCACAACGCCTCAATGGAAGACAAAGAGATTGACAAAGAACGAGGTGTAATTATCGAAGAATGGCGACTTGGATTAGGTGCCGACGATAGAATGAGAAAAAAAGCTTTCCCCGTTATTTTTAAAGACTCACGTTATGCCGACAGAGTTCCAATTGGGAAAAAAGAAATACTTGAAAAATTCAAATACGAAACCATTCGAAATTTTTATAAAGATTGGTATCGTCCAAATTTAATGGCAGTTATTGTAGTTGGAAATATTGACCTTGATATAGCAGAACAAAAAGTTAAAGAGCTTTTCGGAAGCATACAAAATCCGGCACAATTTCCCGAACGAGTTGAATACGGTCTACCCGATAATGACGAACCTCTTATCAGCATTGAAACCGACAAAGAAGCGACTAATAACTCAATCATGTTTTTTTACAAACATCCTCACAAAGTTGCCGAAAACATTGGAGATTTTAAACAAAACCTAACTCACGAGATTTACAACGGGATATTAAACGAACGATTAAACGAAATAGGACAAAAACCTGAAACTCCTTACATAATGGCTTATAGTGCATTTAGCGAGTTTCTTGCTCGTACTTCAGATGCTTATATGTCGTACGGATTAATGAAAGAAAATAAACTTACCGAAGGACTCGAAATTTTGTTGACCGAAAGCGAAAGAGTAAAACAACACGGATTTCTTGAAAGTGAATTTGAGCGACAAAAAGAAAATATGTTGAACCAATACGAAGTTGCTGCAAAAGAATACGACAAAATTGAATCAAAAACATTAACTCAATATTATTTAAATCATTTCTTATCGAAAGACCCGGTTTTGAGCAATATCGACAGAAACAATTTAGTAAAAGAGTTATTGCCAAGCATAAAACTCGAAGACGTTAATTCTCTGGCTGCAAAATGGATTACCGACAAAAACTTGGTAATTATGGTCTCTGCTCCCGAAAAAGAAGGAGCGATTGTTCCAACAAAAGACGAACTACTTAAAGTCATAAAAAAAGTAAAAGAATCGAAATTCGAGGCTTATGTAGATAATGCATCTCAAGCCCCGCTGTTAGCAATAATTCCAACTGGTTCAAAAATCGTTAGCAAAACAGAAAACACAGAATTTGGTTTTACAACTCTCGAATTCGAAAATGGAGTTAAAGCCGTTTTAAAAACCACCGATTTTAAAAATGATGAAATATTATTTTCGGCACTTAGCCCAGGCGGACATTCGCTAGTTAACGACGATAAAATTATTACGGCAAACTTTGCAACATCGGTTGTTGACCAAGGAGGATTGGCAGATATGGATATGGTTCAATTGGAGAAAAAATTAGCCGGAAAAACGGTTCAGGTATCTCCTGTATTGATGAATACAAAAGAAGGTATGCAAGGAAATTGTGCTCCAAAAGACTTCGAAACTTTATTGCAACTAAATTATTTGTATTTTACTCAACCTCGAAAAGATCAAGAGGCTTTTAACTCGTTTATTTCAAAAATGAAAAATCAAATGAAGTTTTTTGCCAACAGCCCTCAAGTTGCATTCAGCGATACTCTTGTAAAAACCATGAATTCAAACAGTCCAAGAGTTATTGCGATACCAAGCGTTAAACAAATTGAACAGATAAATCTCGACGATGCTTTTGAAATTTATAAAGATCGTTTTGCCGATGCTTCAGACTTTACCTTTTTCTTTGTAGGGAATTTCAATATCGACTCAATTACTCCAATGTTAGAAACCTATTTAGGAGGCTTGCCTTCGATTCATAGAAAAGAAACATGGAAAAACAACGAGCCAAAATTTCCTGATGGAATAACTGAAGTTACGATTAACAAAGGAGTTGACCCCAAAAGTATGGTTGGAATTGTAATGTCGGGCAAAATGGATTGGAATTACAAAGAAAGATTAACGCTAAAACTTGCAATGGACATTGTAAATATTAAATTGCGTGAATCGCTTCGTGAAGATGAAGGCGGTGTTTATGGAGTACAAGCGATGCTAAATGTTGAAAAATTTCCCGAACCAACTTATCAAATTTTCATAGCTTTCGGAACTTCACCTAAAAAAGTTAAGAAATTGGTTAAACTTGTATTTAGCGAAATCTCAAAAATCAAAAACGATGGTCCGTTAGCTGAAGATGTAGAAAAAGTTAAAGAAACTCTTATCCGAGGACAAGAAACCGATATGAAGAAAAACGATTTTTGGTTAAGTAAACTCGAAAGTTCTCAATTTGACGGAGATGATATTTCAACCTTAAATAATTTTGACGCAAATGTAAAAGCAGTTACAGCAGAAGAAATAAAACAGATAGCATCGAAATATTTCTGCGACAAGCATTATGTTAAATGTATTTTAATGCCCGAGAAATAAAACTTATGAAGCTCATTCCAATATTTTTACTTCTTTTTTTGACCTTTCAAGTTTTCTCTCAAGAAGAAGATGTTGATTTTTATGAACCAACCGAGAAAGATATTAGAATGGGCTTTACTTTTGGTATTAATTATCACATGTTTGAATTGGAAAAGTCAGACTGGACGAGTTTGCCAAATGTCAGCGACAGTATAAACGATGTTAGTTCCCAAAATGCTCCAGGTTTAAGTGTTGGTATGCTTTTTAATCAGAAAATTTCTGATTTTTTTCAAATTCGATTGTATCCAAATTTGCTTTTCTATTGCAACACAATTATTTATGACACAAAATATCATTTTACCGAAAAAATAAAACTACGACATACCGAATTAAATGTTCCTCTTCAATTCAACTTTAGTCCAATTCAAGGAACAGGAATACAGGTATTTATTGGTGGAAAATATGCTTATATTTTTGGGAATTCTGATTATGATTCCTCTTTATTATTCGCTGCAAAAAAAACAAGTTTTTATGCAGAAGCTGGAATGGGATACGAATTTAAAGTCGACAAATCAACCGTAATGGCAGAATTAAAGTATTCGTACGGATTAAATAATCTTATGCCTAAAGAAAAAAACAATATTTATTTATCGTCAATTTCATCGATAAAGTTTAATACCATAACCTTAACCATAAGCTACTTTTAACATGATTTGTTTTCCAAATGCTAAAATTAATATCGGGCTAAACATTGTTGAAAAAAGAAGCGACGGTTTTCATAATCTCGAAACGATATTTTATCCAATTTCGTTAAGCGATGTACTTGAGTTTTTGCCATCAAATAAACCTATACAATTTATCAATTCAGGTTTGTACATTGATGGAAATATTAATAATAATTTATGTGTTAAAGCTTTTAATCTTTTAAAAAAAGATTACAATATTCCTGAAATAGACATACACCTACACAAAATTATTCCTTTTGGAGCAGGACTTGGAGGAGGCTCATCTGATGCGGCGTTTATGCTAAGTTCGTTAAATACATTTTTCGAATTGAATTTAACAAAATATGAGTTGAAAAATTATGCTTCGATGTTAGGAAGCGATTGTGCCTTTTTTATTGAAAACGAACCTTGCATTGCATTCGAAAAAGGAGATAAATTAGAGAAGATTGATTTAGATTTGAGTAATTATATATTTGCAATCGTAAAGCCCAATATTTATGTTTCAACAGTAGAAGCTTACACAAATATAAACCCTACAAGACCACAAAAATCGTTAAAAGACTTAATAAAACAAGACATCAAAAGTTGGAAATTTTCGATAAAAAATGATTTCGAGGAAAATATTTTTCTCTTGTATCCTGAAATTAAAGCAATAAAAGAAAAATTGTATCAATTAGGTGCGATTTATTCGTCAATGTCAGGAAGCGGGTCTGCCGTTTTTGGCATTTTCAATAAAAAAGAAAATCTGGAAAAATATTTTCCAGATTCTTTTATTTGGCAAAGCAAATAGAAAATTTTTTAATCTTCGGTTAATTCAAATTCAAACAATAAATGTTCTTTGGGAATTCGCTCTCCTTCTGCAATATTTATTTTCTTAATCTTCGCACAAAAGGGAACCGAAATATTATTTTTCATTTTCATTGCCTCTAAAACCATCAACTTATCTCCGGCATTAATTTTATCACCTTCGTTTACAAAAAGTTTAACAACTGTACCCGGTATAAAAGAATAAACCTTTGTTCCGTCTGGGATTTCCCATTTTTTTCGTCTTTCAAATTTCGATGTTAGGCTAGTTTTATATTTAACACCTTCGATGTTCAAATTTTTGAAACTAGTTTCATTAACTTCTACATCTTTTTTCTTATTTATTATATTTTTCATGGGTCTCTTTTTTAATTAATAAATGTTTACCACATGAAATACAACACAAGAATATTTCGTGTATGAAATATTCTTGTGTCTATTTCACAAAACTCTTATTTTAAAACGGAGGTATTCCGTGTTTTTTATTTGGAGTATAAACGGTTTTATCTTTCGAAACTTGAATTGCGTGAACTAATAATTTTCTTGTTTCCTCTGGGTCAATAACTGCATCAACATACCCTTTTGCAGCGGCTACATATGGATTTGCAAATTTATCTTTATATTCTTTGATTTTTTGTTTACGCATTTTTTCAGGATCTTCTGCTTCCATAATTTCTTTACGGAAAATAATATTTGCAGCTCCCTCAGGTCCCATAACAGCTATTTCTGCTCCTGGCCAAGCAAATACGAAATCGGCTCTTAAATGGCGTGAACACATTGCAATATAACCTCCTCCATACGCTTTTCGGATAATAACTGTTGTTTTTGGAACAGTTGCTTCACTATACGCATACAATAATTTAGCTCCATGACGGATTACTCCAGCATGTTCTTGATCAACTCCAGGTAAATATCCAGGTAAGTCAACAAAAGTTACCAATGGAATATCGAATGCATCACAATAACGGACAAATCGAGCCGCTTTATCAGATGAATCGACATCTAAAACTCCTGCTAATACCAATGGTTGATTTGCAACGAAGCCAACTGTTTCTCCATTAATCCTTCCAAAACCGATTACAATATTTGCTGCCCAATATTCTTGAACTTCAAAGAAATCAGAATCGTCAACAACTGCACGAATAACGTCTCTAATATCGTAAGGCAATTTTGGATCTCCCGGAACAATACTTTCAATTTTGTATTTTGATTTTGGTTTCTTTGGAGCAAAAGCCAAAGCCTTTTTAGAATTATTCCATGGAATAAATGTAATTAACTTTTTAATTTGGTCAAAGCATTCAAGTTCGCTTGTTGCAAAGAAATGAGCATTTCCAGTAATTTCACTATGAACTCTAGCTCCTCCAAGGTCTTCCATTGAAATTTCTTCGCCTAAGACCGTTTTTATTACCTCTGGACCAGTGATAAACATTTTTGAAATATTATCAACCATAAAAACAAAGTCGGTTAAAGCTGGAGAATAAACAGCTCCTCCTGCACAAGGTCCTAAAATAACCGAAATTTGTGGAATAACTCCCGACGCAGCTGTATTTCTAAAAAATATTTCGCCATATCCAGCAAGAGAATTAACACCTTCTTGAATCCTTGCTCCTCCTGAGTCATTAATTCCAATTAAGGGAACTCTCAATTTCATAGCATGATCCATAATTTTGGTAATTTTTCGAGCATGCATTAATCCCAATGAACCTCCGGCAACTGTAAAATCTTGAGCAAATATACAGATTGGAGCTCCGTAAACCGTTCCTGTTCCAATAATAACACCGTCGCCATGAAGGATTTTTTTATCCATATCGAAATCTCGAGCTTCATGTTCTACAAACATATCATATTCGTGGAAAGATTCTTTATCAAGCAATGCTAAAATTCTTTCGCGAGCGGTCAATTTTCCCATCGCAACTTGTTTCTCGATAGCTTTCTCTCCTCCTCCTAACAGTACTTGATCTCTTCGTTTTTTTAGTTCTAAAACTTTTCTTTTTAGTGACATAATTTTTATTTTGGTTAAACCATACTATCCTAAAATTCAAAAAATAAAATTAATACATCTTATACTGATAAATTATTTTAAAGAACATAAGAAGTTAACGATTTTATTCACAAAAAATGCAAACGACTGAATATTGGTATATTACAGATAATAAATTGTTAATAAAAAATCTACTTCGGTGCAACTTTGTATAAAAATATTGCAATTATAGCATAAACAATATTGGGAATCCAAACTGATAAAAGGGTATTCATTTGACCGCTAATAGCAAATGTAGTCGATATTTGCATAAACAAAATATACGAAAAACTGAATAAAAACCCAAGTCCGATGTGCAAACCAATACCTCCCTTTACCTTTCGCGAAGCGAGAGAAACGCCAATCAACGTTAAAATAAAGGTTGCAAAAGGAAATGCTATTCGTCGATATTTTTCGATTAAATATGTTTCAATATTTTGAATTCCTTGGGCTCTTTGCTCTTCAATAAAATTTGAGAGTTGACTATAATTCATTGTCTCAACAATATTGTCACGGATTCTAAATTCTGAGGGATGTAAATTAATTAGTGTATCCAATTCATTTCCTGTTTCTATTTTCTCACTTATGCTATCATTAATATACCGTATTCGATAATATTTAATTTTCCATTTTCCCGACAAAGAGTCCCATTGAATCATTTCAGAATTTAACTTGATTTTTAACTCATTATTCTCAAATTTTTCCATCGAGAATTTAATACCCACATCTCCTTTGGTGTTATATCTTTCGAGATAAATTGCAATTCCTGGTTCTATTTGCTTATGAAAATTATGTTGTGTAAACTGCCTGAAATTTCTAATATATCGTTCTTCGAAATCGAGCCTAGCTTTATTAGCAGGAGGAATTATATACGAACTTAGCACGAATGAAAAAACAGAAATCACAACTGCCGAAACAAAATAAGGAAACATCATTCGCCGAAAACTAATTCCGCTACTTAATATTGCAACTATTTCAGTATTAAAAGCCATTTTAGATGTAAAAAAAATGACCGCGATGAATGTAAACAACGAACTAAATAGGTTTGCAAAATACGGAATGAAATTCAAATAGTATTCGAATAGTATTGCTCGCAATGGAGCTTTTTTCTCAATAAAATCTTCGAGATGCTCAGATAGGTCAAAAATAACCGCAACAAAAACAATCAATAATAAGGCAAAGAAAAAAGTTCCTAAAAATTTTTTGATAATATATAAATCGAGCTTTTTCAATTTTATAAGCGTGTCATAAATTGTTTTACCATCTCATTTTTCCATTCGATAAACGTTCCTTCATTAATTTTATTTCTTGCTTCGTTTACCAGCCAAAGATAAAAATGAAGATTGTGGATACTTGCTATTTGCATTCCTAAAAATTCATTTGCGGCAAATAAATGACGTAAATATGCCTTTGAATATAATTTATCGACAAAAGAGTCAGACTCTGCATCAATCAAAGAAAAATCGGTTGCCCATTTTTGATTTTTAATATTTAAAATTCCGTTACGAGTAAACAGCATTCCATTTCTCCCATTGCGCGTAGGCATAACGCAATCGAACATATCAATCCCTAATGCTATTCCTTCAAGAATATTAGCCGGAGTTCCAACCCCCATTAAGTAGCGAGGCTTATCCTGAGGTAAAATATTATTTACAAGTTCGATCATTTCGTACATCATCTCTGCCGGTTCGCCAACTGACAATCCTCCGATTGCATTCCCTTCCATGTTATACTCAGCAACTGTTTCTGCTGATTTTATTCTTAAATCTTTAAATACGCTTCCTTGGACTATTGGAAAAAATGATTGTTTGTGTTCATAAATTAGTTCAGTTTCATTGAAATGACGTATTCCTCTGTGCAACCATGTGTGGGTTAAGTGCATTGATTTCTCAGCATATTTATATTCACAAGGATAAGGAGTACACTCATCAAATGCCATAATAATATCAGCTCCGATTATTCGCTGTGTATCAACAACATTTTCAGGAGTAAATAAATGGTATGAACCATCAATATGAGACCTAAATTTTGCTCCTTCTTCGGTTAATTTACGATTTGCAGCTAACGAAAAAACCTGATATCCGCCACTATCAGTCAATATTGGTCGCTCCCAATTTATAAAACGATGCAATCCTCCTGCTTGTTTTAAAATATCCAAGCCAGGACGCAAATATAAATGATACGTATTTCCTAATATTATTTGTGCATGAATATCTTCGACCAAATCGCGTTGATGAACTCCTTTTACCGAACCAACTGTACCCACAGGCATAAAAATTGGCGTTTGAATTTTGCCATGGTCTGTCTCTATTAATCCAGTTCGTGCTTTTGAATTGGAATCTTTTTTATTTACTGCAAACTTCATGAAATCTTATTTTTGTCAAAGATATAAACTTTAGTCAATGTTTGAAAAATTCGGAAAGTTGAAAGTTTGGATTTAAATAAAATAGCGGATCTTAAAAAAAAGGCCGGAAAATCCGGCCAAAAGTTATTTTATTATATCAAATCCTGTATATTTCTGCAAAGCTTTAGGGATTTTTATTCCTTCAGCGGTTTGATTATTTTCAAGAAGCGAAGCTACAATTCTAGGTAATGCCAAAGCACTACCATTTAAAGTATGAGCCAATTGTGTTTTTTTTGTTTTCTCGTCTTTAAATCGAAGTTTTAAACGATTCGATTGATATGATTCAAAATTTGAAACCGAACTTACCTCTAACCAACGCTTTTGTGCTGCCGAAAAAACCTCAAAATCATACGTTAAAGCGGATGTAAAACTCATGTCTCCTCCACATAAACGCAAAATTCGATATGGAAGCTCTAATTTATGAAGTAAACCTTCAACATGCTTAACCATTTCCTCTAAAGCAGTATATGAATTTGCAGGATGTTCAACTCGAACGATTTCAACTTTATCGAATTGATGTAAGCGATTTAATCCTCGCACATCTGAACCATACGAACCGGCTTCGCGACGAAAACAAGGAGTATAAGCACAATTTTTTATTGAGAATGTCGAAGTATTTAAAATTACATCGCGATAAATATTCGTTACCGGAACTTCTGCTGTTGGAATTAGATACAAATTGTCGATTCCACAATGATACATTTGACCTTCCTTATCAGGTAATTGTCCCGTTCCAAATCCAGAATCTGCATTTACTAAAATCGGAGGTTGAACTTCCGCATAGCCAGCTTGTTCAGCTTCATCTAAAAAGAAATTTATCAAAGCACGTTGTAACTTTGCTCCCTTGCCTTTGTAAACAGGAAATCCTGCTCCGGTAAGCTTATTTCCAAGTTCAAAATCAATAATGTCGTATTTCTTAGCAAGTTCCCAATGAGGAATTGCCTCATAAGTAAAAACAGGCATTGTACCATTTTCTTTAATGCAAAGATTCTCTTCTGTCGTTTTTCCATGAGGAACAGATTCGTGTGGAAGATTGGGGATCTGAACCAATAAATCTTGTAAATCTTTCTCCGCTTTGGTAAATTGTACGCTTAATTCTTTGCTTTCTTCTTTTAAAATCGCTGTTTTTTCTTTTGCTTTATTTGCTTCATCAATTTTTCCTGTTTGAAAAAGCAAGCCGATTTCTTTCGCAATACTATTTTGCTGAGTTAAATTTACATCCAACTTTGTTTGAATTTCTTTACGATAATTATCTTGTTCGATAACTTTAGTAATTATTTCTTCCGCTTTAAAAAATTTGACCAATAATCTTTCGATTACAAATTCTTTATTTTCTTGTATGAACTTAGCTGTTAGCATAATAAGTTAAAAGTAAAATGTTTATAAAGTTTATAAAGATAATAAGGAATCCGTTACTGATTATTAGTTTTTCAACATGCGATTTTCATTATTTTCCTAATATCTTTCCCAAATATATTAATAAAAAAAACTCCTGAAATTACATAAAGTAAAACTCAGGAGTATTATTTAAGGGCATTACCCAATGATTTATTCTGCAGTTATAGGCTGAATCGAAACGTAAGATCTATTGTCTCGTTTTTTTCTAAAAACAACAATACCATCAACTAAAGCGTGCAATGTATGATCTTTTCCCATATCTACATTTTCGCCAGGATGATGTTCAGTTCCTCTTTGACGAACTATAATATTTCCTGCTTTAGCGAATTGACCGCCATATACTTTTACGCCTAAACGTTTGCTTTCTGATTCTCTTCCGTTCCTTGAACTACCAACACCTTTTTTATGTGCCATTTCTATTCGATTTTAAAAAATTAAAAAATGATATCTTCAATTTGAACTTGTGTCAAATATTGACGATGTCCGTTTGTAACTCGGTATCCTTTTTTTCTTTTCTTTTTGAAAACTAAAACTTTATCGCCTTTTAAGTGCGTTAAAACTTTTGCCGATACCTTTGCTCCAGAAACCATAGGTTTTCCTACTTTTACGTTGCCGTTATCATCAACAAATAATACTTTGTCGAATTCAATGCTTGTTCCTTCTTCAGCATCTAATCTATGAACATACAATTTTTTGCTTTTTTCAGCTTTGAATTGTTGCCCTGCTATATCTACAATTGCGTACATTGATAATTATTTTACAGTTTTAAGGACTGCAAAGCTAGGAATTTTTTACTTGATAACCAAGTTTTTGTCTTTATAATTCTTAAATATTTTTGAAATCTTAAATTCTTAAACTTCAAATATCAGAAATACAGCTTGATGTAGAAATTGAATAATGGTCGTACAAAGTATTAAGTATTTCATTATATTTGTGAAACTTGAATTAACCAAAAAAACACTTTAGTCTTTTATATATGGACAAAGTTAAATTAAACGTATTGGGGCTGTCATACAGTCAAACACAATCAGGAGCTTACGCATTGGTATTGTCTGAGGAAGATGGAGAACGAAGAATTCCAATAATTATTGGGGGATATGAAGCCCAAGCTATTGCTATTGAGTTGGAAGGATTGAAACCGCCAAGACCTCTCACACACGACTTATTTTTAAGCCTTGCTAATGCCATAGGAATTAGAGTTGTTGAAGTAAATATTTACAAACTTGAAGAAGGTATTTTTTATTCGGAGATAACAATAATGAGTGAGAATAAAGATATTAGAATAGACGCTAGAACTTCGGATGCCATTGCTCTTGCTCTGCGTTTCAAATGTCCTATTTATACGAGTTCGGATATCCTTTCTAAATCAGGGATTGTTCTTGATTTCGGTAAAGAAATCAAGCCAAAAGAAAAATCAGAAGAAGAAATCGTTTCAAAAAAATCGTCAGGGAAGGTACGATTTGCACAATACAATCTTGCAGAACTTAATCAAATGATGGAAAAAGCAATTGCCGAGGAAAATTACGAATTAGCCAAAGAAATTCGCGACGAAATAAGCAAAAGGACTGAAGAAGTGTAAATTTTTATTCTGATTTTCAGATTTAAACAAAATATAATTTATAATAATATCAAACAGTAAAAATTTCAAAATATACTATTATGAGTTTAAAATTAAGACTTACCGTAATGAATTTCCTGCAATTTTTTGTTTGGGGTTCGTGGTTAATCACTCTTGCAAATTATTGGTTTGGGACTAAGGGTTGGGGTTCAACTGAATTTGGAGCCGTTTTCTTAACATTAGGAATTGCTTCTATGTTTATGCCAACTATCACAGGCATTATTGCTGACCGATGGATGAATGCAGAAAAATTGTACGCAATTATTCACATTTTATCAGGACTTACGGTTGCGTGCTTTCCATTCGTGAACGACCCAAATACATTTTTCTGGGTAATGTTACTAGCTATGAGTTTTTATATGCCAACCATAGCATTAACAAACACAATTGGCTACAACGCCTTAAAACAGGGAGGTTACGATGTTGTTAAAGATTTTCCTCCAATTCGAGTTTGGGGAACAATTGGTTTTATTGCAGCCATGTGGTTAACAAATTTAACAGGAAACAAATCGTCAGAAATGATGTTTTACTTTTCAGCAGTTGGTTCAGTAATTCTTGGAGCTTATTCATTTACACTTCCAAAATGTCCACCACAAATGCAAGTTGAGAAAAACGCTACATTTATTAAACTGTTAGGCTTAGATGCTTTTAAGTTGTTAGCAAACTACAAAATGGCATTATTCTTTATTTTTTCAATGTTGTTGGGAGCTTCATTGCAATTAACAAACATGTATGGCGATGTTTTTTTAGATGAATTCAAATATTTTCCTGAATACGCAGACTCATTTGTTGTAAAATATTCAACCATAATAATGTCTATTTCTCAAATTTCAGAAACATTATTTATTTTAACTATTCCTTTTTTCTTAAAACGATTTGGAATTAAAAACGTAATGTTAATGAGTATGTTTGCTTGGGTTTTACGTTTTGGTTTATTTGCTTATGGCGACCCTATGGGAGGTTTGTGGATGATTATTTTATCGATGATAGTTTACGGAATGGCTTTCGATTTTTTCAATATTTCAGGAGCTTTATTTGTTGAAACACAAACACATCCATCGATGAGAGCAAGTGCTCAAGGTTTATTTATGATGATGACCAACGGTTTAGGAACTATTATTGGAGCATATGGAAGTGGAGTTATAATTGAAAAATTCTTTATGCTTGAAGATGGAAATAGAAATTGGCCAGAAATATGGATTGCATTTGCAGCATATTCATTAGTTGTAGCAATTTTGTTTGCAATTTTATTCCGTCATAAACACGATCCAAAAGTTGTTGCTAATTTTAATCACTAGTTTAAAAAGGAAATAAGGATATAGGGAAATAAAGGAATAAGTTAAATTAAAATCTTTGTTTCTCTTTTATTTTTAAAGTAAAAATATATGATTTCGTCAGAAGAAATAAAACTAATTGCAACTAAAATAAAAGAGAATTTTTTTGTTAAAACAATCATATTGTTTGGCTCTTATGCTTATGGAAAACCTGAAAGCGAAAGCGATATTGACCTTTGTATAATTACTGATGAAAACAAAAGAAAATTAGAAATTATTAGAGAAATCAGAAAATTATTAATGACAACAATTAAAGAACCTATTGATTTATTGGTTTATAAAGTTGATGAATTTAATGAGCGTTCTACCATAAAAAGCACACTTGAATATAAAATTAAAAACGACGGAATTTATTTATAATGAGCAAAGTTGATGTTGTAAAAGAATGGTTTTATTTAGCTGAAACTGATTTAAAATCGGCAATATTTCTAAAAGGAATGTCCCCAATTCCTGTAGAAATAATTTGCTATCATTGTCAACAATCTTCAGAAAAATATTTAAAAGGATTTCTTGCCTTTCACGACGAAAAAATTGTAAAAACTCACGACTTGATTGTTTTAAATAATTTATGTAAAAAATTCAATTCTGAATTTATAAAAATTGAAGATTTCTGTTTAAGACTAACCGATTATTCTACAAATATTAGATACCTAGCAACCTTAGATATAACTCAGAATGATATGGAGTTAGCAATTATTGATGCAACAAAAATTCAAGAATTTATTTTGAAATTCGATTTCAATTTTTAAAATTTTATTCAAAAGAACAATTACATTTTAAATTTTCATATCGAAAATGAAACAATATTTAGATTTATTAGACCACGTTCTAACTACAGGAAACACTAAATCTGACCGCACAGGCACAGGTACAATTAGTATTTTTGGTTATCAAATGCGATTTAATTTGAAAGATGGATTTCCACTTTTGACTACAAAAAAAACGCATTTACGTTCAATTACACACGAACTTTTGTGGTTTTTGCAAGGTGATACAAACATAAAATATTTAACCGATAACAAAGTTTCCATATGGGACGAATGGGCTGATGCCGGAGGAAATCTCGGACCAGTTTATGGTTATCAATGGCGTTCGTGGCCAACAACAGATGGAAAACACGTTGACCAAATTTCGCAAGTTGTTGATTCTATAAAAAACAATCCAGATTCTCGCCGTCATATTGTAAGTGCTTGGAATGTTGGCGAATTAGACAAAATGGCTTTGCCTCCTTGTCATTTATTAATTCAATTTTATGTAAACGATGGAAAACTTTCGTGTCAATTGTATCAACGCAGTGCTGATATTTTCTTGGGAGTTCCATTCAATATTGCAAGTTATGCAATGCTAACCATGATGATTGCTCAAGTTTGCGGTTTAGAAGCTCATGAATTTGTTCATACGCTGGGCGATGCACACATTTATTCAAATCATATTGAACAATGTAAATTGCAATTAACTCGAGAACCTCGAAAACTTCCAACAATGAAATTAAATCCAACTATAAAAAGCATTTTTGATTTTAAATTTGAAGATTTTTCGTTAGAAAATTACGACCCACATCCACATATTAAAGGAGAAATTTCGGTGTAAGCTCTAAAATTGGATTCGATATAAAAACATTGGAAAAAAACCTGTTTGGTAATCATAATTAACCGTTTGGTTTCTTGGATTGTATGTTTGTCGGTATATGTTTTTATTGTCAGTAACATTTTGCAAATCAATAGCCCATTCTTGATTAAATTTTTTCTTGTTCATTTTAAAACCAATTCTTAAATCAGCTCTAAAATAATCTTCAAATCTATTTTCAAAAGCCGAAGACCAATTATATTGAGCCTGATTAACAGCTGCCGAAGCCTCAATATCTATCGGAATATATCGCTTACCTCCTGCATAAACGCCCTTTACATCAATCGTTAACGAATTATTTCCAATTTTAAATTCATATCCTGCAAGAGCATTGTAAACAAAGTTTCCATTAAAGGCAGTATTTCGTTCGACTCCATCAAATCCTGAATATTTCGATTCAAATAATGAAGCTGTCATTAAGAAATAATATCCTTTGCTGAAAAATTTTTCAAAGGTAAATTCAATTCCATAATTTTTACCTGTTCCTTCGTTTACCAAGCTATCGTAAGTCGATGAGTAAAAATCGTCGCCTGAATTCAAAATTGAATAGGCAAAATTCGATTCAACTACCGGAACATCGAATAAATATTGATAATACAATTCTGATTTGAATCGGACATTTTCAGAAAATAGTTTTTCGTACGCAAGAACAAGCTGATGCGATTTATAGGTTTTTACATCTTTATTTGTGTACAAAATATCATCGTTTTCAAGTTTGGTTTGTAAAAAATAAAAATGTCGAGCCAACATTTGACTATGTAGTCCATATCCTAAACTAATCGATTGCGTGTTGGTAATATTATATTTTAATCCCAATCGAGGCTCTGCTGTAACTTCGTTGTTAATTTTAATCATTTGAGAATACAAACCCGAGTTGAGCATCAAATTGTCAGAAAAATTATGTTGCCATTGCACGTAAGCTCGAATAATTGATAGGCTTCCCTCTACATTAAAACTATTAACATCTGTATTTATTGAAAAAACCGTATCGTTATTTTTTAAACTATACAAATCGAAGTACGCTCCGATATTCAAATTGTTTTTTGAATCAAATTTGGTTTTTAAATGAGTTGATACAGAATATTTTATTTCGTTATAACTCGAACGATAAAATTTGTACCCCGAACCTTCGATGACTGTTCCTGCAGAATCAAAACGTAATGAATCGACTTGTGTTGAAGAAGAGTTTCCCTGTACAGCAAGAATTGTTTTGATACGAGTTTTGGTATTAAAAAAATACAAATGAGTTAATCCGACAACTCCGGTATTTGAACCAAATTTAACATCTGTTCCTAGTAAATTGTAACCCGATTCATCGTCGGTATCGGCATCAACATTTTCGCTATCGTTAAGTTCAATGTAACTAATTCCGCCTAATCCGATTAAGGAAAATTTACCGATTTTTGTTTTAGCAAAATCTAATTTAAAAGTCAAATCCTGATATTGCGGAATTGCAGAACCTGCACCGAAATTTAAGCCCATTGCACTCATCACTCCCAACGTTGAATATCTATAATTTGCTAAATACGATGAGTTGTGTTTGTCGGAAAAAGGTCCTTCGGCTCCCAATTCAAAACCGTTAAACCCTATTTGCCCAACGTATTCGCGTTTGTAAGTATTTCCTGCTCTCATATTCAAATCGAAAACTCCCGATATTGCATTTCCGTATTCGGCAGGAAATGCTCCAGTAAAAAAATCAGAGTTTGTAAGCAAATTATTGTTAAGCATGCTTACCGGACCTCCCGTTGTGCCGGCAGCTCCGAAATGGTTTGGGTTGGGAATTTCAACTCCATCGAGTCGCCAAAGCAAACCTGATGGAGAGTTTCCTCTAATAATTATATCGTTTCGAGTATCGCTAACCATCGAAACACCTGCATAATTTGCAGCCATTCTCGAAGGGTCGCCCAAACTTCCTGCAAATCGTTCGGTTTCTTCAACTGTAAATGTTCGAGCACTTACGGTTGCCATTTTATTGAGAGCTTCGTGTTTTCTTCCGCTTGCCGAAATTACAACTTCATCAGTCTGAATCACATTTTCAATAAGCTGTACATTTATTACAATTTCTTTCCCCGAACTCACATTCAAATTGTTAACCAAAAAGGTTTTAAAACCCATGTACGAAACCTGTATAGCCTGCCTTCCGATTGGGACATTTTGCAATATAAATTCTCCGTTTATATCCGAAATTGTTCCATTTACCGGATTCGACTCTAATAAAACTACACTTGCTCCGGGAATCGGTATTTGCGAATATTTATCAATCACCGTTCCTCTAATGTTTTGCATAATATCTTGAGCAAAAGCTATCGAAAGGCTTGCTGTCAATAATAAAGTTATCGTTAACGTCTTTTTTAAGTTCATAAAGTTTATCTAGTTTATAAAGTCCATAAAGTTTTTAAAGTAGAAAGAAAAGAGATTAGAAGTTGGACGTTAGATGGGCTCGAGTAGCTTGGACATTCTTGTCCGAGAAAATTTATTCGTGAATGCGATAAGTTATTCAAGTTCATAAAGTCCATAAAATTTGTAAAGTTTTTAAATCTGGGGGATTATATAATTTCAATTTCTAAAATTAAATAGTTTTTTCGTCTGTGCAAAGTTTAGCCTTTTTATACTTTTTTGCAATAATAAAAATACCTATTGCATAAAGAGCAATGTTAAATATTCCTATCGAGAATACTCCAATTGAGAATATTCCTGCCGAAAATATTCCTATTGAGAACATTCCTGCCGAAAAAACACCAATACTAAAATCACCGGCTGCGAAAAAGCCCATCGAAAACCGACCTGCACTAAAAATTTCATAATGGTTAAAATGTAAAATTCCAGCTACTAAAATTAACACTAAAGCTGTTCCTAAAATCCAAAAATTTGTTTTCATAATTCGTTTGTTTTTTTTGATTAATAAAAATTTGTTTCTGCAATGATACGAGCTAAAAAATCGTTGCAAAAATTTATGTGATTACGAACTATAAAATGTGATAACAAACTAGCTTGTGTTGCGATTAGCAAGATTTTGTGACGAAATGCAAGCCGTTTTATTTAAAATTTGCCACGAAATTTCGAGAAACTGGAACTAAAATATCTTTAGAAGCAAAGCTTTAGAAAAAGATAAAAAGCAATACTCTACCAATAATGTTAGAAGCAAATATTAGAAGCAAAGCTTTTTGAAAAAGCTTTGCTTCTTTTTGCTTCTTTTCACCAAAAAGCGTTGCTTTTTTTACCAATAGTAGAAATTTTAAAAAACGATTTGACAAACAACTATGCTTTGATTCCCAAGGCTATCTACAATAGTAGAAATTTTTAAAAACGATTTGACCGTCAATTGTCATTTCTGTATTTTAAATCTACAATAGTAGAAATTTTTAAAAACGATTTGACGTATTTTATCTCTATTCTAAGCTCGTATCTACAATAGTAGAAATTTTTAAAAACGATTTGACACAAATATTTCTTGAAAGGCACTACCAATCTACAATAGTAGAAATTTTAAAAGCCGATTTGACTCTATGGTCAAAACCAGCACAAGCAAAGGTACAAAATATAAGGGTTTTTCAAACAAATAATGAAAACTATTTTACCCCACCTCGTAAAAAAAAAATACAACTATTTCAAATAACTAATTGTTTTAGAAGCAAAGCTTTTTAAAAAAGCTTTGCTTCTTTGTGCTTCTTATTGTTTCTTTTCTCCAAAAAGCGTTGCTTCTTGCTTCAATAAAGCATCTAATCAAAAGAGAATTGTTTAATTAATTCAAACGAAATTTTTTTCTTATGAAAAAATATGAAATTTTCTTTGTTATCGAACCATTCTATTACCGCTTGTCGTTGCAAATTCGATGGTTTATCGCTCAAAATGCTATTGTAGCTACTCCACTTGTATGCCCTAAAATCGTTAACATAACCATGGAGTTGTGGATTAGCATGAATATAAAAGACAAGGTTTGTAAAATATTCATTCGTATATATTTCTATTCTTTTGAAAGGATTTTCAAATAAACTACCATGCCTACTTTGTTGTTTATTTGTAGCTTTAGAATAACTTGTAAAAAAACGATGAAATGCTTGACTTGGCTTTTCTAAAAGCTTTGCTTTTTGTAAAAGCAAAGCTTTTTCTTTCACACGTATCAACAAATGAAAATGATTTGGTAATAAACAATATGCAAATGTTTCGACATAATCAGATAAATATTCGTTATACCGATTGAGAAAAAAGATGTAATTAAGTTCGTTAAAAAATATTTTATCGGAATTATTTCCTCGATTAAAAATATGATAATATTTCCCTTCTTCGAGTTCTAGTTGATGCTTTTTCATGTTTTATTCAGTTTATAGAAGCAAAGCTTTTTGAAAAAGCTTTGCTTCTTATGTCATTACCTCTTATTTTAGGTTTTGCACAAAACTTAACCATTCTTTGTTGCTAATTGCAAGTTTTATTTTTTTCAAATCATCGGCTTTTTTAATTTGTTGCACACACCACAAACCTTTCAATGCAATGTGAAAAGCTCCGTTTGCATCGGCATCTTTTGGCAAATTTGGCATTGCATTTCGGCTATCGTAAAAAACTCCGTTTTTTGCTACTGGCGAAAGTATAAAATCAATATCGGTTCCCGATTTCGATTGCCGCAACATAAGTGTTAAAGCCAAATAATGTAAAAGTTTCGAAAACAATTGTTTATCGTCTTGCAAAAGCAATTCGGTTTTTAAATTTTTTCCATTTTTATATTCAATTTTAAATTTATCAAAAATCAATTTCAATTCATTTGTTACATTCACTTCGTCGCTTGCTTTGGTTTGTGGATTGTAGCGGTAGCGAACGTCGCTGTGTGTGCAAACTGTCCATTTTGTTTGGCTTCCTTCAGCTTTTTCGGTAAATTTTTTATAGTCGAATTCAAATTCAAAATAATTTTTATCGGCATTAAATTTTATACTTTCAAATTTTTCGAAAAACAATTTTGCTTTTTCAACACTTTCGTATTTGGGTTTCAAAAAATCGACAAAACCTGTTGCTGGGTCAATTTTGCTTGTGTTCCAAGCCGGAACATAAAACAAAAATCCGCTTTGTTTTCCCATTTTCTCGAAACTTTCAAATTTGTTAGTCAATTGCAAAGCATTTAAAACTCCTGCGGTTTCGTTTACATCATTATTTTTGAAAACCAAATAATTGAGTTTTTCAATCAACATTTTTTCAAGTTTTTGGTAAACTTGTCGTTCCACTTTTTGTCTGCCACGCATAAAACCTGCGTTTAAATCTTCCATAACCACAATTGCGTTTTCGTCAACCATCATTGTTGCAATTTGATGCACAACTTGGCTCAAATATCCTTCTTTGAGTTCTTTTATGGTTTCAATTGTTTTCCAATCTTGACGAGCGTTTGCTCGTTCATTTTCTTTGTTTACCAACAAATTTTTATAATCGGTTTCGTGTTCTTGGCTTGTTGCAATTACGTTTAACGATTGTTGTTTCAACAATTCGCCTTTTTGATTTATAAGTGTGAGATAAATCAAATGTCGTTCGCCACGGTCTAAACCAATAATTTTAACATCCGAATTCGATTTCAAATATTCGTTCACTTTTGTATTCAAATATTCGTTTCCTTCGGCTTTAAAATTCAACGTTATTGGAACGTGAAATTGAAATTTATCTAATGTAAAACGCTTATCTTTAATTAAATCGTAATTAAACGAACTTTGTTTTTTATTGTTTAGTGGATTTTTATTGTCAATTGCTTGATTTGCTTTGTGAATAATTCTATCAGTTTGTTTTATTGACGATTGTCTGAAAAAAACTTCGGCTTCTCCGTTCAATTTATAAACCACGTTTTGCAAATTTTGCTCGTCAAACAACATTTTCCAATACAAAGTGTGCATATTTGGTTTTCCTTTGCTGAAAGGCGAAAAATCTTTATTATAGATTTGAAATAAATACAATTTTCCTTCGTCAACTAATTGATTTATATATGTTTCGTCGAGTTTTGTGAAAGTTAATTTATAACCTTGTTTTTCAACTTCTTTGTAAAACTCGCTTAAATCGTTGTACGTTTCAGTTTTCGAAAATTGATGATTAAAATGTTTCCAATCGGTATGTTTTGCTATTGATTGTTTGAAAAAATCAATCAAATTTTCCATATCTTTTCTAACAAAAGCATCGCCTTTTTTGTGCGTTTCTTTTTGATATTTACTTTGTATTTCGGCTGATGGTTGAAAACTTTCAATTCCTTTTGCTGATAAAAATACTTTTGGTAACATTTTATTTGCTCCTGGCAATAATTTGTAATTCATTTTTTCAAAAGCCGTTTCTTCGTTTTTGCAAACAGGAACATTTCTTTCGAAAATTCGATTGTTCGATTTTGACATAATTCCCAAATAAAACAAACCATTTTTTCTGAAAATTACGCTTGTGTTAACGGGTTCTTTGTTTACATCCCAACCATTTAGCAATGTGCTATTTTCAAAATTTAGTTTTATTTTTTCGGTGCTGTAAGCTTTTTGAGTTAAGTAATTTCTTACTTTATTATAAATTGAAATTGTTTGGCTCAAATGTTCAAATAAAGCAGTAAATAAACTGTAAAAAAGTTCGTCTTTTTCTTTGTCTTTATCTTTTAAACTCAAAGGTTTGAGAAAATGAATTAAATTTAAAATGCTATCCAAAAAATCTTTTATTTGCGAAACTTGTTCTTTTTGATTTCCCAATTTTATATTTTCGGGATATGGTTCGTTCAATAAATCTTTAATTACTACATAATTATGATGAATTTTTTGAAGCAAATCAATTTTGTTGTCTTTGTCCAAACCAAGTTTTGCAAAATATTCACTAACAATATTTTTGTTGTTTTTTTCTTTAATTATTTCACTATCACATTCATTTAATGCGGTTTGTATAGTTTCAATATTGAAATCTTGTTTTAACCATTTTGCTTTACGTTCGTCGTATTTTTCTTGTTTTTCTTTTGATGAAATTGGATTTTGTTTTTCATAATAATCGTTCAAAGCTGATGAAATTATGCTCCAATCACCAAATAATTTTTGTGAAATATCGGTCAACGAAGTATCATTTCTTAAATAAATTTTAGATAAATCGAATGTTTTTAAACCAATAATTAAATTTTTGATTGCTTCAAAAATGTTTGTAGTGTGTCCATCGTCTTCGTAGTTACACAAAACGCTACTATAAAATTGTTCAATATTTTCGAGTAATTGAGCATCGGTTTCAAAAGTTTCAGCAACAAAAGAAACGCTATGTCTGTCGCTTAAAATTTGCTTGTAAAGTTGTTTGAATTTTGCTTGTTTTTTCTTTTTGTCGGTTTGTTTTTGGTTATAATCGGTATTTATATATTCGTTTAAACCTTTAATTTTTGTTTTTCCTTCATCGGCAGTTCTTCCACCAATAACAATGTTGTAAAGTTCAATTCCTGTTTGTGTAAGTGTTTGGTTAAAAAAACTTAATGAGAAAATTTCGTCTAAAGTTTTTCCTTGCACAATTTCTTCCATTTCAACAAGTGTTTTGTTCAAATCTGAAATTAATTCGGGAGCATCTTTTTTAATTTTTTCATAAATTTTCAAATTATCTATAAACTTTGGCAAGTTTTCGTTAACCAAACGATATGCAATTGCGGTCGCTTTTTCATCGGCAACATACATATTTCGTCTATTTTGGTGAAAACCCGTGAAATAGGTTGTGAAATCTTTGAATTCGTTTACTAATTCTTTTTGTTCGTCGTCAACAAAATTTAATAAATCTTGTTTTATCAATTCTTTTGCAAAAAGGTTTTTAAAACGTTCTTTAATTTCATCATTTGGATTTTTTGCAAAAGCATCAGCAATTTGTTTACGGAGTGAATTGCGAATGTTATCAAATTCTTTTTTATCGGTATCGTCTTTTTCTTTTTTGTTGAATATCGTTTCGTAAGTTTCTAAACCGTGCAATTTAAAATCGCATAAAACCATTTCAATGAAATATTTATGATATTCATCAATAATTTTCTTTACTTTTTTATAACTAACAGCTCTTTCATTGTCTTTTTCAATTAATCCATTTATTTCAATAAATTCTTTAGTTTTTCCTTGTGGAATTAGCTCAAAACGTAAAGTTTTCGATAATGAAAATTGATTTGTAAATTGTTTCATGTGGTTTATGTATTTTTTCTCATAAAGTTAGAAAAATACATACAAGCAAAAAAACTTTTAAGCAATATTTTATGATTGCGTTAATTGTTGTCCATTTATATTAGGAGAAGCCGTTTTATTTGAAATTTACGACGTAATTTCGAGAAACGGGAACTACGATTTCGGTATTTTTGAAAAATAATTGAATCCCCTGCGAATTTCCGGTTGATTTTTCGATTAAATCTGTATTTGCGATGAATGAGCGATGAACTTTTACAAAGTTTTTGTGCTTAGAGAGCAGTGTTTCTATTTCTTTAAGTGTAGCTCTAATTATTTTCTTAGCTGTTTTGCTCTCATTAAAATAATTTATCTCAACATAATTTCCCTGCGACATTATACATATAATATTCGACGAAGATATTGATATCATATCATTTCCAACATTCGATGTAAAAGTTATTATTTCTGATGAGTTTTGTTGAATATGGTTTTGTTGAATAGTGTCAAGAGCTGTTGTATTCTTCTTCAATTCGTTAACATAGCCCACATAAACGAAAAAGATTGTCGGAAAAAGTCCGATTGTAAATGTTGAAATCAGAAAATACAGAAACGAACCAAGTGTTAATTTAAAGTTTGCAATAAAAATCGAAGAATACAAAACATTCATGCAAGCAATCAAGGTAATTAAACCCGTAATGGTTAAGATGCTTGATAATAAAGTAACATTTTTAATTTCGACGAATTTATACTTAAAAATAAGTACCCATATAGATTGATAAATTATGTATGTAACAAAAGTAACAAAACCAAATCCAAGTGATTGAAAAAAAAGATTTTCGAGTTCATTTATTCCAAAAGGTTTAAAAATAAATAAGAACATAAAAATAAATATTCCCAACAAAAATGCAGGAATAATTTTTACACGTTCAAACGCGACAGGTGCAGGTTGCTTTAATAATTTGATAATATTCATTAATACAAATATAGGTGTTGGAATATAAAATAATCCAAGCTATTCAATATGCTATTTCTTTTTCTTCGAACGTTTTACAAGCTTCAAAATAACATAAAGAGTTATCCCAAGAATTAACCATAATGGCCACAAATAAAAGATTCCGATTATAAAAATTATCAAGCCACTCCAACCCGACGAAATAGCATCGCCTAATTTTGAAAAGAAACTTGGCTCGTTATAATTGTAGTCGTTGTACTGATTTACCGTTAAATTTATAGTACTATATCCAACCTGATTATTCAAAAATTTAAGTCGGCCTTCGGCAGCGTCAATTTCTTCACGTATTTGTTTGATTTTGTACTCAACTTCAAGTATTTCGCTTATGGTGTTGGCTTTTTTCAAAATCTCGTAATATCGTGTTTCTATTTCCTTTTTAGCTTTTAATCGTGCTTCAATATCAACAAACTCTTCGGTAACGTCGGTTAGTGATACACTTTTTTGTATTACTTTTTTCACATCAACAATAAGCGTATCGAGCAAATTGTCAAATTTTTCGCTGGCAACTCGTATCGTTAAGCTATTTGAAATCAAATACGATGTATTATTTTCAACTTCGCTCGAAACATATGCGTTGTAGATTCTCAATCGTTTCTTAATTTCCGAAATCGAAGCATCGTAGTCCGCCACTTCAACAGATACGTTTGCTGTCTTGATTATTTTTTCAGCTATTTTATCTTTTGCCAAATCGTCGATTGATTTTGGAGTTTCCGCCTCTGTATATTCCTCAACATTAGCAGATTTTGCTGTCTGCTCAAATTCCACAGCACCGTCAGCCATCATCTGAACATTGTCGCTCATTTGACTGCACGACATTAGCGTAAGCACCAAAAATACGAGTAAATATAAGTTTTGTCTCATCTTCGTAATGTTTTAATTAATTTTCATCAAGACATAAAGTTATGCTTATAATCTCATATTTCAAAAATCTGCATTATAATTTATTATATTTGTATCTAAATTAATTTTTAAATGAAAACCTTTACATTTCTACTTACTATTATTGTTGCAAGCATTTTGTTTTCTTGCAACTCAACAAAATATCCTGAATACATTAAAAAAACGGATAGCCTGTTAGCAAGTCTTGATAGCATTAGTGTCAAATATCACGAAATAAATTACGGCAGCGTGAAAATTATGTTTGATTTGGTTTCGAAAAATCATGAATTAATCAAAGAAAACGAAAGCCTTGATTTAGCAAATAATCAAGAGTTAAAACAAGATTTGTTTCAATACGGAAGAATTCACAAAGCTTTTAAAAAATATTTGAAAGAGTATGATAAAACAAATTCGGATATTGAATTTAATAAAAATCAGTTGAATACTTTTAAAGATGATATTTCGAATAACTTGATAAGCGAAGAAAATATCATTAAGTTTTATGACGATGAGCTAAAAGCTCATTCAAATTTAGTTGAGACTATTAATTTTTATAATCACGACGTATCAACTTCCATCAAATTGTATAAAGAAATTCATACTCGTATGTCTGAATTTTTAACTCCTTCGACAAAAAATGAATAGTTCATTTCTTAAAA
The DNA here is from genome assembly GCA_001769505.1 of Bacteroidetes bacterium GWF2_33_38. GTDB lineage: Bacteria > Bacteroidota > Bacteroidia > Bacteroidales > GWF2-33-38 > GWF2-33-38. The sequence continues at coordinate 26,326 of MEOF01000052.1, forward strand.
AGATAAGTGGGTTCATTATTTTTATTCTCGTTGCTTTAATTTCATTTTCTCAAGTAAACGAGAGCCAATTGGCATTAAAATACTATCAAAACAAAGAATTCGACAAGGCTGCCGACGTGTATCTAAAATTGTACGAAAAACAAAAATCAGCATATTTTTACAGCTACTACATCAATTGTCTTCTTGAATTAAAAGATTACGAAACCGCCGAAAAATCACTAAAAAAAGAGATAAAAAAAGACCCAGCAAATTTATCTCTCTATGTAGATTACGGATTTGTTTTTAAAGTTCAAAACTATTTTGCTAAAGCCGATGAACAGTTCGAAACTGCAATAAAAAATATTTACCCCGACCGCCAACAAATTATGAATCTTGCAAATGCATTTATCGGAAAACGCGAATTCGATTACGCCGAAATGACATATAGAAAAGGTCAAAAACTAGAAAAAGACTACGATTACAATATGGAACTTGCAAACCTTTATTATATCGAACGCAACTACGAGGCAATGATTGATGAATACTTGAACTTACTCGAAACCGACGAAAATTATATTCAGACAGTTCAAAATCGTCTTCAGAATGTTATTTATACCAGTAATGACGACTCGATGCTCGAAATTCTAAAAAGCAGTTTGATAAAACGAATTCAAAAAAGTCCCGACATAAGTATATTTTCGGAATTATTAATTTGGATTTATATTCAGGACAACGATTTTGAAAATGCATTGACTTATACAATAGCTATTGATAAAAGGAAAAAAGAAAATGGCGAACGGCTTATCCTCTTAGCCCGTTCAGCAAATACAAATGAACGATTCGAAATTGCTATCGAAGCATATAAATATGTGATTAGCAAAGGTATTGATTCAGAATATTATACCGATGCAAAAAACGAATACCTAAACTCAATATACAATAAAATTACAAATTCGGGAATCTTCACAAAGATAGAAATCGAAGACCTTGAAAAAAGTTACCTTGAAACACTAGATGAACTTGGGAAAAAATCCACTACAATATCATTAATTAAAGAGTTAGCTCATTTACAAGGGTTTTATTTACATAAAGTTGATTCTGCGATAAGTTTGCTCGAAAAATCGCTCGAGATACCGGGAGTTAAACCATCAAATATTTCTGAATGTAAGATTGCTTTAGGAGATTTATATTTATTGAATAATGACGTTTGGGCTGCTACTATATTTTACGGACAAGTCGAAAAAAACGATCCAAATAGCTTGTTGGGACATGAGGCTAAATTTAAAAAAGCTAAACTTGCATACTATGTTGGAGATTTTCAATGGGCAGAAGCTCAACTAGATGTTCTGAAAGCCAGCACATCAAAATTAATTTCTAATGATGCCTTTTACTTAGCGTCGATTATTTCCGACAATTTAGCTCTTGACACAAGCGAACAAGCCTTAAAAATGTATGCTCGAGCCGATTTACTGAGTTTCCAACGAAAAGATTCACTCGCAATGATTACCTTAGATTCCCTTAGCGAAAATTTTAAAACACATTCGCTCGCCGACGATGTGCTATATTTAAAAGCCAATATTTACACAATATCTAATAATTATTTGAAAGCTTCAGAGTTATATGAAAAAATTTATAGCGATTATTCATACGATATTTTAGCCGATGATGCTCTTTATCATCTTGCAATTATTACCGAAGAAAAGATAAATGATAAAGAAAAAGCGAAGCAATTCTACAACGATCTTTTACTCAAATATCCGGGAAGTATTTTTGTTTCAGATTCTCGACAGAGATATCGAAAATTGCGTGGAGATGTACTAAAAAAGACCGAAGAAAAATTTTTTTATGATTTGTAGTGAATAATAAAAAATCATTCATACTTGGGATTTCTGCAATTCTTTTCTGGTCAACAGTTGCAACAGCATTTAAGTTTGCATTAAACAACTTAAATTATATTCAAACCATCTTTTATTCGGTTTTATTCTCAACCCTTATTATATTCGTGTATTTAGTCATCGAAAAAAAACAATCTCAACTATTCCAGTTTACGTTAAAACAATATTTTTTCTCGGCATTTCTTGGATTTTTAAATCCGTTTTTATACTATCTGATTTTACTCAAAGCATATTCTTTACTTCCAGCTCAACTAGCTCAACCACTTAATTATACTTGGCCAATAATGCTGGTTTTACTTTCGGTTCCTTTGCTTAAAAAGAAACTTAAGAAAATTGACTTGATTGGTATTATGGTTAGCTTTTCGGGTGTAATTTTCATATCGCTAAAAGATAATTTTTCGTTTAATAATATCGAAGAACCTTTTGGAATAATGCTGGCAACGGGAAGTTCTATTATTTGGGCTTTATTTTGGATATATAACTTAAAAGATGACAGAGACGTGGTTGTAAAATTATTTTTAAATTTTCTATTTGGACTCATCTTTATTACCATTACTATTTTTGTAACCGATAATTTTATTATTCCAACAAAAGAAGGTCTTAATTCAACGCTTTATATCAGTTTTTTTGAGATGGGAATCACATTTATTTTGTGGTTAACGGCTTTGAAACTGTCAACTTCTCAAGAGAAATTAAGCAACTTAGTTTACATTTCTCCTTTTCTATCACTTATTTTTATTACGATATTTCTACACGAAAATATTTATTCAACAACTTATATCGGACTCAGTTTAATTGTTTTAGGTATCTTTGTTCAAAATATTTTCAGCAAGAAAAACCAATTTTAATATTTCAACTTAATCTGAAACATGGTTTTAGACAGAATTATATTAGGAATCGACCCCGGAACCTGCATAATGGGATATGGAATTATTCATGTGATAAACAATAAGCCTAAACTTTTATCAATGGGGCATATTGAAATTAATAAGTTTAGCGATCCATATTTGAAACTAAAATATATTTACGACCGTACTCTTTCGTTGATTATACAATACACTCCTGATGAACTTGCAATTGAAGCTCCATTTTATGGAAAAAATGTACAATCGATGTTAAAATTGGGAAGAGCCCAAGGAGCTGCTATTTCAGCTGCTTTATCGAGAAACTTACCTATTTTCGAATATGCTCCAAAAAAAATAAAAATGGCAATTACGGGAAACGGAAATGCATCAAAAGAACAAGTTGCCATGATTTTAAAAAATCTTCTAAAACTCGATGCTCTACCTACAAAACTCGATGCTACCGACGGACTCGCTGCAGCATTTTGTCATTTTTATCAAAATAATGCTCTTTCAAGTACAGGAAAATCATATTCAGGCTGGGCTGATTTTGCAAAGAAGAATAACGATAGAATTAAATAAACTAAAGATTTTTGCTGATTGCTTGAGCAATTTCTTCAAATCTTTCTTTCGAAATCTTTAATTTTGGTCTTTCAAAATTAATATCTCCAACATTATTAATTGGAATAAGATGAATATGAGCATGAGGAACTTCCAAACCAATTACAGCGGTTCCGATTCTCTTACATGGAATTGCTTTTTCAATTGCAATTGCAATTTTTTTTGAAAATATATTCATTGCCGCTAATTTTTCATCGGATAAATCAAAAATATAATCAATCTCGATTTTAGGAACGACCAATGTATGTCCTTCGGCTAATGGAAAAACATCTAAAAATGCGTAAAAATCAGCTGTTTCCGCAATTTTATATGATGGGATTTCTCCTTTAATTATTTTAGTAAAAATTGATGACATTATCTCGAAATTTCAACTATTTCAAAACTCATTGTTCCTGATGGTACGCTGATTTCAACAGAGTCTCCAACAGTTTTCCCAACTAATCCTTTGGCAATTGGAGTATTAATTGAAATTTTTCCAGCTTTTAAATCTGCTTCACTTTCTGAAACAATCATATATTGCATTTTAGTTCCATTTTTAATATTTTTAATGGTAACTTTTGAAAGTATTTGAACTTTTGAAATATCAACTCTTGATTCGTCTAAAATTCTAGAATTCCTGACAACTTCTTCTAGTTTTGAAATTTTAAGTTCCAACATTCCTTGGGCATCTTTCGCAGCATCATACTCAGCATTCTCTGATAAATCTCCTTTATCGCGTGCTTCTGCAATCATTTTTGAAATATTCGGACGTTCAATATTAATTAATTGATCTAGTTCATCCTTCAATTTCTTCATCCCTTCGGGTGTTAAATACGATACATTTGACATACATTAGTAGATTTAAATTAAAACAAAAAAGAATCCCGATTGCTCGAAACTCTTTCTAGGACAAAGATAATCGTTTTTTCCTTATTAAAAAAAACTATTTATAAAATTGATGTTCGACTAAAATATTGAGACTAAACCTCATTTATTAAGGTTTAATCTCATATTAATATGATTTACAAACTAATTCTTGCTCCAATTGAATGGCATCCAGCGAAATTTTCGGTAGCTCTGTAAGAATAATCTAAGGAAAATACTGAACCATTATCATTCAACGGAATTTGAACTGAAGCACCTACAGAAGGTCCTGTAAAAGCAACAATTCGAGTTTCTAGTTTATCAACTCCTGTCTCGTAAGAATAACCACCACGAATCAATAAAATATTCTTGATATTATATTCTAATCCGAAATGAAATCGATCTTTAGTAAATGAATTCGATGTAAAGGTAGTCGATAATCTTAGCAACTGATCTGCTTTAACATCTTTTGATGTTGAATCGGCTTTAACAACTGTAGGAATATCATAAGACACTCCCATCTCAAGTGTTGATGGCAACTCACAATCTGCAGAACGTTGTTCAACAGTCATTCCAACTCCTGATGATTCGGGAGTTCCCCTGAATGAAAGTCCATCTCCTTTATACTTCATGGTTGGACCAACATTCTTCAACGTAATTCCAAATCTAAAATTATCGGTTTTCTTCTCATCATTTTTATACTTTCCTATGCCAGTAACATATATAATTCCTGCATCTAAAGCTATTCCTGAAGCTGACAAATCGGAAATCGCCTCATTAACAATTTTCACTGACATTCCTCCGTAAATACTATTTGAGAAAGCATTTGCATAACTCAAGGCAATGGTTGTATTTTGAGGGTGAAAATTACCAATACCTCCTTCAGGAAGATCTACGGTTGTAATTTGATTATTACCAAAATCAAGCGATACAACAGACAATGAAAAAGCACCTGTTTCGCTAATTTTTTGTGTCAAACCAAAAGCGTTTACATTAATATCCGATCCTTTAAACCAATTTGTTCGAACAAACATTAGTTCTGTTTTATTGGTAAAAGCCGTACCTGCAACATTTATTTGAACTGCTTCAAGACCTGAAACCGAAGCAACATTTGAACTTCCTAATCCCGAACTTCTAGCCCAAGGATTTAGAAGAAGTTGTGATGCTCCAGCTTGTCCTGCTCTTTGCTCATTACCAGCATAAATATTTGTAGTAATCAAACAAACAAGAAAACTTACTATGCCTAGACTGATTGCTAACTTTTTCATTCGTATATATTTTTATTTTTCTTAATAATTAATAGTGTTAAAAAAATTAGAACGCATTTAAGTCAACTGGACGTAACGCTCCAAACCATTTTAATACTTTCTCTCCTACACCATCAACTTCGATATGAATAATGTAAACACCTCCAGCAATTGTGATATTGTAAGAGTTTTTCAAATCCCATTGAATAAATGTATCCGGACTATCTTTATCGTACCTTCGAATTAATGTTCCATTTACAGAATAAATCGAAACTTTACATTTTTGTGGTAAATTGGTAATTCTTACGAAATTATCAATCTGTGTAAGTTCATATTCATTATAGCCATAGTATGGGTTTGGTACAACATTTATCATTTCCAATGCTTCTTCTAAAATTGACGAAACATTTTTTGAAGTTGCAAAAGTTCCTCCGTTTCCATCATCAGTTGTGGAAAAAGAATAATAAGGTATATTTTTATTAACCGCTAAACTGTCGCTATAATATGCTTGAGAACCCATTTTCTTCCTATAAGGCGAACTATTTCGTAATTTAATAGTTACATCTGATGCAAGAAAATCGTATGCAGGATTTGTCATTGGAACCGAAACCCACATCGCATTCATAAATACATAATCCGAACTATCGTTTGCAAACATTCTTCTAGCCCATTCGCCTCCATCATACGCAGGCATATCGGTAATTATTTTATTCGATTTCGAGCGAGTATTATGTCCTAAGACATAAACAAAATGTTTCCCTCCCATCAATACATCTCCTGCTGAACCACCAGTTGAATAATATAAATTAGTCGCAGCACGCTCGGTCGGATTCCATTTCATATCTTTACCATTCTCGCTAACTATTTTTGACGATTCTCCAAAAATCATGTTTAATCGCTCTCCTGTTTCAACATCAATTGCATAACCTGGGAACCAGCCCATTCCTTTTGCAGCAATATAATGAGCATCATTGATATTTGAACTTGAACTATCTGGATAAGTATCTCCAAAGGCACAAGCTGTTCCATCCTTGTTAACAGATGGGTCATCTCGTAATTCAAATTTTAACACGTTGCCATCAGAAAAAGTATTTTCATCTGCCGACATTTCTACACAAGTAGGGCCAACTGATTGAGTTTCCATTACTGTATCATTGTCGGTTGTTTCAATAACAGGGCATCTCGTCCATAATGATTTATCTGATGTTAAAACAATATTCACATTCGATAATTTCTTCTCACGAGATAAAATTTGAGTTAAATTTTTTGCATTTGTAGGTCCGTGGAAATACGTACTCCCTAATCTGTATGGAGCCCATGTTCCATCCAAAATTTTCTCATAAACCTCGTTTGGATCCATTGGAGTTAAACCATCTTCAATTGCATACAAAGGAGCATAAATATTTCTATCGTTATGTAACCTTGCACAATTATCACTAAAACCAACTTGTCCATCATAATTTTCAACACCAGCTTTAATCCAATCTTGGAAATCGTGCCCATCGCCATCAGGTAAGAACCATAGCCAAGGTTTGCTTGGGTCTTCGTATTCCATACTTGCATACAAAAATCCTCCGTTATCAGGAATTTCAGCTGAGGCTGCTGGTTGTTTTGGCCATAATTGCGGTGCAAAAGGATAGGGTACTTGACCTATTTCAATTGACAAACCTAACTCAGATATAATTTGTTCATTTGATAATGATATCCATGAGTCCGACGAAATTGTGCCTATAGAAACGTCATTTGTTGCTCCGGCTTTATCAAAAATTTCCCATTTAGCATCGAAAATATAACCATTTACATCGTAATTTAAACTATCGGTAATCCAATATGAGTTATAGTAATAATGACCATCAACATAATTAATAGAATCAGGAACCATTCTTATTACATATTCTCCAGCAGGTACATTTAATGGATCAATTACCTTAACTTTAATTGGGCTATATCCTTGTTTATATTTTAACACATCTGCTCTCCAAGGTTCGCCTGACATAATTTCTTCAATAGATTCGTCATCTAAATCAAGAACATTGTATCCACAACCGTAACCATCGTGCTGTGTAATTGGAAGAAAGTCTCCATATTCCGAGTTTAGTTCACATCCTCCAAACATATTATCTGTTTTATGAGGAATTGCTTCAACTGCTGAAATTGACCCACCATCAGCAGTCTTACGACCAGCTTTATAAGGAGTAATTTGACCATTTAGGGCATTAGGATCCAACTGGTTATATGTTTTGTAGTTATTATAAGCATAAGCTACCGCAATAAAATAATATTTTTTATTATTTACAATTGCATTATCTCCTGTAGCAAAAGCGTCTTCTTTTATTCTAAATGTATGAGAAACTCCTTCATCGCTTCCATTGACCTCTTCAGTGGGTATATTTGCATTTAATTCTTCCGACCATTCAAAATTAACCAATTGCGTTACACCATCTTTCACATCACATTGAAATACCAATACAGCCTTTGCTGGATCATGAATATCTCCAATTGAAACATCTTTGTTAGCTAATTGAAACACTTGATACCCTTGAAATCTAAAATACAAATCACAATCAACTAAAACATAAGTAGTGTCGTAATTGGGTGCAGGACCAACAACCATTTCATAATCTAATGGGCATGTAATAAATGGGTCTTTAGCATAATACGATTCTAAATAGTTGTTTGATGTCTTTTTATTCCAAATATGGAATATTAATTCTTGATCTAATTCTACCACTGTTAACTCGGGTGCATCTGGTCCATCAAGAACTTTAAAGCAGGCTTCGAATAATTTTTGTGCTTTATTATCGGCATTTTTTACTTCATTGACTGACGCCCATGCAGTAGTTGTTGCACGTGCCCAAACAACTCCGGTTGTAATATCATTAATCATACCTGGCTCTAAAGTAAAAGGACCAGCAGATTGAACAAATCGTCTATCCTCAGGTTGATTGTTTTCAGTAAACTCATCCCATGTGGGCATTACAACTCCTCCTTGTCCCCAACCGCAAGGATCGGTGTCACTTGGAAACATAAAATCAGTTGTTTGATTGGGACTTGCAAGTCCGGTATTATATCCATTTCCCCCATAATACATTGGGTCGCCCGTTTTCCATAATCCAATTAATAAATTATAATGTTCAGCTGCTGTATTTGGATCGCCAGTTGTACCACTAATATTACTAAAATAAATATATCGACGCATTCCCCAACGCTCATTATCAACAATACCGTCTCCAAAGTTTAATCCATTAATATTCCCGTTCATAATGTCTCCGGGACCAGCCAACTCCTTGTCGCCTGTTAATGCATTATATCGATATCCATTTTCGCAATCTAAATTATCAGCATCATCCCAACTTGATAAATCATCTTCGCCATCGTTATCTTTGTAGGGACCTTCGAAAAAGTCAACTCCTATAGCTGGAGGATGAGCTCCATAATGTTGAGTTCCTCCCTCTCCGTCAACTTCATCTCCATTGTATAAAAATCCTAGTCCTCTGTTTACATCACAACCAACATAATCATCTGTGGCATCGCCTAAGTCAGCATCCGTCCATACTCCAAAATAGGTATTTTTCAAGGTATAGGTTGACCTATTTATTATCTCATAATTATAAAAAGTCATACTATTTAATTCGTCATTGGTTGAAAATGCAAATGCTTGACCATGAAGTTCCATTCCAATAGCATCTCCTCCCGATTCAGTATGAATATTTCCTTTATCGTTATAAACCCACCACAACGTTTGGTCTCCGTATAATCTAACTTTTCGTAATTCGCGAGATGTTCCACAAGCTTCAGAACCATCTAAATCATAAAAAGGATAATCTCCATCGTAAGGATCGTAATATCCATCTTCATTCACATCAAAGAAAGGAGCTAAATAATAAGGGTAACCATGTGCATAATCACCATGAGCTGGCCAATCTAAAATGATTTGAGGAATCGCATAATTTGGAAACAATTCGGCTTTCTCTTCAGCCGTAGCATTCATATAGGCTCTAAACTCAGAGACCTGAGCTCTAGAAACTACAAAATGTTTATCGTATTCTCTACAAACCGTATCAGAAACAGAAGCTTGACGTGAACCAGAAGTTACCAATGGACCAGGCCAATAGTCAACACCATCTTGTCGGAAACGCATAGCTGCGATTTTCAACTGATTGTTCACATCTAACCCTCCAATCCATATTGAACCAGCAAACAAGGCTGTCTTACCAGAACCTTTTGGAACCTCGTATTTTGCAGTTCCTTGTAAGTCCCACCACATATCTCCACCTGTATGAATCAACGCTCTTACGTTGTTCAATTCCAAATAAGTCGAAGCCGTTGCCGGAGTACATCCCGCAGTAACCGATTTTGTTGACTTATTTGTAGTTTCGTATTCTCCCTTGTACTTATCGGCAAAAGATTTTGCACTGAAAAAACCTAAGGTTGTTGCTAATAAGATTAAGCTAATTATTCTCATATCTTTTTATTTATTTCTTTTATTCAATTAAAAAATTAGAACGACAATGAAACTCCGAATATAATTCTTCGAGGTAAGGTATAATTATATGGACTATTTACTGCCATAGAATAATAATTTACAAATGCATCAACATCGTTTTGAGCATTTATTTGATCTTGAAAATCGGCAGAATTCAAATACCCATCATCATCAGGATTACCAGTGGCTCTATATACATTTAGAATGTTTTTGGTATTTAACAAGTTGGCTACATCTAAATAAACATTTAAATAAATCTCTTTCTTTTCTTCTCCTTCTTTTCCAAATTCTAAGAAAATATCTCGGTCTATTCTCATATTAATAGTCGTTCTCCATGGCTTACGTGAACCATTGATTGATCCTTCTAAATAACTATTCGAACCGCTCGACGTTGACCCAACATTATTGAATTGGGTTGAAGTAATATTTAATTGTCGGCTATATGGAGAGCCGGATCCAACATTAAATACAAAGTTTGCTCCTGTATTTTGAAAAATGTCCATTCCAAACCATTTTGGTCCGTTATATTCAGCTCCTTCCCCATATCGATAATCAAGGCTTGTAACAATTGCATGTCGTTGGTCATAATCAAACGGAATAGTTGTTCTTAGGTTCGGCTGATTTGTTTTTGCCAAATTTATACCTGTTTCAGCATTTGAACCAGTTCCATTTGCAAATTGCAAGGTATAACTAGCACGAATGGTAACATTTCCTGTTCTACGTAAATCATATGAAAGAGTAAACCCTTTAACCGTTCCAAAGTCAATATTTCCGTAAGTCATATAATTAACCGGGTATGCTCCATATATATTAACAACTTGTTGCATATCTCTCATTTCACGGTAGAAAGCAGAAAGTTTCAATGCAGATGTATTGTTTAATTTTTGTTGAAAACCTAATTCATAGTCAATTGTTTTCTCTGGTTTAGCATTTGGGTTATTCAAAACATCTGAGTTCATCGAATTAATGTAGTAATATTGAATTGGATCTAACCTGCCACCATAACTAGGTCGTTTTGTTAACACGTCGTAATGTGCAGTAAACACAGCCACATCAGAGATTGGAAAAGAAAAACCTACACGAGGTGAAATACTAATTTGTGGTTTATAATCTTCAAACGTCTTGTCTGAATCGTAACCAACTTCATTAATTTGAGCATCGTCTTCGTATAGAAGAGGCGTAATTCCAGAAGCTCCCGAAATAACAGTAGGGTCATTAATTTCTGTTCCTTCTGCATTGTACCACACAGAACCGTTTCTAAAACCTTTAACTACAGATGGATTATTTGCGTCATCAACATAAACAGCATAGTCTTCACCGATATTGCTAGGTAATTCAAAGTCGCTTGCGAAAGCTAATGAATTAAGTTCACCTGCTGTTTGAATTGCACTCAATGAATAAGCATCTTTCAGAACTTTTTGATTTGCATCATATCTGTCAACGCGAACTCCGACTCTAAAAATTAAATCTTTAAAGGCAAATTTATCTTGAATATAACCAGCCATATAGTTCGGTCTAAATGCAGGAACTTCTCTTTTAAATCTAGTATTTCCAGCTTTGTCTTCATAAGTTGCATCAAAGAAATCTTGTAATGATGGGTTTCCCGACATTTTATTTCCGTGATGATCATAACCATAATAAGTTACCAACGAATTTCCACTATTAAATAATTCATCGGCACTAAAATAATCGATTGATAATTCAGAAGGATCGTAAGAATCAACATCAATCCACTCTCGACTATCCAAATCAACGCCTAAATAATCTCTAAAATTAATGTCAAATTCAGCTTGACTTTCTTTGTCATACTGTCTGTTGTAATTAATAGTATCTTTAAATGTACCATCATCAGTGTACATTGCTATTGGGTTTTCAAGATCTAACTGAATAATATGATTATTCATTAACCCACGAGCAAGAGACCATAATCCAATAGGACTTATACCGTAATAACTGTCTTCTCTTTGTTCAAACTCAAATCCTACTGAGATTTCATGATTTTTAATATCCGCAGCTCCTTTTGCGGTTACGCGATACTGATTCGCTTCGTACTTAGAATACTCGTTATATTGAACTCCAGGCAAAGTCCATAATGCGTAAACTCTATTATTAGTGAATTCTCCGGGTCTTTCTCCATTAAGAATAGCTCCCCCTGCTTGAATTGTATTCAAATTTCGATATTTTTCAATATCATCATACATATCAAAGTACGTTTGAGTATATTGTCCTGATTCAGGATTTATTTCTGATGGAGTAAAGCGAACAATGGTATCTCTAAAACCGTTCAACACATAACCAGACAAAACCTGACCATTTACCGTATCGACGCCAAAACCATACGAGCTAACTCTATCAATTTCGAATGTACCAACATGACCATAATTAAATACATTGTCTTTATGAGTATCGTCTTGAGTAACACTTGTTGATCTTGAATAATCGATTTGAATCTGGTAGTACGCATTTTTTAACAAGGATGATTTTGCTTGTTCTTCATCAGGTGTTAAATCAATAAATTTCTGTGTTAATCGAGCATAAGTTCTCCAGTTCAAATATATATTTTGAGGATTGTTCTGCGAATTGAATAAAGAATTTGAGTAAATAAATTCATGTCTATTCAAATAATCAACGGTTCCTCCAACAGTTACGTTAAAATTAAGGCTTGGTTGGTACTCAACTTTTGCTGAAAAATTAGCTCTTTTCATACCAATATTTTCTTTAGCCTTTATATTATAAAAGTCAGCTGTATCTAAATAATCGGCAGATAAAACCGTTCCTTCGCCATAAGCTACCAATGGGTTTTGCGTAATATAATCCAAGGCATCGTCGTTTGCTTTCCAAACTCCAATTGCAGATGGGTAGTCGTCTTTAACATAACTAAATTCTCCAGCAATCAAAAAACCCATAACTGGATTTTTTTTAGTTGAATCTCTTTTGTCTGTAACCGATAATAGAGGTCCAGAAACATTAAATCCAAGTAAGTTATGATCATAAGGATCTAAGAAATGTGAAGATTCTCCTTCAATAGCACCATAAAATTTCTTCGACGGTCCTTTAGTTACGATACTAATAACACCACCTGTTGCATCTCCATATTCGGCCGGCATACCTCCTGTAATTACACTAACTTGTTCAACTGCCGACTTTGGCAAATTTGAAGTACCCCTAACTTTAATTCCATCAATATAAGTAACATTACCTTCGTCACGAGCACCACGAATACTTCCTACTTCACCATTTTCAGAAAAAACTCCCCCAACAGTTGTTGCAACAGCTTCAGCTGAACGACCAGGCATCTTTGCAATTGCCTCTGATGTTACGGTACCTCCTGACTCAGCAGCATCTTTCTTGATAAGTGGCTCAATATAGCCGGTAATTACAACCTCGTCAATTTGTTGAACCGAAGATGTCATTTTAAAATCTAAGAATGTGATTTTTCCTCCGTTAACCACAACGCCATTTACTTGTTGTGATGAATAACCAACGTATGATACTTTTACATCATATGTTCCAGCAGGAACGGGTTTAATAACATACTTTCCGTCAAAATCCGTCATCCCTCCCGTTACTGAAGATCCTTTACTTTCAAGCGAAACGTTTGCAAAAGGAACTGACTCCCCTGTTGCGGGATCTTTAACAATTCCTTGTAGAGTTCCAGACGATTGTGCAAGTATTATTCCTGACGACAATAACGCAAAAACTAATAGAGTTACCTTTCGTAGCATAGTTTGTATTTTAATAAATATATTCTTTGGTCAAATTTACAGGTCGTAAATATACGCATTCTTAGAAATAAAAAACAATTTTTTTTGACTAAAAGCAATTCGTTTTATGCTATTAAGCATTAACTTGTTGAAAGTTTGTAAAGTTTATAAAGTTGAAAGTGAACATGCAATTAGTAATTGTCAATTAACAATTTTCAAATTACCAAATTAGCAGATTAGTTTATTAGCACATTTTACAAATCTCCAACTTCATTTTCAAATTATCAAATAACTTCTATGAATATTTACGATTTAAAATTTCTGATTTAATGATAGCATCTTTCAAGTCGAAATAGACTTCCTCTTCAGGAGTTTCTTTGACAATTATTTTCGAAATCTTTTTTCGAGGAACATAATCATCTGACTCGATTGAAAACGATGCTTCATCAACGATTTGCTCTAGGCTTGCTGTGGAAACTTCTAGGGTATAATCTGCAAATCGTTTTTCTTGTTTAAATCTTCCTTGTGGCTCAATATTAGGAATTACAGGTTGTTGAACCAAAACTTCTTTTTGATCCTCGATTTTTTGTTTTTTCTTTTTGGCTCCATTAATTGCACTCACTACAAAAATTATAATGGTAACAATAATGTAAACGATATTATCTGTAAAATTTTCCATTTTGATTATTCTTTTTTCTTGAATTTATAAATTATTCGTTTGAAAAGAGGATCTTTATTCACGCTTTTATTTTTTCTCATAAAACGATTCCTATTTTTCTTATTATTGATTCTTTTTGATGTTTTTTGTGTTTTTAACATTCGTTTATAAACTGTTTTATCAGAACCAACTTCTTTCTCGCTTCCAACTTTTTTCCAATGCTCTTTTACTGCTTTTTTATGTGCTTTTTCTTCTTTTTCTCGCTTTCTCCAATATTCTTTTTTTTGGCTCTCGGTCATTTTCGACCAATCTCCTTCTTGTGAAAAAGAAAGAAATGGAATTATTATTAGAAACAAAAAAAATAATATCCGAATATAAAAATTCATTATCTTAGCAAGAAATTTTTGTCATATGTTGAAATCAAAGTTAAGATTTTTTTTAATATTTCTTATTTTTAGTGTTATTTTTTCTGGATGTAAAAACGATAATAACTACATTCCATATGTGTATGTCAACACCTATGTATATTTAAGCGACCCCGAGTTTTACGAACTCAACGCTGTGGGAAATGCGGTTTTTTACGATTATGAGGGATATAAAGGAATTATCATTTTTAGGAAATCGATGGATGAATTTTTAGTTTTTGACAGATGTTGTTCGTACGACCCAACTACCGAATGTGAAATTGTTGAAAAAACCGACGATTCGTATCTTGTAAAATGTGATTGTTGTGGTTCAATATATTCGTTATATGATGGATATCCGTTAGAAGGTCCTGCGGCTTTACCATTAAAGAGCTATAACCTCACTTTTGATGGAAATAATACCTTACACATTTACAATTAGATAGAATCTAAATTGTTCATTATAGAACTAAATACAAAAAAGAAAAGCGGAGAATCTCCGCTTTTCTTTTTAATATCTGTAATGATCTGGTTTATATGGACCATGTTCAGGAACACCAATGTATTTTGCCTGATCAGGAGTCAATTTGGTTAATTTAACTCCAATATGATTGAGATGAAGTCTTGCAACCTCTTCGTCTAAGTGTTTTGGCAAACGATATACATCAATATCATAATTATTTTTCCATAAATCTAGCTGAGCAAGGGTTTGATTTGTAAATGAATTACTCATAACAAATGAAGGGTGTCCTGTTGCACAACCAAGATTTACCAATCGACCTTCGGCAAGAAGAATGATTGAGTGTCCATCAGGGAAAAAATACTGATCAACTTGAGGTTTAACATTTACTTTTTTAACCCCTGTAATTGCCTCCATTTTTTCAACTTGAATTTCGTTGTCGAAGTGTCCAATGTTGCAAACAATGGCTTGATCAATCATTTTCGACATATGGTCTGCCGTAATAATATCTTTATTTCCAGTAGTGGTAACATATATATTTCCTTCGCAAAGAGCATCTTCAACTGTTGTAACCTGAAAACCTTCCATTGCCGCTTGCAATGCACAAATTGGGTCGATTTCAGTAACAATTACTCTTGCTCCATAGCTTTTCATCGAGCGAGCACAACCTTTTCCTACATCGCCATATCCGCAAACAACCACAACTTTTCCAGCAAGCATGATATCTGTTGCTCGTTTAATTCCGTCAGCAAGAGATTCTTGACATCCATAAAGATTATCAAATTTTGATTTTGTTACTGAATCATTAACATTAATAGCTGGAAACAATAGTTTTCCTTCTTCTTTCATTTGATACAAGCGATGAACTCCAGTAGTTGTTTCTTCCGAAACGCCTTTTACTTTTTCGGCAACTTTATGCCACTTTTGTGGATTCTTTTTTATACTTTCTTTTAAAATTAAAAGCAATTCTTTTTCATCAGGACCACTTGGAGTTCTATCAAGGATTGATGCATTTTTCTCGGCATCTCGCCCCACATGAATCATCATAGTTGCATCACCACCATCATCAACGATTAAATCAGGACCTGAGCCATCGGGAAAACACAAAGCTTTTTCGGTACACCACCAATACTCTGCTAATGTTTCACCTTTCCACGCATAGACAGGAATTCCTACAGCCGCTATTGCAGCAGCAGCATGATCTTGAGTTGAAAAAATATTACAACTGCACCAACGAACATTTGCTCCAAGTTCGACTAATGTTTCAATTAATACTGCCGTTTGAATTGTCATGTGTAAAGACCCCATGATCTTGGCTCCTTTTAAAGGTTTTTCTGCACCAAACTTTTTTCTTAACGACATCAGCCCTGGCATCTCATTTTCAGCCAAAACTATTTCTTTTCTTCCCCATTCTGCGAGGGAAATATCTTTTACTTTATAATCCATAGTGTATTTAATTATTTTTCAAAATTAACAATTTCATTAGAAATAACAAGGTTAAATTTTTATTATTGATTTACATATAGCGATGTCATTTTCGATTTGAGAAATAAGTTCAGCTATCGAATCGAATTTTTTTTCTGTTCGAATATATTTAATAAATTCTACCTGAATTGATTTTTTATATATATTCTCATCAAAATCAAAAATATGAACTTCGATGGTTGTGTTTAATTTATTTTCTGTTATCGTTGGTTTATGACCAATGTTTAACACTCCATTATAAGACTTATTATTAATGTAAACTTTTACAGCATATACGCCTTGTTTTGGCACTAATTTATTCTTATCAACAATTATATTTGCCGTTGGAAAACCTATTTTTCTTCCTATTCTAAGACCATCAGTAACAATTCCTGTCATGAAATAATTATATCCCAACAAAGTATTGGCATTTTCAAGTTCTCCTTCCGATAACATTCTTCGAATAGTTGTTGAACTTATGTTTGTTAAGCCTTCTCGATATTCCTCTACTTTTTCGATTTCAAAATTCCATTCCTTTGCATAATTCTGAAGATTATCAAAATTTCCTTCACGGTTTTTTCCAAAATGATGATCATAACCAAAAATAATAGACCTAAGACCAATCATTTCCACCAAATATTTTTTTACAAAATCCAAGGGCGACAAAACGGAAAACTCCTTTGTAAAAGGACAGACCAAAACTTTATCAATCCCTAAATTATTGAACAATTGTGTTTTTTCGTCCAGAGTATTCAATAAAAATATTGGTTTTTCGTTTTGCTGTAAAACGATTCGCGGATGTGGCCAAAAAGTAATGATTAAAGGGGTTCCATTAATTTCTTTTGCTTTTTGAAGAAGTCTATTAATTATTTGCTTATGTCCAAGATGTACACCATCGAAAGTACCAATTGTAACAACGGGATTCTTTACTTTAAAATCTTCAATATTTCGACAAAAATTCACAAACTATATTTAAAGGGCTACAAAAGTACAAAAATGTTTTAAGACTTTCTTTTTATTTGTAATTTTGCGTACTAATTTTTAAACTAATACAAATGAAAAATCAATTATTTATCCCTATTTTGTTATTATTGTTTGCGTTGATTAATTCTTGCACCCAATCTTCTGAAGGTTACATCATAAAAGGAAATCTAGAAAACGGAAACGGAAAAATAATTTTAATGAACGAACTAAACACAACTAGCTTAGACCTTATTGATTCTGTTAAAATAGAGGATGATGGTTCATTTCTTTTTGAAGGAAAAACCTCAAGCCCTATGTTTCTATTTTTTCAGATGGGAAACAACAATTTTATCACACTTGTTGTTGACTCTCTTGATAATATTGAGGTTACAGGCGATGCTAATAATTTAGCTGGGACATATAACGTAAAAGGTTCAAAAGACTCTGAGTTAATTCGCGAACTCAATATGCGATTGTCAAAAACACTTTTGCAAGTTGACTCAATTGCGGCCATTTTTAATCAAAATAAAGAAAACCCATCTATTGATTCGATAAAAGCGGAGCTTGATAAAACATACGCTCAAATAATAGCCAAACACAAAGAATTTGTTACTTCATTTCTCGACAAAAATACCGAATCGCTTGCATGTATCATGGCTCTCTATCAACAAGTGCGAAGAAATCCAATATTGAATGCTGTTCAAGATATTGAATATTTCGAAAAAGTTGATAATGCTTTATCTAAAAAATATCCACAGTCAAAACACACTAAAGCATTACATGCCAATGTAATCGAAGTGAAAAAAGTTATTGCATCTGAACAATCAAAACCTCAAGATGCGAGTATAGGAGCCATCGCTCCAGAAATTACATTGCCAACTCCAACAGGAGAAATGATGTCGTTATCTTCTT
This sequence comes from Bacteroidetes bacterium GWF2_33_38, assembly GCA_001769505.1. Lineage (GTDB taxonomy): Bacteria > Bacteroidota > Bacteroidia > Bacteroidales > GWF2-33-38 > GWF2-33-38. The sequence continues at coordinate 44,804 of MEOF01000052.1, forward strand.
TAAGAGGCAAATATGTACTTTTAGATTTTTGGGCAGGATGGTGCCGACCTTGCAGAATGGAAAGCCCAAACTTAGTTGCAAACTATAAAAAGTTTCATTCTAAAGGATTTGAAATTTTTCAAGTTTCTTTGGACAAAACTAAAGATGAATGGACGAAAGCAATTGAAAAAGACGGACTAAATTGGAATCACGTGAGCGACTTACAATACTGGAACTCGACAGCAGTCAAAACGTATGGTGTTGGAAGCATTCCTGCAAGTTTTTTAATTGATAAAGATGGAAAAATCATAGCAAAAGATTTAAGAGGCGATGCACTTGGGCAAAAATTAGCTGAGATTTTTAATTAAACCCATAAAATCAAATCCTTGACGGACTGTTTACTCAAGAGTTTGACTTAAAAAATGAAGATGTTTTTTCATAATTTTAATGCACGAAAATAAAATAAAAAGCTACCTTTCCTTAGTTAAGTTCAGTCATACAATTTTTGCATTGCCATTTGCTTTCATTGGTTTTTTTTTGGCAACTCAAAAATATAATTTTGAATTTAAATGGTCTTTACTAGGACTGGTTGTGCTATGTATGATTTTCGCTCGCAATGCAGCCATGGGATTCAATCGACTGATTGACAGAGAAATTGATCTTAAAAATACAAGAACTGCAAATAGAGAAATTCCGTCAGGAAAAATTCAAATAGCTTCGGCTCGCTTATTTATTATTGTAAATGCTATTTTTTTTGTAGCAAGTACATATTTTATTAACCCTTTGTGTTTCTATTTGTCGCCTATTGCTCTTCTTATTATTTTAGGCTACAGCTTTACAAAAAAAATTACGGTTCTTTGTCATTTTATACTAGGTCTAGGGCTTTCCCTTGCTCCTATTGGTGCTTTTATTGCGGTTACTGGAGAATTCAAATTATTGCCAATGCTTTTTTCGATTGTTGTTTTGTTTTGGGTAAGTGGATTCGATATAATATATGCCTTACAAGATGAAAGTTTTGACAAAGTCGAAAACTTGAAGTCTATCCCTGTTTTATTCGGAAAAAAACGAGCACTTCTTCTTTCTCGACTACTTCATTTAATTGTTGTTCTTTTTATTGGTTTAATTGGACTTTTTGACTTAGGAAATTTTTACTGGCTTGGGGCGTTTATCTTTTCAATTTTACTTATGTATCAACACACGATTGTGAAAGTAAATGATTTATCGAAACTAAATTTAGCCTTTTTTACTGCAAACGGAATTGCGAGTGTAATATTTGGAATATTTGTAATTCTTGGCTTACTTGTACGATAAATTTTGTTCAACATATATTTTGTGGCATTTGTAAAAAAAACATTGTAGTTTTGTAAATGTTGTGAGATGAAAATATTTTCCGACAATTTAAAATGTTATGTGGTTCAATTTTTGTTAATTCTTTTCTCTTTAAAAAAATGAAAACACGAAAACTAATAATAACGATAGTTTTATTAAACCTGCTTGTAACAATTGGGTTTACACAAACTCAGACAATCCCACCTGTCATTATCAATGCATTGAAAGTTGGAAATGCAGCCGAGTTGGCGAAAAATTTTAATACCGAAGTCGAACTTGTAATTTTAGAAACCGAAGAGGTTTATAGCAAAGCCCAGTCGGAAATTATATTGAAAGACTTTTTTGCTAAAAACAAACCAAACGATTTCAAAATTCTTCATCAAGGAGGAAAAGAAGATTCAAAATATGGAATTGGCAACTTATCTACATCAAATAACGTTTTTAGAGTTTATTTTTTACTGAAAATGAAAAACGAAAAACTATTGATCCATCAACTTAGAATCGAAGATAACGATGAATAACTCTTTTCTCAACGATTTTATCGAAAATGCAATTAAAGAAGATATAGGAAGTGGCGACCACACAAGCCTCTCCTGCATTCTAGAACACAAATTAGGGAAAGCCAAATTGATTGTAAAAGATGATGGAATAATTGCAGGTATCGAAGTCGCAAAAAATATTTTTTCGAAAATTGACCCAAACCTCAAACTCGATTTTTTTTTAGAAGACGGTGTTGCAATTAAATATGGAGATATTGCTTTTACAGTAAACGGAAGCATTCATTCAATTCTAAAATCCGAACGATTGGTTTTAAACATCATGCAACGCATGAGTGGTATTGCCACAGAAACGAATAAATACGTTCAAAAACTTGACGGCTTACATACAAAAATTCTTGACACCCGAAAAACCACACCCGGAATACGATTCTTAGAAAAAGAAGCCGTGAAAATCGGAGGTGGCACAAACCACCGTTTTGGCTTATTTGACATGATAATGATTAAAGACAATCATATAGATTATGCAGGAGGAATTGAAAAAGCAATACTTGCCACTCATAAATATTTAAAAGATAATAAATTGAATTTAAAAGTTGAAATCGAAGCTCGTTCGATTGATGACGTAAAAAAAATTCTTCAAATTGGCAAAGTGGATAGAATTATGCTTGATAATTTTTCAACTGAAAAAACTCTTGAAGCAGTCAAAATCATCAATCGTAAGATTGAAGTCGAGTCATCAGGAGGTATAACTTTTGAAACTATTAGAAAATATGCAGAGTGCGGCGTTGATTTTATTTCCGTAGGAGCATTAACCCACCATATCAAAAGTTTGGATATGAGTTTAAAAGCATTTTAAGACTCTGAAGAATTCTTTAAAAAATCTATATTTCTTTTCAAATTATCGTAGCCAGTTCTTTCAATGGGCGTATTTTTAAATAAAGCATTAAACTCTTCGTGCGACAAATTCTCCCAAAAGTCGTTCGTATTTTTGTTTATATGCTTGTTTGTCAAATAACTTTCTTCGTTTGTTAAAACAGGTTTATTATTCCACGGACAAACATTTTGACAGATATCGCAGCCAAAAATCCAATTTTGATATTTTCCCTTTAAACTTGTCGAAATCTCTTTTTTATTCTCAATGGTTTGATACGAAATACACTTGTTAGCATTGATTACATAAGGAAATTCTATTGCTTTAGTGGGACAAGCATCGATGCACTTTGAGCAACTTCCACAAAATTCGGTTCCCAATTTCTTGTCATATTCGAGTTCTAAATTGATAAAAATTTCGCCAATGAAAAAGAACGAACCTAAATCTTTATTAATTAAACACGAATTTTTACCAACCCAACCCAACCCTGCATTTCTAGCCAAAGCCCTTTCCAAAATCGGTGCAGAATCGACAAAACACCTCCCATCAATTGTGGCATCAAGTGCTTTAAGTGAATTCAACAAAATCGCAAGTTTGTTTTTCATTACACTGTGATAATCAAGACCTAAAGCATATTGCGAAATATTATATTTATCACTATTTTCAACTTTTGCCGAAAAATAATTATGAAGAACAACAATAGCCGACTTTGAGCCTTCTGTAATCAAGTTCGGATCGATTCTTTTTTCAACATTTCGATTCATATACTGCATTTCTGCATTCATTCCATTTTCAAGCCATTTTTTAAGATGAATTTCTTCTTCTTCAAACTTCGATAACTTAACAATTCCGATTTTATCGAATCCTAAGTCAAAAGCTTTAGCTTTTATTAAATCGGTTAAATATTTTTTAGTTAAATTTCGCAATATTTAAAATCTTAAAACAGATGAAACATCCACAAGCAATAAATTGAAAAAAAAAATAAACACATGAAAATAACATATTTATTCGGATTTATCCTACTCATGAACACAGTTTTTGCTCAAAAAGAGGATTCTATACAAATCGCGAGCATATACAAAAACGCACTAAATAGTACAATTGCACATAAAAACTTAAACTACTTGTGCAAAAATTACAGCGAAAGGCTTTGTGGTTCCGAAAATGCTGAAAAAGCAATTCTTTGGGGAAAAGAAGCTATGCAAAAACTTGGGTTCGATACCGTATATTTACAAAAAACAATGGTTAAACATTGGGTGCGAGAGAAAAACGAAATTTGCAACATATCATCTACTAAACTAGGTCAATTCAATGCAAACGTTATTGCTTTAGGCGAGTCGGTTGGAACCTCAGGAAATGGAATTGAGGCAAATGTTATTGAAATTTCAAGTTTTGAAGAACTTAAAAAATTAGGGAGAGAAAAAATAGCCGGAAAAATAGTTTTCTTCAATTTCAAAATGAACAACGATTACTTTATGACTTTCCATGCATATGGCGATGCGGCAGGATACCGAGTTCATGGAGCTTCGGAAGCGGCAAAATATGATGCTAAAGCAGTGATTATTCGTTCACTCAGTTTGATTTCAAGCAAAAATCCACATACAGGAATTATGCGTTACGACGAGGAAATAAATAAAATTCCAGCTGTTGCAATAAGCACAATCGATGCAGACTCGCTTAGTACTTGGCTTAAAAATGATAATAATCTGCAAATTTATTTGAAAACAAATACCAAATTTCTCCCCGAAACTTTATCTTATAATGTAATTGGAGAGATACGAGGAGAAAAAACTCCTGAAAAAATTATTACGGTTGGTGGTCATTTAGACTCTTGGGACAATTGCGAGGGAGCTCACGACGACGGTGTAGGTTGTATGCACGCAATGGAAGTTGGTCGTATTTTTAAAGACCTAAATATAAAGCCAAGCAACACAATACGAACTGTTCTTTTTATGGATGAAGAAACCAACCAACGAGGCGGAAAATCATACGCAGAAGAAACCAAATCAAAAAACGAAACCATAATTGCAGCATTGGAATCAGATGCTGGAGGATTTACGCCACAAGGGTTTTCCATAGATGGAAACGAATCCCAATTACAAAAACTTCAAACTTGGAAACCTCTTTTTGAACCTTATGGACTTTTTTATTTCAAAAAAGGTTGGGGGGGTGTAGATATTCATCCGCTGAAAGAACAAGGAGTTCCTTTAATTGGACTAATTATCGACTCGCAGCGATATTTCGACTATCAACACTCTTCTACCGATGTTTTTGAAGCCGTAAATCGAAGACAAATGCAATTGGGCAGCGGTTCTCTTGCTTCGTTAATTTACTTAATTGATAAATACGGATTATAAAACACATTTAAAAATTGAAGTTAATGTCAAAAAAAACTAAGCTATTTTTATTCGGTTTTATATCTGCTTGCATGTTATTATCTTGCTATGTAAATAATGACATCGAATTAAAAATCACTGAACGAAAAGTATTAAAAGGAGTCCCTTCTGCTTCGGGAATTAGTATTTATAACGATAGCATTTTTGTAATTGGCGACAATTCTCCATGGATTTTTCAACTGAATCAACATATGGAATTATCTAAAAAAATCCCATTAGAAAAAAGGAACTATTCAACCGACACCCTATACTCAAAATCAGAAAAGCCGGATTACGAGGCATTTGAAGCAATCAAAACCGAAATGGGAAATAAATTTTATTTACTGGGGTCTGGGTCGAAATCTCCACATCGCGATGTTTTATTAATATTCGATTACAATAGTAAAAATTCAATCAAAACATATTCGCTGGAAAAGTTTTATTCCAACATAAAATCGTCGAGAGAAATTGATGGACATTTTCTTAATATTGAAGCCCTTGCAATCGAAGGAGACAAGATGTTTTTGTTTAACAGAGGAAAAAATTTGATGCTTCAATATTCATTAAAAGAATTTACCGAATATGCGGTTTTAGGCAAAGGATTTCCTAAAGCAAAAATTTACGAAATCGAACTCCCGAAAATTAATGGAATCGAAGCTGGCTTTTCAGGAGCAACGGCAATACCCAATCAACATAAAATTATTTTTACGGCCTCAATTGAAAATACCACAAACCCTATTGACGATGGCGACATTCTTGGTAGTTTTGTTGGAATTATCGATTTAAATGAAGTCAAAAATCAATATTTTCCTTTAAGTTCGCCTATTTCAGAAAACAATGAAATTCTCAAAATAAAAGTTGAATCAGTAACTATTTCGAAGCAAATTACTGAAAACTGTCTTGAAATTATACTTGTTACCGATAGCGACGGAGGAGATTCTGAAATATTAAAAACACATTTAACGTATTAAATAAAACTAATTAAAAACCATGAGAAACGTAATTATTATTTTAACCCTAATTTTGGCATTTTCATCATGTAAATCGAACCGAGAATTTTTTACCAAAGATGGTTTCACACAGGGAACAACTTATCACATTGTATACAAAGCAAGCGAAAACCAAAACTCAGAAATCGATTCATTGCTCAATCTAGTAAATAAAACATTTTCGCTTTACGACAAAGAATCTATGCTTTCGAAAGTCAATGAAAGAGAATCTTACGAAGTAAATGAAATGTTTGTTGAATTGATTAATTTATCGACCCGAATAAGCAATGAAACTAGTGGCGGGTTTGATATAAGCGTTGGTCAATTGGTAAATGCCTTTGGATTTGGAAATACCGATACCATGGCTATTGATAGTGCATTAATTGATAGTTTGCGACAATATGTTGGTTTTGAAAAAATCAATATTAATGGTACAAAAATTACAAAAATCAAAAATCTTAAAATCGACTTAAATGCAATTGCTCAAGGGTATACCTGTGATGTAATTGCCGATTATTTCGACAAAATCGACCTCAATAATTATTTAGTTGAAATTGGAGGAGAAGTTAGAGCAAAAGGAGTAAATGATAAAAAAATGATTTGGAAAGTCGGAATAGATAAACCGGTTGACAATAGTGGATTAGAAAACCGTGAGTTGCAAGAAATTATTCTTCTCGAAAATAAATCACTCGCTACAAGTGGCAATTATCGTAAATTTTATGTAAAAAATGGAGTTCGATATTCCCACACCATAAATCCCAAAACAGGTTATCCGGTTAAACATAATTTATTAAGCGTAACTGTTTTGGCAAATACAGGAGCTGAAGCCGATGCATATGCAACTTCTTTTATGGTTCTCGGGCTTGAAAAAGCTATGGAAATGGTTAATAAAAATCCCGATTTAAAAGCCTATTTTATATCTGCAAATGCTGATGGAACTTTTAAAATTGATATGTCAAACGGAATGGAAGACCTAATTTTTAAAGAGTAAAGTCAATCTTTTTTCTAATGTCTAAATCCGAGAAGTAGTCTTTTCTGATTATTGTATATCTACAAATTCTTTAATAAAACTGATTCCTTTTGGGCAAGTTTGTGCTCAATAAGCATTGCTTTTTTTGAAATCTCAGATTGAATAATGCTTTTATGACTAGAAGTTAAACTTAAATAAAATACAGAGACGTCAAAACCATCGCTAAAATGAATACAAGCGTTATCCTCTTTTCGAAGAAAAAAATCTTTTGAATCAATATCTCGTTCACTTTCATACTTTTTAAATAACATTCGTTTTAGGAATTGAACATCATCATTAGCGAGCTCCGAAAACTTATGTTCACCAGCAACTAACAAACCATCAATGAAATAAAAAATAGATTTTTTCTTAATGTTATTTACTTTGTCCTTGAAAATTAAAACCGTAAGAGTAAATGTTAAATACTTTCGAGTTAGATTATATTTGGGTGTGCCTTTTAATTTGATAACATCTTGGATGGAAGTTCCAAATTCTATTTCTCCAAACGAAATTTTATTTTTAGCATTAATACAGTCTCCCTCTTTATTAAATACAGAGAAAGCATACTCAACAAAACTTTTCATGATATAGCCATCATAATAATTTTGTCGGTAATAACCTTTTTGCTTGACTCCTGTTAAAGATGGAATTCTAATGTTTAACACGTAGTAAAAATTTAAGCAATTATACCTATTTACAGTTTAAAAAGTTTCATTAATAACATAAAAAATATCAACAAAAGACGAATATTTTATGATAACTTTGTTCAAAAACTAATTAAAAAAGAATTAAAATTGATTTTCTATGATTAACGAGCAATTATTGAATCCCAAAAGTATAGTTGTAGTCGGAGGTTCTGACAATATTCAATCACCCGGAGGTAAGGTCTTAAAAAATTTAATTGATGGAAAATATCAAGGAAATTTATATGTTATAAATTTAAAACAAGATAGCGTTCAAGGTGTAAAAGCATACAAAAATGCAAGTGATTTACCTCAGGTTGATTTAGCTATTATTGCCATAGCTGCTAAGTTCTGTCCCGAAACGGTTGATATTCTTGCCAAACAAAAAAATACAAGAGCGTTTATTATTCTTTCCGCTGGATTTAGCGAGGAAAATGAAGAGGGAGCCAAACTCGAAAAACAAATTGTTGACACAATAAACAGTGTAAAAGGGAGCTTAATAGGTCCTAATTGTGTGGGATTTTTAAATTCAAATTACAATGGAATATTTACAACCCCTATTCCAAAACTTGACCCAATGGGCGTTGATTTTGCATCAGGGTCGGGAGCAACGGCGGTATTCATTATGGAAGCAAGTATGCCCAAAGGGTTGCAGTTTTCAAGCGTATATTCAGTTGGAAATAGTGCTCAAATAGGAGTTGAGGAAGTTGTGAAATTTTGGGACGAAAGTTACGATTCTTCAACAAGTTCAAACGTAAAATTATTATATATCGAAAGCATAAATAAACCTCAAATGCTTTTAAAACATGCAGCTTCTTTGATTCGAAAAGGCTGTAAGATTGCCGCCATAAAATCAGGAAGTTCTGAAGCTGGAAGTCGTGCTGCATCATCTCACACAGGGGCCTTGGCTAGTTCCGATGTTGCTGTAAATGCCTTGTTTCGAAAAGCGGGGATTGTGCGTTGTTACGGTCGCGAAGAATTAGCTTCGGTAGCATCAATTTTTATGCACAAAGAATTAAAAGGGAAAAATATTGCTATAATAACTCATGCTGGAGGACCGGCTGTGATGTTAACCGATTCTTTGTCAAATGGTAAATTAAATATTCCACACATTTCAGGAAAAAAATCAGAAGAATTACTCTGCAAACTTTTTCCGGGTTCATCGGTTGCAAATCCAATCGATTTTTTGGCAACAGGAACAGCAGAGCAATTGGGACATATAATTGATGCCTGCGAAAACGATTTTGATAATGTTGATGCAATGGCCGTAATTTTCGGAAGCCCCGGCTTATTCGCTGTTTACGATGTTTACGATTTATTAGATGAAAAAATGAAATCGTGTAAAAAGCCAATTTATCCAATTCTCCCATCTATTATAAATGTAAAAGACGAAATCGAACATTTCTTAAATAAAGGGCGGATTAATTTCCCCGATGAGGTCGTTTTTGGAAATGCCCTTAGTAAAGTTTATCACACTCCAAAGCCTCAAAATGAGAAAATTGAATTGCCAATAATTGATAAAGCAAAAACCAGAAATATTATTGACAATGCTCCAAACGGATACTTGTCGCCAAAAGATATTCAAGGATTGCTTGATGGTGCAGGAATTCCTCGTGCAGGCGAAGCGGTAGTAACAACAAAGGAACAAGCCATTGAATCGGCTCAAAAACTCGGATTACCGGTTGTGATGAAAGTGGTGGGACCCGTTCACAAATCAGATGTTGGCGGAGTGGTGCTTAATGTAAAAGATACGGAAATTGTTGCAAAAGAATTTGACCGAATGATTAAAATAAAAGACACAACAGCCATTTTAATTCAGCCTATGCTATCGGGAGTTGAACTTTTTGTTGGAGCAAAACGCGAAGAAAAATTCGGGCATATGGTTCTATGCGGTTTAGGTGGAATATTTATCGAAGTATTGAAAGATGTAAATGCAGGACTTGCTCCACTATCTCAAGATGAAGCCAATGATATGATTAAAAATTTAAAAGGCTATGGAATTATCAAAGGAACTCGTGGACAAGAACCTATAAATGAAGAAATCTTAAGAGATATTGTTGTACGAATTTCAGCATTGGTAACAGTTGCTCCTGAAATCTTTGAAATGGACTTGAATCCACTCTTAGGAAAGTCTGATAAAGTAGTTGCTGTTGATGCTAGGATTAGGATTGAAAAAGACAATGTCAAATTTTAAACCCCACTTTAATCTTATTCAGAATTAATTAAGCGTGTTGTGAAATTATACAACACGCTTAATTAATTTTTGGATTTATTTGATTAATTCAACACTTCGTTTTACGAATTTAGTTAATTCTTCGCCTTTAAGCATATTATTCGATAATAAAGCTAAATCGATTAGTTGTTTTACCAATTTGTTTTCTTTACCATAATTGTTTAGCAGCTCTTTTTTGTTTGCGTTAATTTCTGTTGTTTTCTTTTCTATTTCGGCAATACGGTCTTTATCTGCTACTGAAATTTCCTCGTCTTTTTTATCTTTATTTCCAGAATTTATTTTTTCTTTTTCAGCAATAAGCGGATTTAATTCTTCGATATAAACTTTTAATTTAGAATCTAGTTTATCTTCCTTTTGTTTTAAAATTTTGTTTACAACTGGATGATTTGAATTTATAACTAGATTGTATGTATCGGGCAATTGACCATATATATTCATCTGTGGATTTAATGACGACATTTCTTTCATTCGTCGCATATATTCTGATTGAGTAATAATTACCGGAGCATCGCTTTCTTTGAGCCCTTCGAATGCAACTAAAAAGTTAGAATCGATTGGCAACTGACCGAAAAACACATGACGAACATCGTCTTCTTGTTCTTTGGTGAACGAAGACTTCAACTCTTCTTCTTTTTCGATAAGTTTTTCTACAATATCGGCATCAACTCTTTTAAAATTAATTTTTTCTAATTTTTGCTCAATGTGATTGATAAAATGAACATCTAATTGCCCATCAAAAATTAAGACATCGTATCCTTTCGATTTAGCCGCTTCGATAAAACTGTATTGTTTATCAAGATTTGTTGTATAAAGACAAACTACGTTTCCATATTTATCGGTCTGGCTATCTTTTACAATATTTTTATATTCTTCGATGGTAAAATATTTTTTTTCAGTGCTTTTGAAAAGCGAGAAATCTTTTGCCTTTTCGTAAAATTTTTCATCAGACATCATTCCGTAATGAATGAAAAGTTTTAGATCGTCCCACTTAGCTTCAAATTGAGTACGCTCGTTTTTAAAAATATCTGACAATCTGTCTGCTACTTTCTTTGTTATGTGCGATGAAATTTTCTTAACATTCGAATCGCTTTGCAAATAACTTCTCGAAACATTTAATGGAATATCGGGCGAGTCAAGTACACCGTGTAAAAGAGTCATAAACTCTGGCACAATTCCCTCAACCGAGTCGGTAACAAACACTTGATTAGAGTATAGTTGAATTTTATTTTTTTGAATTTCGAGATTTGTATTGATTTTAGGAAAATAAAGTATTCCTGTTAAATTAAACGGATAATCAACATTCAAATGAATATGAAATAAAGGGTCTTCTGAATAAGGATAAAGCTCTTTGTAAAAATTGTTATAATCTTCGTCTTTTAAATCAGCTGGCTTTTTAGTCCAAGCAGGAGAAGTGTTATTTATAAATTTATCCTTTCCGGTTTCTATCATTTTACCATCTTTGTACTCTTGTTCTTTTCCAAAAGCAATCGGAATAGGTAAAAATTTGCAATATTTATTCAAAAGGTCTCCTATTCTAGCTTCTTCAGCAAATTCACTTGAGTCGTCGTCGATGAAAAGTATTATGGAAGTACCTCGTTCCTTTTTCTTTGATTCGGTCATTTGATATTCGGGCGAACCATCGCATTCCCACTTAACCGCTTTCGCCCCTTCTTTGTACGATAAAGTTTCGATTTCGACCTTTTTAGCAACCATAAACGAGGAATAAAAACCTAGTCCGAAATGGCCAATAATTGCATGTTGATTTTTGTATTTCTCAAGAAATTCTTCGGCACTCGAAAAAGCTATTTGATTAATATATTTATTTACCTCTTCTGCCGTCATTCCAATTCCATTGTCAGCAATAGTCAAAGTTTTTTTCTTTGCATCAACCGATACAGTAACTTTTAATTCTCCTAGTTCTCCTTTAACTTCGCCAACCGAAGCAAGAGTTTTGATTTTTTGAATTGCATCTACCGCATTTGATACTAATTCGCGAAGAAAAATTTCGTGATCTGAGTATAAAAATTTCTTAATAATTGGGAAAATGTTTTCGGTTGTAACTCCAATATTACCTTTTTGCATATCTAAACAATTTTTGATTTAACAATAAATATTTGCCTGGCGATTGTCAAAGCAAATGCCAGAGATGAAGAATAAGGAAAAAACGACAAAATGTCGGTTAAAAAATATTTGGAAAGAAAAAGTACACTACAATTCCAGCAACTATAATTACCGAAATCAAAGCAAAAAATACTTTTGTAACGAGTATCGATTCTTTCTTTTTACGTTGTACTTTTTTCTCACTAACAAGCCACTTTACGTTATTCAACACACGAGCAAATGAACTTTCAGTTTTTTCGATAAATGTAAATGCTCCGTGATGCATCGATGATATTGCAGTATCAACATCTCCATGCCCCGAAAGCATAATTACTTCCATATCCGGATTTATGTCTTTTATGATTCGTAAAATTTCAACGCCGTCTTTGCTATTATTATCGGTACTCAGTAAAAAATCGAGAACGACTATGTGAAATTGTCGTTTCGATGGTGGATTTTTCAACATAAACTCCAAGAACTCTTCTCCCGATTTATATGTTTTAACAAAATAATCGGTTGCTGTGTATAGTTTATTTGTAAGAATTTTTAAATGAAGTTCATCATCATCAACAATATACACATTTACTATGTCTTTTTTTTGGAGCATATTTTATAAGTTAAATTTAAAAAGGCATATGAATAAAAGGGTAAAATTTCAATTTATAACCATATTTCCATTATACCACATTTCCATTTTTAATTGTAAGTTGGCAATATACTATATTTTTCAGAATACTCTAACATCTGTTTTGCATAATTGTCTGGATATTCGACTTTAACATCAACCATTTTATCTCCCTCAAAAACAGGAACCAACTTCGGATTTACAAATCCGCCGTAAGGAGCAACTTTTAGTTTTTCGAAACGAGCAAGAACCTCAGCATGTAATTCGGCATCCACCTGCACAGCATACGTTTCGATAAGATTTTTACCAGCTTCGTAGTCGCCTTCCGACTTAATTCGTTGAATTTCTTTTAATAATTGCCCGAACAATTCGCGAAGTTTTACATGGTCGTTAATCACGAAATATGTTTTATTGTCTTTTGTTTCTTTTGTGATTATTTTCTCTGATTGTCCTTTTTCAAAACACCATTTTGCAATCAACTGACGATTTCTCATATGTGCTTGCTCAATTGTTTTTCCAGGTTTAATTCTAGTTAATTGAGTCATTAATCCGTTTCTGATGTATGAATTATATTCTGCTTTCGCAATATCCAACGATTTGAAAAGTCCTGTTTCAACCATTTTATCATCCATCATATAATATAGTGCAAATAAATCGGCACGAGCTTCTTCGAGCGGAGATTGATAATTTTTTAATGCTTCGCTGCTAACTCCTGGCAATAATTGTCCCGAGCCATGTCCTAAACATTCGTGCATATCGGTATGAATATTCCCTGCTTGAGGTCCGAAATTTTTTGCCAACGCTATTTCTTCTTCTGAAAATGCAAATTCTTCTAGGAATCCATTTCCCAAAGAAGCTTTATCGTATGCATAGGTAATATTTTCCATTGTAACCGACTTTGAACCATGGTATTTACGAATCCAATCAGCGTTTGGAAGGTTAATTCCTATTGGGGTTGATGGATAACAATCTCCACCAAGTGCAGCAACAGTAATAACTTTAGCAGAAACACCTTTCACTTCTTTCTTTTTAAATTTATTGTCGATTGGTGAATGATCTTCAAACCACTGTGCGTTATCGCTAATTATTTTTGTTCGTTTAGTTGCCTCGATATTTTTAAAGTTTACGACCGATTCCCAAGTAGATTTTCGGCTCATTGGGTCGCCATAATTTTCGATAAATCCGTTTACATAATCAACGCTTGACTCTAAATCGGAAACCCAAAGTACATTATAGTCGTCCCAAGCTTGCAAATCTCCGGTTTTATAATATTCGATTAGCTTATTTATGTGTGCTTTTTGATTTTCGTTTTCAGCAACAACTGCGGCTTTCTCCAAATAATAAACTATTTTCTCGATAGCTTTTCCATACATTCCTGATATTTTCCAAATTTGTTCTTTCAAAACTCCGTTTTCTTTCACAACTTTTGTATTTATTCCTATAGTCCAAGGTTTTTCTTCGTTTGGACTTTTCTTTGTTGCATAATACGCTTCAACTTCTTTTTGTGTAACTCCTTCGTAAAAATTATTAGCTGAAGTCGTAACTAAATCTTTTTTAGAATCTTGCGATACTCGCTTTGATGCAATATTTGTATCGTATAGAATTGGGGTAATTTTAATGATTAAATCATCAATATTTTTGCCCTCATCTAAAGGGAATTTAGCATTTGGGGAATTTTTAATTAATTCGACTAAATATTCTTTCGAGAAATCGGGAATAATTTTATCAGTCGAGTAATGATGGTGTATTCCATTTGAAAACCAAACGATTTTCAAATAATCTTCAAAATGCCTGAAGTTCTCAGAATTTTTATCTCCATTATAATTTTTGTAAATTTCTTCGAGGGTTCTTCGCACAAACAAATTGTGTTTATAATTTTGATCAAAAGTAATATCACGTCCCCAATACGCTGCTTCGCTTAAATAGTAAATCAACTCCTTTTGTTTAATTGAAAGTAATTCGAATTCAGGTATTTGATACCGCATAATTTTAATGTCGGCAAATTGTTCAATCAAATATTTGAAATCATCGGCAACAACAGTTGAGTCTTTAATTTCTACATTTTGGTTGCTTTCAGAATTATTACATGCAATGTATCCCATTGTGGTTAAGATTAAAAAGTAAATGGTTATATTTTTCATTTTATATGATTTTTAAGTAAAAGCAAATATATTAATTTTTATTCTTTTCTCTTTTAGTTTTTTTATCAGGACTTCGCAAATCAATTTCTGTATATTCAATCCATTTTCCTTTTTCGTATTTTAGTCCATCGTATGAAAAATCGGGACCGTAATATTGGAATTGATCTTTGTAAATGGGTTTTGATGGCGAAAGGTGATCGTAAACAATCATTTTATAGTTTTCGTCATAACGCAACATCATCGAAACGCGAGATGAAAATTCAAAAACAACCCGCTTTTTTCGTTCCTTATTGATTTTAAAAACCGAAGCTCCAAATTTAACTCCTTTTTTGCTTAACTTGATAACATCAAGTACTTTCTGGCTTGTAAATTCGTTTTTACCACGCCACCCCATTAAAATATAATACTTCGCTCCTCCTGCTTTACAAGCAATTGCCTTATAATACAATGCTCCATACCAATTTGCAGAAGTTAAAATTTCTTTTTCGGGTGTCGAAATATTTTTAAAATTATCGTTAAAAAATTCGTAGAAATATTCTTTCTCATAATAATATTGTATACCTCCAAAACAAACATTTGTAAAATCTGCCATCGGAATATTCCAATTAAAAATCTTAAACAAATTGTCTGTTGAATAGGTTATTCCGAGATTTTTAAGATTTGTAAATGTGTAGTTATACGACTCTTGATTATTAAAAAAATGGACTAATACCCTTTTTATAGAATCATTATACAAAAGTTTTTCGGTATCACTTTCCGACCATTTTATTTTTTCAAAATATTTTTGAAGCGAATCTTCCTGAAGAATAAATAATTTATTTTCCTGAGAAAATATTTCAGATGTATTAAGCAAAATTAGGATTAAAAAAAATAATCTATACATTTTGATTTAATGCGATATCGATCGCTTTACTAATAATATTGCAGGCTTTAAAAATCTCATCGTCGGAAATAATCAATGGTGGTGCAATTCGTAACGAAGCATCGGAAAACAGAAACCAATCAACGATAACTCCCATTTTAATACATTCGTGTACAATCTTCTGAACCGTTTCAAAGCTATCTAATTGAACCGCAATCATCAAACCCGAACGACGAATTTCTTTAATGCCAGAATGTGATAAATAATTGCAAAACAACTCGCTTTTACGCTCAACATCTTCAATTATCTTCTCGTCTAATAAGACGTTTAATGTTTCTAATGCAGCAGCACAAGAAACAGGATGACCGCCAAAAGTGGTTATATGTCCGAGAATAGGATTTGATTTAAAAACACTCATTATGTCTTTCGACGAAACAAAAGCTCCAAGAGGCATTCCTCCTCCCATTCCCTTTGCCAAAACTAACACATCTGGAATAACTCCGTATTTTTCAAATGCAAACATTTTTCCAGTTCTTCCAAGCCCAGTTTGGACTTCGTCAAAAATTAACAAGGTTTGAGTTTGATTACATTTTTCTCGCAATGCATTAAGAAATCCTCTGCGAGGTTCAATAATTCCCGCTTCTGCCTGAACAGGTTCAATAATAACACAAGCTGTTTTATCGTCAATTAATTCGATATCATCAAACGAATTAAAATTCAAGTGATATACTTCCGGCAACAATGGGCGAAAAGATTGTTTCATTTTTTCATCTCCCATAATACTTAAAGCTCCATGCGTGCTTCCGTGATATGCATTTTTGAACGAAAATATTTTCGATTTTCCAGTGTAGCGTTTTGCCAATTTCATTGCTCCTTCAATGGCTTCGCTTCCCGAATTAACAAAATAAATATTATTTAAATTGTCGGGTAATACAGAAGTAAGTTTTGCAGCGTATTGAACTTGAGGCGACTGTACATACTCACCATAAACCATAAGGTGCATATATTTATCGACTTGTGTTTTGATAGCATTGATTACTCGTTTATTATTGTGCCCCAAATTGCTAACCGAAATACCTGAAATTAAATCCATATACGACTTACCCGATTTATCATATAGATAAATACCGTTAGCTTTTTCAATTTCTAGTAATAAAGGAAATTCGGAAGTTTGAGCAAGAAAATTTAGAAATAATTGTCGTTGAGAGAACATCTTGAAAAGTGTACTATTTTACCATCAAGTTCAAGTCTTTCATCAATTTTTCTTTATACGACTTACCAATTGGGATAACTTTAGAGCCATCATTTACTTCGACAATAACCGAATTATCTTCAATTGATGTAATTCTGTTAACATTTACGATGTACGAACGATGAACTCTTTTAAATTTCGACAAAGGAAGTTTATTTTCGATTGACTTCATTGTAAAATGTATGGTAAACTTTTCGTCATACGAATTCACAATTACATAATTTTCTAAAGCCTCAACCCAAATAATATCGTCATATTTTAATCGAACCAATGAAGAATTTTTCTTAATAAATATTTCGTCTTTGTTTTCAGTTTCGTCCAAATTTTTGGCTTTACGACGAAGTTTATCGTTATAACGGCTTATTGCTTTGTCCACAGCTTTAAAATATCGAGCATACGACACCGGTTTCAAAATATAATCGGTTACATCGTATTCGAAAGCCTCCAAGGCATATTTTTCTTTAGAAGAAATGATAATAACCTGAGGTTGATAATTTAAACTTTTCAAAAATTCCATTCCTGACATCTCTGGCATCTCAATGTCAAGAAAAATTAAATGGACTTCTTCTTTACGTAATGCATTGATTGCATCGACTGCACTAGGAAATGAATCAATTAAGTTTAATTCTTCTGTTCTATGAACAAATTCTTCAATTAACTTTCTTGATAATTTATCATCATCTATTATTATACAATTCATCGAAAAATTCCTTTTATTTACAATTTTAAGTCGTTTGTCAATTTTTTAACAAATGTAACCAAATTTTTTTATAAATTGAACAACAATATTTTAAAAATTTTATGATGCGTTTTTTTACATTATTTTCATCAATATTTTTATTCTCGTTTCTTTTGACATTCGCACAAAATTCGGGACAAGAAATATTTTTGAAAAATAAAATAATACTAAAAATTAAACCTTCATTTAAAGATGTTTGCAACAATAAAAGTATTACGAACTCCGAATTAAATCATTTTTTTTCAGAAATTGGAGTAATCAGACTCGAAAAAAAATTTCCGAACATCGAAAGTCCAAAAAGCACGTTTAATAAATATGGCGAAAAAAATGTTGATATTTCTACTATTTACGAAATTCAGTTTAAAAACAATATCTCATTATACAAAATAATTAGTTTTTTAAATTCGCTTGATATAGTTGAGTATGCCCAGCCAATTTACATTGATAAGGTTTTATCTTATGTCCCAAATGACCCGCAAAACGTAAATCAATATTATTTAAACAATATTCGTGCTTATGATGCGTGGGGGCTTTCTGGAGGTAAAGGAGACAGTTCAATTGTAATTGGAATTGTAGATACTGGGGTTGATATTGTTCACGAAGATTTAGTTGGAAATATATTTTATAATGC
Source organism: Bacteroidetes bacterium GWF2_33_38 (assembly GCA_001769505.1). Lineage (GTDB taxonomy): Bacteria > Bacteroidota > Bacteroidia > Bacteroidales > GWF2-33-38 > GWF2-33-38. The sequence continues at coordinate 63,122 of MEOF01000052.1, forward strand.
AAACGATACACTTGATGGAATCGACAACGATAATGACGGATATATAGACAATTACAGAGGATGGGACATTGCAAACAATGACAACAACCCAATGACTGAACAAAACACAGCTATTGGAATTGATACTCGGCAACACGGAACATATGTCGCAGGTTGTGCAGCCGCTCGAACGGATAATGGCAAAGGCATTTCAGGTCCTGGATTCTACACAAAATTTTTACCGATAAAGGTGTTGAACAGCGATGGTTATATTACAACCGGATATGAGGGTTTGCTTTACGCAGCCGAACATGGTTGTAAAATTATTAACTGTTCGTGGGGTGGATCTTTTGGTCATCCATATGGGCAAGACATTATCAACTATGCAACATATAACAAAAATGCATTGGTAATTGCAGCAGCAGGAAATGGAAACGATGAACATGTTTTATATCCAGCAGCATACGAAAATGTAATTGCTGTAGCCGGAACGAATTCTGCAGATAATAAATGGAATAATTCAACTTATGGAGTCGAAGTTGATGTTTCAACTCCTGGACAAAATATTTTATTTACCAAAGACGATAATGGTTATAAATACGGCTGGGGAACCTCATTTGCTTCGCCAATTACTGCTGGTGCAGCTGCCATAATTTCATCTATTTTCCCCCAATATTCGGCATTGCAAATTGCCGAACGATTAAGGATTACTTGTGATAATATTGATACTGTTTCGGGAAATGAAGTATATATTGGAAAGTTAGGAAAAGGTCGAATTAACCTTTTTACAGCGATTTCAACTAACGAATCGTTTTTTTCGATTCGATTTTCAGAAATTAACTATCAAAGCGTATCGGGAACTCTCACTGCAGGAGATACTGTATATATGTCTGGAATATTTAAAAATTATTTGGATTCTGCCCAAAATGTTTTGGTTACGTTAACCACCGAAAATGAAAACATTCAGATTTTACAATCGACTTTTTCAATTGGTTCATTAGGAAATCTTGATACTATTTCGAACATTGAAGAACCCTTTGTATTTGTAATAAATTCTGAAACTGATTTTGAATCGATTGCAGTATTTAAGCTTATGTTCGAATCCGATAATCAAAACGACTATCAATATTTAAAAGTAAACATAAGCCCATCGTACTTAGATATATATCCCAACAAAATTAGCACTACCGTTTGTTCCAACGGACGCATTGGGTACAATTCTTATATCCCTCTCACGGGAGTTGGACTTCAATATAAAAATGAAGTAGCTTTGTTTGAGGGAGGATTAATGGTTGGCAATAGCAATTCAAAAGTTGCTTGCTCTGTGCGTGATTCAAACGACTATGTTCCTATTATTATAGCCGATACTATTTACGAAGAAAACATTGATAATGGATATGCAACAACATTTGAATCGCTTTCAAGCGATCACTCTGACCATTTCGATTTCAAACAAAAAATTTATACTTGGAACGACTCAATAAGAGATAATTTTATTATTTCGGAATACTTAATCACAAATAATAATTTGGAGAATATTGAAAATTTATATGTCTCTTTTTTTACCGATTGGGATGTTGTGGTTTCGTACACAAACAAAACAAATTACAACGACGATTTGAACTTAGGCTACACATACAATACGGGGAACGATAGTCTTTATGCGGGCATTAAGATACTTACTCACACATCTGTGAATCATTATGGAATTGATAATGTTGATGGAGGAAATGGAGGAATTGATATTTCAGACGGATTTTCAATCGAAGAGCAATTTTTTTCGATGACTAATAATAGGCACAATGCAGGAAGTAATTCATCTACAGGAACCGATGTTGTTGAAATTATAAGCATTGGTCCAATTTCATTAAATGCAGGAGACTCTGTAACAATTGGGTTTGCTTTTATTGTAGCCGAAAACTTGTATAAATTAGTAAATTCAGCCAACGAAGCTCAGTATGCTTATGATTATTTGCATACAAATATCCATAATATAACTCACAATCAGAAAACTACTGCAATTCCAAATCCAACAAACGCCTCCTTGACAATTACTTCTGACGAAATTATAGAAACTTATGAAATTTTTGATTTAAGCGGAACTCTTGTAAAAAAAGGTTTAAATATTAGGTTAAATGCCAAAATAATAGATGTTTCTAATTTAAAATCGGGCATGTATTTTATTAAAATTTATACGAAAAATAAAATTGAAACGATTAAGTTTTCAAAAATTGAGTAGAGTTTTATATTTGGTTCTTCTTGAAAAATTCTTTTTCTATCATTTCTGATTTTTTCAAACTACGCCTTACCCAAGCCAATTTAATGTTTATGTTTTCATCTTCAGAAAGTTGCCAATTTATATTCGATTGTCGTAACTTACCTGATAATTGATGTAAAATAATACCAGCCGAAACCGAAATATTAAAACTTTCAGTAAATCCGAACATATTAATTTTTAAAAATTCATCGGCATTATTTATCATTACCTCTGACAAGCCTTCGAGTTCAGTTCCAAAAAACAATGCAACTTTTCCTTTTGCCAAGTCAAACTCTTCGAGACTTACCGCTTTATGATTAGGAACTGTTGCAACAATTCTATAACCTTCATTTTTTAGTTTAGTAATTACGTCAAGTGTATTATTTTCTGAACTGTTATACTTGAATAAGTCAATCCAATTTGCAGCACCCAATGCTACATCGGGATTAATTTTATATTGATTTTTATTTTCGACAACGTGAACAGTCTGAATGCCAAAACAATCGGAGGTTCTAAGCACGGCACTTGCGTTTTGCGATTGATAAATATCTTCTAATACTACCGTTAAGTAATTAGTGCGATCTAAAATTTTGGTTTCGATTAATTCTTTTCGATTTTCGGTAATAAAAGACGATAAATAATTATATAACTTCTGTTTCATTTCTTGATTACTTATACAAAACAAAAATGATTCAATAAAAAAAGGGAGCACAAAGTACTCCCTTTTTAAAGTTTACAATGACTACTTAACTGCTCCAGTTAATTCGCTTCCAGCTTTAAATTTTACAACTTTTTTTGCAGGAATTTTAATTTCTTTACCTGTTTGAGGATTACGTCCAACTCTTGAATTTCTTTTTGCAACAGAGAAAGAACCAAATCCAACTAATGCTACTCTGTCTCCTTTTTTAAGAGCAACTGTTGTAGATTTTACAAAAGAATCTAATGCTTTTTTTGCTTGAACTTTTGTTAAGCTGGCATCTTTTGCCATTGCGTCGATTAATTGTGCTTTGTTCATAAAAAATAATTTTAGGGGTTAATTTATATTTTACTTATACAAATATAGATTATTTCAGCGTTTCAGCAAATTCATGATTTCTTTTTTTGTTGTTTTGTTAATAAACACGAACTAATGTTAATAAATATCGTAATCAACTATCACAAAACCAAATAATTACATTGATTTTACTTTTTATTTAAACTAAATACAAATTATTTAATAGTGCTAACAATCAGATAATTGTGATTTTTTTAGATTTTTTTTAATGATTTTTTAGATTTTAGAAAAAAAAATGATACTTTTGCAGCTGGAAAGATGGCAGAGTGGTCGAATGCGGCGGTCTTGAAAACCGTTGATCTTCACGGGTCCGGGGGTTCGAATCCCTCTCTTTCCGCTGAAAGGGACTTCCCCAATAAAAAAGGGGAAGTCCCTTTTTTATTGGGGCTGCTTTCCCCGATGGTGTGGGCGATTGAGGCAAACACAGAATTTAGTTTTAATGTTCGAACTGCCCCAATTTTTCTATCATACACGATTCCTTCAGGAAACACCAATCTTTGTAATCTCTCTTTCAATACAACATTGCCGGAAGCCCACATTTCTTGCAGGTTGTCGCAAATATAAATTGCACGATTCAGTATGTTTTTATTGTTCGAAATGGGATTTTGACAATTGTTCAATTCTTTTATAATTTCAATTTGCTCGGCTTTATACTTTGAATAGAATCTCTCAAAAGTTTCTTTGCTCATTTCTCCCATAACGTAGAATTTTTCTTCAATCAAATCTAATTTCTTTGTAACTTCTGTTAGATTCGTTTTTATGGCTTTTTCTTTCTCCGTGTTGCTTTTAGTTAATTCATTGAAGGTGTTTTCCAATTGGAATAAAACAGCCTTTTTAAGGCTTTCTTTTAGCCGAAAATTAGCAAGCATTGAAATGAAAAGCTGATGCATATCCTTTGCGTTTTTATTACATTGACAACCTATTGTTCTACATTTATAATAATAGATGTTTCTTGCTTTCATAAGGTAACCTGTAAATGGTTGTCCACATTCGGAACATTTCAGAAAAACCTTTAATGGAATATTATCATTTTCTGCTTTATGAGGAACTCCATACAGAGGAGATTCCGATATAATATTGTTAACTTTCAAAAAAGTTTCCTTGCTTACCATTGCTTCATGTGTTCCATCTACAACCTGTCCGTTTAGCAAGCCATGAGAAACTACTCCACAATAAAACGGATTGCAGAATATTTTGTGGAGCTTCTGTTTGTAAATGTTGGCTCCCATTGCACGTAGCTTCAGAATAATATCGTCATTCTTCAATCCATTAAGTTTCCATTCAAAGGCATTTTTTAGCTTTTTACCCTCTTCGTTCAACACAATTTTTCTTGTGCCATTTATTTTAATTACATCGTATCCTTGTGGAGGTTGGGTTACCCATATTCCTTTTTTTAGTTTCTCAACCATTCCTGCTACAGCTTTTTGTTTGCGAAGCTGATTATCGTATTCCGAAAAAAGAAATTGAATATTCTGATGAAGTACTCCGCTTGGATTGCTTGTATCGGTTGGTTGAGTTACAGCAAAAACCGAAATTCCCTGCTTCTCCCTTAAATCAGTAACTATTTTAATGGCTGCTCCTCCGGTACGACTAAACCTGTCTAATGTATAAACCAATACTTGACTTATTTTTCCGTTTGATTTTTTTATAAACTCAAGCATTCGGTTAAATTCTTTTCTTCCATCGGTTTTAGCACTTTCATAAGTCCCCCCGAAATAAGCTACAATATTAAGATTATGCTTTTTTGAATATTCTTCAATCGCTTTTTTCTGGGTTTCAAGACTTAGGTTTTTGTCTGCCTGTTCTTTACTTGACACACGAGTATAAACGACTACATTGCCTGTAGTTACTCGTTTAACAATGGTAGGACTCTTTTTGCCGAACCTTTTGGCAAATGTTGCATCTGTTGTCATCATGCTGCTATTTTTAAGTTGTTATTATATATTATTGAATCATCGTCATTTTCCGGTTGAGTCAAGAAATCATAAATGATTGCACAAAAATTCTGAATAGAAAGAACAATTTCTTCTGCTTCAGAATCGGCAATATCCTCTAAGCCTTCGAAAGTTTTTAATTTTTCGACAGTAAGGGATTCTTTTTCCGGATTGACACTTTTTCCACAAAAACTGTTTTCTGATTTTTCTATGTTAGCTGTTAAGTTCATACTTCTGATTAGGTTAACAGTAATGCAATAATCGCTCCGTTCCAATATTTTCGGTATGTTCGGGAATTTATTTCAAAGTACCTCCTATTTCAAAGATTTATTGCATTTAACTGTATTGATTAATAATTAAATTTATTTAATGGCAGATTTTAACCGGAAAAATTTGAAATTTTCATAAAAAGAAACCATTGGGGACGATGGCTTTTTCATAAAAGGGACTGAATCCAAATTAGTCCAGTAAAATAAGCTCCATTTCAAATCAAAAGTAGAAAAGGCAAGAATGATGATTTTCGGTTTATGCTCGATTATGTAGGGTTTTACCAAACAATTCCAAATTAGGGAGCGTTGTGTAGTTTTATGTAGCAAAATGTAGTTTTATGTAGAATTGTGTAGTTTTAAGTTCCATTCTTTTATCTCCGGACAAATGGGTTTTATTCGTTAATAACAAGGAGACAATATGGTAATATTGGTGAGCATGTGGAGACAATGTGGTGTTTATATGGTGATGATGTGGGGGCAATGTGGTGTTGATGTGGTGATGATATGGAATTACTCGGGTTTTTCTACCTTATTTCTAAAATAACACCAATTTATTATAGGTTAAACTTGATAAATGATAATTTTTAAAAAAGAATTACAGTATTTGACATTTCAATTGATTTTCTAATTAATCACTAATAGAAATCTAATCATTGATTTTTATTGTTCTAATGTATTTCTAATAAAAGCCTAATATTATTCTTATATATCTCTAACTTATTTCTATTACTTTATTAGCGTGTATGTTTGTAATTCGCCTTAATGTAATGGCATATTAATCTGATAATTACACCAAAATATGTTTTTCAACTTGCAATGAATTGTAACGTACTAATTACCAATAATAAATATAATAATATTGAATATAACAGTAAATTTATTTGCTCATATTGCAAGTTCAAATTATCTTTGTGAAGAATAAAAATTGTTATGAAAACTACTGAAAAAATAAATCCACAAATGGTAATTCTGGCGAGGGAATCAAGAGGAATCAGTCAGAAGGAGCTTGCCGATTTACTTGATATTTCAGCAGGTAAAGTTTGCCATGTTGAGCAGGATGCACAGACATTTAGCGACGTTGATTTTAATCGCCTTTGTCAGGTATTAAAATACCCAAAAAGTTTTTTTTATCAGCAAACCGATGCTTTCTTGCCCACAATGGTTAATTTCAGAAAAAGATTGGTGGTTTCTCAACGGTTTATCATGCCAATTGAAGCACAAACCAATATTTTCAGGTTAAATGTTGAGGCTCTTGCAAATGAAATAATATTACCAACGTTAAATATTCCTGAAATTAAAGAAACGAGCCCAATAGAAGTAGCTGACAAATTAAGAAAGCTATGGAATATTCCCGATGGACCAATCGATAATTTAACAGAAATAGTTGAAAGTAACGGTATATTAATAGCGACTTTTGATTTTGGAACAGAAAGGGTGGACAGCAGAACAATTTTAACTTCCGGCAGGCATCCAATAATATTATTGAATAAAAAATCTCTTGGCGACAGAAGGCGTTTCAGTCTTGCATACGAGTTAGGGCATATATTAATGCATCTGTTTTATCCTGTTGAAATGGAAAGAGAAATAGGACACGAAGCCAATGTGTTTGCAGCAGCTTTACTAATGCAGGAATCTGAAATAAGAAAGGATTTTAATCAAGCGGACATAAATATACCTCGTTTATCAGTATTAAAACCCAAGTGGAAAGTTTCGATGCAGGCATTATTGTACAGATCTGATGATTTGGGATATATTACTTATAATCACAAGCGATATTTGCTTTCAATGTTTAATCAAATGAAAATTCGCCGGAGAGAGCCAATTGAGCTGGATGTTCCAATTGAAAATCCAAATCTCCTTTCAAATTTAATGGAAGGATACAGAAACGAGAAAAATTTGTCGGTTAAGCAGATGGCTGACAAACTGTATCTTTTAAAGGATGATTATATTGATAAATATGTAGCTGAAACAGAAAAACAATCCTAAACCCCATTATATGACCACAGAAATAAATAATACCATCCACCTTAAAGCATATTCAATTGGCGAATTAGCCAAGATGTATGACATTAACTGGCGAACATTAAAAAAATGGATTGAACCTTTTGAATCTGAAGTTGGAAAGAGAAGGGGCAGGTTTTACACAATTATTCAGGTTAAAGTTATTTTTGAAAAGTTGGGGATGCCTTCAATTGATTGAAATAATATTTTATAAACAATTATGGATACGTCTGATAAAAAACTTGGTGCTGAATATGCTTTAGAAAATGCAAAAAAACAATTCGAAGCAGCAGAATTAATTGCAGAAAAGAAGAATTATGGGCTTGCCTGTTCATTAATGGTACTATCCGCTGAAGAAGCACTTAAAGCTTTTGCTTTATTCGGAGATGATTTTTTGCCTGATTATAGCGGTATTGATTTTACAGAATTATTTAGCAGCCATAATTATAAATTGAACCTTATAAGAAGTGCTATTGGTTTGAGAACCATAGTACAGACATTAAATAAAAATATCAATGAACCTGTGATAGAGAACATCGAAAAGCCGATAGATGAAATCATTGAAATTCGTAGCAAGGGTATTGATAATTTTGTCAATTGGGTTGAGAACGAGATTTCTTCAAAAAAAACAGAATTATCTTCACAACTTGGATGGTGGAAACAAGCAGAGGCTTTAAAAGAAGATGGTTTTTATATTAAGTACAATAACCAAGGATGGCATTCTCCCCTGAAAATCAAAAGAGCACGTTATGATAAAACCAAGAAGTATGTTAAAGATTTTATTGATATGATTGTTTTGATTACAACAGTTGATTTTGAGATAGAACCTGTTGCATCCATTTTTAATGATATAAAACAGAGATTTAACAATTTAAAGAAAAAATATGATAATAAAGGCTGATTCTTACTTCAGGTACCCTCCATTGAATCTGAATCCTAAACAGGTAATTGTTTTCAATGGAATTAGGTACAGCATTGATATTGTAGAAATAGCATATGAGCGTCTCTGCAAAAACTTATATGATTTTGTATATTCTGAAAACAAGCCTTCATTTCCTGTGATATTTTCAGAATGTTGGACTATTATTAACAGTGCTACTATTTTTATCAATCTTTCAATCAGACATTTTAAAATAGATAAAGAAAATTCTATTTGGGATGGTATTCGTGAAATAAAGGAACTGAGAAATACTAATCAACATCTTGATGAAAGAATTAATGAGGTTTTACTTGAGAATAACCTTCCTATTTACGGGGCATTATCTTGGTATTCACAGGAACATTTAGATGCAAAAGAAGGTGTAATTACGACTATCATTTCTGGGTCGTTCACTGGTGACACAAACCATATTGTGCTAAATCCCGCTGGAAAAAAGCTTAAAAATACAATATCGGGTATTGAGTTTTCTACAACTGCAAGAACTAAGAATGGATTTGAGATAATAAAGGTTGATTTGGAAAAAATAATCAATCAAATCAAGCATGTGGTTAATTATTTTGATAATCAATTGGTACCTCAATTAATTGATGTTGACATCACCGATAGATACAAAGGGGATTTAGTTATAAGCATGTATGTCAATAAATTAATATAAAAATAAAAATTCAATTATATGTCAAATTTTATTACAAGCATTTTATTCGCTAAATCAATAAAAAAGCACAAAAATCAGTTGCAAAAATTAAATTCTCAAGTAGCTACTTTAAAAGATGATAGCAAAAAACTTTATGATAAAACTCAAGAAGTATTATTAGATATTGAATGTCCTAAGAATCTTTTGGCAGAGAATTCGACAACACATACTCTACTTGGAATTGAAAAAGATAAAAATGAGAACAATGTCTTTGTTTTCATTAATGATAAATCTCTTTTTAAGAAATACTATAGTTCTGGAATTAATCACTTTGACATAGAATGCTACATTTCAGATAAAAGAGAATATCTTAATCGTCGCAGAGTACTTCATCTCATGGGAAAGTATAAAACTGAAAAGGAGATATTTGATTTACCTCACAATCACTAACTTACCACCATCGGTCAACTCTCCATTATTAACTATTTTATAATAATAAATTCCTTGCTTTAAAGCTGAAATGTCTATTAACTGTTTTTCTGTTTTTAGCTCTGTGGTTAATACTTCTTTGCCAAACAAATCATACACTTCGACTACGCTCAGTGTCCGATTATCGTTTGCCGGATACTGATTACTGATTATCGTTAACTGCTCACTTGCAGGATTCGGATAAATCGTAAATCGCAAATCGTAATTCGTAATTTCTTTAGTGCTTACATCCAAAAATACCGTAATCGTATAATACGCCGTATCGCTGCAATAATCATTATTTGTAATTAGCTGTACTGTTTTAATTCCGGTGTGTGTGTAGCTGTGCTGTGGAAACTGCTCTGTACTTGTGATTGTATCGCCAAAATCCCATTGCCAGTTTGTGCCGAAGTTACTTATTATGCCAAATTGTACTGTTGCCCCTTCGGTTAAATAAACTGTATCGGAATCTGCTGTTATTTCTGAATTTACTGTATAGCAGCTATACGACCAGCAACCTTCATAAGTTGTAGTATCAATAGTGCAGGTATTACCCATACTATCGGTTTTTAGCAACCATAAATCGTTTTTGGCAGGAAGTGAATTATTTATTATGTAGCCTGTGGCGATAAACCCACCATCGTTGGTAAGATTTAAATCTTCTACATAGGTCTGTTTTGTACCACCATAGTAATTGAAACTTTTTGACCAAAGAGTATCCCCTTGCATGTTAAATTTTAAAAGCCATACACGGCGACCATTTGGTGTGCCTGATAAATCTGCTTTACCTCCTGCTACAATATAAGAACCGTCTGATAACTGACGCACTATTTTAAAATATTCATTTAATCCTGTTGCTCCAAATGTTTTACTCCATTGCTGATTACCAGAACTGTCGGTTTTTACAATATATCCGTTGTAATAATTATCTGTCATTTTTTTGTCCCCTACAATTATATATCCTTTATCAGATGTAGCAATTGTAAAACCACGATATTCTTCTGCTGTTGTACCAAATGATTTTTTCCATTCCTGATTTCCCAAACTATCGGTTTTTAACAGGAACATATCATTTGAACTTGTTGAAGGGTTATAATAATCGCCCCCAATTATAAATCCTCCATCGGCGGTTAAATCTATTGATTTCAGATTATCATTGTAATTGGCTGCTCCGTATTCTCTTTGCCATTGTATATTGCCGAGACTGTCAGTTTTTATTAGAAAAACATTTGAATAAGTTTGAGTTGCATCTAAATTAATTCCACCAATAATAAAACCCCCATCGGAGGTTTGTTTGTGCATAAATCCGTGGTCGCTAACTCCACCTTCTATTGTTTTAAAAGTTACTGAATCGCCATTTTCATTTAATGTAAATAAAAAAGTATCTGTATCTATATTTACAGTATCAGGAATATCCCCACAAACAGAATAATAATTATTTGGTAATTGAATTATACTATATCCATCTTCACCATAACCTTGATACCAATCATACATTTTTGTCCATGTTGTATCTCCTTTTAAATCAATTTTGACAAAAAGTATTGCATAATAGTCGCCATAAATAATTCCAGACGATATATAACCACTATCTGAAGTTTGAATTATTGACCAGCCTCCATTAACTTGATTATTATAATCAACAAGCCGATGAAAGGCATATTGTGATTTACTTATATTTACTATTGTAAAAAACAATATTAAAATTACTAAAGATTTTTTCATAAAATATTGAATTAAGAAAGGTAGCTTTATTTTCATAAAGCTACCTTAAAATTTATTTAATAATTACAAACTGATTCTGATACACTATAACATTATTATCTTTCACAACATAATGATAAACTCCATTTTCTAACTCCTTAGTTTTGATTACAATTTTATTATCATTACCTGTCAGAGTATGCTCAAATACTTTTCTACTAATATTATCATATATTTCAATAATACTTCCTGCATAATTACTCGCATTATATTCAAATACAATATTGTCTGAGGCAGGATTAGGGTAAAGATTAAATTCATTACTATTGTAATAAACATTGTTTGTTGACAGAGTATTGTTATTTACTTTTAAGCTGCGTACTGTTGCTGTATTAAATTTCAAAACAGGGTATTCAAATTGCTCGTCAAACACCGTTTCCAAAACAGCCAAAGCACTAAACGCAGTTGCAGTATTTCCAGATGCAATTGTTCTGATAGCTTGTTCCTGTTCCTGTGTCAATTCAAATATTGTTTTGTTCTGTTCTGCCAAATTAATCAATATTGTCATATATTCATAATATGCAACAGCATCTTCTACCTTTTCGCTTTCTGCTGTATTCAATACTTCTACCAAAGCATCGGCACAGGCTGCATAATCATTATTCGACAGGTAAATTTCTGACAATAGTTTTTTATCTTCGTAATTATCCGAAGTAATTAAAATACTCATTGCCTGTGCCGAATCACCATTAGTAAAGTAATAATCTACAGCAAAGTTATTCAATTGATTTATCTGTGCTTCATTATAAGCTATTTCTTTTTCGAGTGTTTCTCGTGCAGAGACTCCAATTGTCTGAACCACTGATTTACAAAGTTGATTTGTCTGATTTGCATGATTTATACCATACAACCATACCATTATACACAAAATGATCATAGTTTTCATAAAAATCATTCAAAAATCAGCGGTAAAGACTACCTCACAATCACTAACTTACCACCATCGGTCAACTCTCCATTATTAACTATTTTATAATAATAAATTCCTTGCTTTAAAGCTGAAATGTCTATTAACTGTTTTTCTGTTATTAGTTCGGTTGTTAATACTTCTTTTCCAAACAAATTGTAAATTATTAGATTGCTTCGTGCCTCGCAATGACGTGCTGATGGGCTGCATGTTACCGTTAACTGCTCACTTGCAGGATTCGGAAAAATTGTAAAATGGGCGTTTCGGCTACGCTCAACGACCATTTGAGAGCTTACATCCAAAAATACCGTAATTGTATAATACGCCGTATCACTGCAATAATCATTATTGGTGATTAGCTGCACGGTTTTAGTCCCGGTGTGTGTGTAGCTGTGCTGTGGAAACTGCTCTGTACTTGTGATTGTATCGCCAAAATCCCATTGCCAGCTTGTGCCAAAGTTACTAATTGTACCAAATTGTACTGTTGCTCCTTGTGTTAAGTAAACTGTATCGGAATCGGCTGTTATTTCTGAATTTACTGTATAGCAGCTATACGACCAGCAACCTTCATAAGTTGTAGTATCAATAGTGCAGGTATTACCCATACTATCGGTTTTTAAAAGCCACAAATCGTTTTTGGCAGGTAATGAGTTATTTATAATATAGCCTGTGGCTATAAATCCGCCATCGTTGGTGAGGTTTAAGTCTTCCATATAGGTATGTTTTGAACCTCCATAGTAGTTATAAGTTTTTGACCATACTGTATCTCCTTGCTGATTGAGCTTTAATAACCATGCTTTCACTCCATTAGGTGTACCTGACAAATCAGGTTTCGTACCGCCTATAATATATGAACCATCAGGTAATTGACGCACCTGGTGAAAATAATCATTAACTCCTGGAGTATTTATTATTTTACTCCATTGTGTATTTCCTAAACTGTCTGTTTTTATAATATAGCCGTTAAATGTATTATCTGTTGTTTTTCTGCCTCCTACAATAATAAAACCTTTATCTAATGTTGATATTGCAAATCCATCTCCTTCATCTACTGTAGTGCCGTAAGATTTTTCCCATTCCTGATTACCAAGACTATCAGTCTTTAACAAGAACATATCATACGAATTTGTTGACGGGTTTTCAAAATCACCACCAATTATATAGCCTCCATCGGGTGTTAAATCAATAGATTTTAGATAATCGTTATAGTTTGCTGCTCCGTATTCTTGTTGCCATTGTATATTTCCTAAACTATCAGCTTTTATTAAAAAAACCTGTGTATAGGTTGCTGTTGTATCATAATTGTAGCCACCAATTATAAAACCACCATCTGTGGTTTGTTTGTGCATAATATGTCTGTCGTTAAAGCCCTCGTCAATTGGTTTTAACCATTCAACACTACCATTATTATCTAATTTTAATAAAAACCCACTGGACGCTCCTTCTGTTGAATCAGCGGCAAATCCACTTATAATAAAGCTACCATCGCTTTTCTGAATAACTGATTTAGGTATATCTCCACCAACAGTGTAGAAATCGTGCATTATTGACCATGTTGTATCTCCATATTCATTTAATTTCAATATGTACATACCATCATAGTTTTCTAATGAACTACCTACAACAATAAAAGTATTGTCTGATGCTTGAATAACTGAACGACCAGCATCATAAAAATAATTCTCAAACCCATACAATTTATGAAATGTAAATTGGGCACTACTAACCTTAAAAAAAGAAAGCAATAATATACAAAAAATAATTCTCATAATCTTATTAAATTAAAAAAGTAGCCTTTTGGAAAGGCTACTTTTAAGTTATTTTATAATTACAAATTGATTTTGATACACTATAACATTATTATCTTTCACAACATAATGATAAACTCCATTCTCTAATTTTTTTGTATTAAATTCAATTTTGTTATCATTGCCTGAAAGATTATATTCAATTACTTTTCTACTTAAATTATCATAAATTTCAATAATGCTTCCTGCATAATTACTCGCATTATATTCAAATACAATATTGTCTGAGGCAGGATTAGGATAAAGTTTAAATTCATTATTATTGTAATAAACATTATTTGTTGGCAGAGTATTGTTATTTACTTTTAAGCTACGTGCTGTTGCTGTATTAAATTTCAAAACAGGATAATCAAATTGCTCGTCAAATACCGTTTCCAAAACCGCCAAAGCACTAAACGCAGTAGCCGTATTCCCTGATGCAATTGTTCTGATAGCTTGTTCCTGTTCCGGTGTCAATTCAAATATTGTTTTGTTCTGTTCTGCTAAATTAATCAATATTGTCATATATTCATAATATGCAACAGCATCTTCTACCTTTTCGCTTTCTGCTGTATTCAATACTTCTACCAAAGCATCGGCACATGCAGCAAAATCGTTATCTGACAAATATATCTCCGATAAAAGTTTTTTATCTTCGTAATTATCCGAAGTATTTAAAATACTCATTGCCTGTGTCGAATCACCATTAGTATAGTAATAATCTACAGCAAAGTTATTCAATTGATTTATCTGTGCTTCATTATAAGCTATTTCTTTTTCGAGCTTTTCACGTGCAGAGACTCCTACCTGTACTGCGTCAATTTGTTTTTTTATTCCGGGAGGCAAACCAAGATTATTTACTATATCCATCACGGGTTCTGTTACAGGCGAATTAGCAATCACAACTTCTTTTACATGCCCTGCCGGCAGCGGTGTGGGTTTTTCGGTAAGTGCCGAAATCATTACCCTGTCGCTCAGGTATGGCGAAGCTGTAATCAGGCTGTTTTTCAACTGCCCTGCTGCTGCATCGCTTGTTACCATATCGGTAAGCAATTGCGAATCACCATTTCGCAGCAGGCTGTTTCCATTGTTTACAGCATTTGTAAGTTCAGTCATACGTGTAGTAAATACAACATCTCCGGGCGAGGTAAAACTATTGGAATTTTCGCTTGCACAGGAGGTTGAGGTTTTTGGGAAATCACAACCATAAAGATAATTTTGTTCCCATGATGGTGTACTACAAAGAGGTTTTACAGTTAATAAAGAAAATTGATCTAATAAATGTGCATAATACCAAAAATCACTTGCATAAGCATCAAGTTTTATGTCAATCTCGCTTGAACCTGTGCAAAGATTTTTCCACTCGTTACCGGCAGCGTATTTATCGCCATCTGGGTCATTACATCTGTTATCGCCCTGTTGTACTAAATTTCCAAAAGTCGCCCATGCAGTAACAGAGTGGGTTGAGGAAGCAACTGTTCCGTTTGCATTGGAGTTAAAGTTATTACAGCGTATATTTAACCCACTGTTACTGTTTTGTGTTTGTATTCCTATGTCGGTTCCTTTAAGTGTATTGTTGTAAATGGTTCCTGTGCCTGTAGTATTGTCGGCAACTATGGCATGTGATGCACGGCTCAAATAATCGGTAGTGGCTGCTCCTACTAACTCAAATTTGTTGTTTTTAATAGTATAACCCATAGAATTAGTTGCAAGAATACCATAAGTATTTCTGTTGGCAGTTTCAGCCGAAGCTACTTTAAATGTATTGCCGGTAATAGTAACATTATTTAAAGAATTATATAGACTTATACTGCCCTTGCAGTTGTCAAAAGTATTGTTTTCGATTAACGAGTTGCTTCCCTGCAATCTAATTCCCGAGCTTATATTTGTAAAAGTGCAATTTTTAATATTAACAGAGCGTTGTGAATTAATATATCCCCAGCAATATATTCCATTTGTTCGGGTCACTCCGGATAATGCTTCAAATCGAACATTGTCAACCAGTACTCCTCTCACTTTTCCAAGCGATATGGCAATATAACTTTCTTGACCATAAGTTGGAGTGTATATAAATTTACAGTCTTTAATTTTTGATACATTTGTGTATGGCTTGTCAAAATTAATCTCAACAAATCCTTTATAATTGTTATGTATTTCACTGTTTTGATCCATCCAGATAATTCCATTATCTGCACTTATGGTACTGTTGTAAAATAGTTTTGAATTATTTGTAATGTGCAAAAATCCATGATACGGAGCAGTAATTTCGGGATGAATCGGGTGTACATGATTAGCATCTCCTTTAATTAAAATACCACTCCATATTCTCAAACAATTTATATTGGAAGAATAATATTCATAACCATCAAGCACTGAATTATCAATTATTAAAGAGCCTCCTTGTTCAATAATAATACCTGTTGGACCTGATGTAGGGATAGTAATAAATTTCACAAAAATATTACAATCTTTTACAGTGAGTTTTGCACCGGGCTGTATGGTAACTTGTTGTTTTACATAGTAAATTTTCCCTTCCCATGTCGTGTTTCCTGTAATATTGTATGATGGAGGCTCACTGCCTATTGTCGGAAAACTGGTATTTATAAAAACTGTTTTAACATTAGTAGCTCCTGTTGCATCGGTTACCGTTACGGTATAAGTGCTTTCGTTAAGCCCTGTAGCAGTTTGTGTGTTTTGTCCGTTACTCCATAAATAAGTATAAGGAGCGACTCCTGCTATTGGAACTGCTTTTGCGGTACCATCCCCTGAACCAATACAGGTTTCGAGAGTGTAAACAATACGCAGGTTATTATCAATAAGCTGTACGTCCAGCAAAATTTCACATCCGTTAAAATCAGTTAACACAACAGTATAAACTCCTGCATTTACACCTGAAATATCCTGTGTAACAGCACCGTTTGACCACAAGTAAGTATATGGTGTTACCCCTCCGGTTACAGTTAAATCGGCACCAAGAGGCGATTCAACAGGAACAACTGTTGCCGATAATTCTGTCGGTTGGGTAATTGTAACTTCAGAATTGGTTACACATCCGTTCGCATCGGTGATTGAAACTGAATATGCTCCTGCTGTAAGATTTGTTAAATCTTCAGTTGTAGCACTAGTTGACCACAAGATATTGTAAGGTAAAGTTCCCCCGGAAATCGACAAATTTGCGGCTCCTGTAGATGCACCAAAACAGTCAGCATTTGTTTCTTCAATATTTGCTGCTAATGCTGATGCAGGTTGTGTAATTGTAGCTGTGGCTGTAGTGCTACACGAATTTGCATCGGTAACGGTTACTATATAAGTTCCAGAAGTTAGTCCGCCTATATCTTCCGTTGTTGCCCCGATTGACCATACATACGAGTATGGTGCTGTGCCTCCGCTTGTTGTTATATCAATGCTTCCGGCTGACTGACCGTAGCAGGCATTGTTCTGAACGTCACTCAGGGCTGTAACCAATAAACCCGGTCGCAAAATTGTTACCGATGCTGTAGCCGTACAATTGTTTGCATCAGTAACAGTAACAGTATAGATATTCATCCTCAAACCTGCAATGTCTTCTGTTGTTGCTCCGTTCGACCATAGAAAAGTATATGGAACTGTACCGCCTGAAACAGATAGGTTTGCAGCACCGTCCTGCATACCGTAGCAACTGACATTAGTACCTGCAATACCAGCCGTTAAAATATCAGGCTGTGTAATTGTAAATGCGTTAGTGGCAATAAACCCATTAGCATCAGTAACCGTAACTACATATACTCCTTCACATAATCCGGTTTCAACATTTGTTATATTTGACGAACTTGTCCAAGAATATGTGTACGGAGGAGTCCCTTCGGTTGCGGTAGCTGTTGCCTGTCCATTGCAACCTTCAAAACAACTAACATTGGAATTTACAGTAACCGTAAGCATAACATTTGCAGGCACAGGTTGTGTAATTGAAGTTGTTGTTTCGTCTGTACAACCGTTTGCATCGGTAACCGTTACAGAGTAAATACCTGCTGTAAGGTTTGAATATAATGAAGTACCATTTCCTGTAAAACCACTGGGGAACCAGTTGTAACTGTATGGTGGTGTTCCTCCAGTAACAGCAACAGTTGCCAAGCCGTCGCTGCCGTTATAAACCGATACTTCTGTTTGTGAAACTGTCAGTATAATAACTTCTGGTTCAGTAACAGCAAATGATTCCTCAATACTACAATCATTGGCATCAGTAACAGTTACAAAATAGTTTCCGGCAGCAAGATTTGATAAGCTTTGTGCCGTTGAACCACTCGACCAGCTATATGAATATGGAATTGTACCTCCTGAAACCAACATGTTTACAGCACCTGTCGCTTGTCCGTAACAATTAGCATTTGTTCCGGTAATGTTTGCCGTTATTGCCGATGCAGGTTGGCTAATACTAACAGTTGCTGTAACGCTGCATGAATTTGCATCGGTTACGGTTACGGTGTAAGTTCCAGCAGATAAACCTGCTTTTGTTGTAGCCGTTCCACCACCAGTCCATAAATATGTATAAGGTGTAGTTCCTCCTGTCGCTGTAACGGTTGCAGAACCTGTTGAAGTCCCGGTACAAAGTACATTTGTAACACTATTTACTGTTAAGAATAACTGCGGATATGAATTAATAGTTACAGAACTTGATTCTGTGCAACCTTTACTATCGGTTACAGTAGCCGAATATGTTCCGGCGGATAAGCCGCTTATGCTTTGACTTTGCTGTCCTCCCTGCCATATATATGTATATGGAGGCGTTCCGCCAAGTGCTAATACTTGTGCATTTCCATTCGTACTTCCATAGCATACATATCCTGTTCCTGAAGTTACTGTCATTTCTAATTCAAAGGAAGGTTCTTGTATGGTTACAGAGGCAATTGCCGTACAACCGGTATTATCGGTAACCGTAACAGAATATTCTTGGGCAATTAATCCTGTAATTGTTTTTGTTGATTGTCCGTTGCTCCACATATATGAATATGGGACTGCACCACCGTTTACATTAACAGTTGCTGAACCATTACTTCCTCCTTTGCAATTAACACTTGTCGATGTTATTGCTAAAGTTATTCCGGATACTATTACCGTTTTAGTTACAGTCTGGTTATTGTTACATCCGAAATACTCATCACCGGTTGAGGCAGTAAGGCTGACGGTGTAGGTTCCCTGTATAGGATAAGTATGTACAGGATTAGACAGATATGATGTTCCTCCATCGCTAAAACTCCAAATATATGTATCAGGGTCAATACAGGTAGGCGAGGTTGCCGAAAATGAAAGTTCTGATCCGGCACATACTGTTAACGGTTGATTATTGTTTATAACAAGCACAGGGATTTCCGATGAAAGTTGAACGTTTATAGATTCAAGCAGTTGAGAAATTGGAACAAAAGTTCCGGGCTGGTTTATACATTCTGCACTCTGATTAACAAATAGTTCTGCATCTATTTTTACAGAACAATGCCCGGGAATATCCCTTTGTATAGTTATATTTGAAATAATATCGGATATTAAGGAAGAAGTATTAAAAATATAACTTCTTACGTTTTGTCCCATATCAATGGATGAACCAGTCAAGGTTAGCCCTGTATATGATGTACAAGTAATAAAATCAGGCATACTAAGCTTGAGATAGCTGCCTGCAGGAAAATCAGAACCGTTCCAGTTACTTATGTTCAATGTAAAACCAGCCTGATTTCCACAGGCTGTAAATTGAGTCTGATTGGAGATTGTCATTTCAACATTGCTTATTGGTTCAGATATGCCTGTATTAATTTCAGTGATTACAGGATCGCTGTCATAAACATCGTCATTACAATGTGTTAACCCATGAACATCAATGCTTACTGAAGCAGGATTCTGAAATCCGCTGCCGGTTTTCACAGGTAATACAAATTCAAGCAAATCGTATTCTCGCAGACCATCAATATTTGGAAAATATGAAGAAAGAATTTGTGAAATATTCCATGAAAATACATTGTTTGGTAATTGGATCTCTTGACTTTCGTATATAAGCGTAGGGTTATTTGCAAGCATAATACCCGAATTGTTATTAGTATTAAATGTCATCTCTAAATTATAGAGAGTACCCCATCCACCCGGATGCATGCTGTAATGTATTTCGTATTCATCACAAATATCTTTAACCGCTAAATCATTACGATTGGTTATTTCACCGATAACATAAACATCTGTTGGCTGTAGCTCCATTGTATGAAGCACTTCAGTACACGTTTCTTCATTTAAAGCTTCATCGCATGTCCAGAAAGCTTTAGCTGATAATTTCAGCGAATTTGAAATATCTGGAGGGCAGTTGTAGGTTGCCGTAATCGGTATAGTAACTGTTCCTCCTGCGTTAATAGACCCAATGTAACTATTATTCCCCATATTAGTATATGGTTGACTATTTATTTGTGTAACAGTAATTCCATCCTGTGAGTTAAAGTTTAACCATACATTGCTGGCTACCGATGAACCTGTATTTGAAATTACTAAATTCCATTCTACAGTGCTGGTGAGTCCGTAAACTTTAACTGATGACATTTTTAATACTGGAGGAGAAAATATAACCGGCTTAATCATAGAGGTATTGTATGGAAATGTTCCTGTAAAATTTATATCGGCAAGGATGTTGTTATGTTCTATCTCGCATCCTGTCTGATAGTTAGTGTTTGTAACAGTATTTGAACAATTCGTTTTAAAATAGGCTCTGATACCTATTGTATATGACTCGTCAGGCATTACAAAAACATCAGCAGAACCTGTAAAATAATTACTTAAATCAAAATTGTATACCAATCGGTTGTCTCCGGTTGATATCTGATAAAGTGTTGTTGTAGGAACTTCGTTATAAATAACCGTTTTGGACACAATGCTATTTCCGGCAGTTCTGTCAAGATACACTTCGGCTCTGTCAAATTCATAATTTTTAGGTTGTACTATCTGAAAGTTTTTCGCATGCCCAAAATTACGATATTCGTAATCGAAATACTTTGATGTCCCACTATATACATTAAAGTCATAATATGAATCAATCCTTTTTTCGCAGGTGGATGAAGTTATTACCATTGAACCGTTGCTTTGGTAAACACCTGCAATAGAAAAATTACCTGCATATTTTTCGCACCAGTACTTAACTGTTTGGTCGCAGGTTCCATTTTCATTACCGTCGCACATATGAACGGGAGGGACACAAGATCCCGGATCGCATTGCGGAAGTGGCTGTAAGCCCATATAAATATGGTGGTTTAGTTCTACATTTTCAAAATCGCCCATAGTTATATTGTTTTCTCCTACCTGATAGCGAATAGTAATAGTAACGATATCACCACCTTTAAATTGATAACTTGCGAAATTGCTTAAATCTGAAACTGCAACTAATTCAGGAATACCCAAAATGGTCGACGGACTGATATCAAGAAAATAACCGTAGCCTTCTGTCTCTGTTTGAATATAACTTGCAGGAATAGTCATCTCATAGGTATTTGTTGCATCTTGTATTTTTATATAAACTTCATTTACTGCGTTTAGTTCTACATCGAATCCATTATAAATAATCTTATCTATTCCTAGATAACAATAAGCAAAATACCCTGGCTGAGGAATAGGATTCGGAAAAAGTGTTCCATCGCTGAAAATTTCGGTTACAAGTGTACCTTCCATAATATCACCAGTAACAGCCCGATTAAGTTTTATCTCACTCATATTCAATTCTCCTGTATCATCTGGAATACCATCATGGTCATTATCGGGCTGTCCAAGTGAAACTCTTTCTATATGATATTTCGGAATTGTTCCGTGATTCATACAGCCTGGGCAGTGTACTTGTACAGAATTTAATCGATCTACCAATGGAATTCCACATGAACAATCAGATTCGGGATAATAATTAATTAACAATCTGAAATAGGTTTTGGGGCTGTTTGGACAAATGGAAGTAAGAGTCACAAATAAGTCGGCATTTTTAAGATAATTGAATAATTCATCAGAATAATTGAATATGGCTTTGACTATTACATTTTTTCCATTTTCACTTGTAACAGTAAGGTCGTTAGGTTCAAAATTTCCCCATTGACTGGTACGAATTACAAGTTCATTATTGCTTTCAAATATTAAGCCTGAATTTGGATTTTCCGGAGCATTATTTCCAATATCATTGCTCATGTCCAATATAATTTCAAGATAGCCACTTTCATTTGTTGCTACAGTCCATAAACTTACTTCTTCGAACTGGTAGCTGAATTCGGCTATATCTCCTACAGGTTCTCCCGGCCAACTCCCTGAAATGTCACTGGGCCCTTCATATATTGCCTTCATTTGCAACGGAGAATGGGTGGAATTGTAATTAGTTTCAAAATTTTTCGGTTCTAATCCGCTACTATTACAGATTTCGTTGTATTGCGTTTTAAAATTAAAACTGTATGGATAGAAAAGAGAATTACTTACAGATGTTGGTGTCACAGGACAACATGATTTGCTTTGCCAGCGAACCTCAATCTTTTCTCCATTTCCAAGTACTAAATTTGGAAATGTGTAAATTGCATCTTTAACAACTGAAGCCTCATTGCATTTTTCATCGTCCTGAAAGCTTACTCTTTCTTTATTAAGAGTACCGCTACTTATAATGCTTCCGTTGGCTCCAATATAATCATATGTGAATAACGTTGTTATTAGAGTTCCACCAGCATCTGTACCTGTTTCGTTGATGTTGGCATATCCTCCGGCAGGCTTGCTTATTGTGAGTATTAAATTCTGAACAGGAACACTATTGTTGCTTATGGTAAGAATATGGTTCTCTTCAGGATTTCCATAACAATTCATATTTGTTAATTGGTCATTCATTTGCAATACCGGGCCTGATGGGTTAATGGTTATGTTGGATGCAACGGGCAATTTATCGAAATTACATATATCTTCGCAACATCCCCAGTTAACTTTAAATTCAGATTCGGCAAAATTCTTTGAACCACAGACAATAGTTAGGTTTTCTATTAAAAAAATACTCTTATTACCTTCTATTGACGTTACAGGGGCTAATTCTAATTCGGGTGGTAAAGAGATACTCCACTGTCTTATTATGTCATTATCTCCATCGTCGTTATCAGAAGCAGGAGTGATATCGGTAATTGTTAAACCCGATTCTTCACTTAATAATTCATAGATTTCTAACGCTTCATCATGTTTATCTGTAAAAATAAACGTTGAAATTGGAATATCTCCGGTATTTTCAATCTTAATTTTTCGTTTAAGCGGAACACCTGCCATATATGAATTCTGAACAGGTACAATTGTAATATCAGGAGAGCCGTTTGCAATGAAAGCAATTCCCGGATTTGGACTTTTTACCTCACTGACAGTTTGAGAACCTTGTGTATTTTGAGTAAAAACAAGATTTTCCGTATTATCATTAAAGTCAAGACGTGTATATATATTTGTTCCTGAATTTAAAACACAACTTGCTTTTACAAAATAAGTTATTTCTATGCTTTGTCCGGCACTTATACTACCTATGTTTTCGAAGTAGGGCTCATTGATTACATTGGTTGCTAAATTAGCAAAATTCATTGCAGGAGATGAAGAAATTGGATAATCTTCCAAATAATCCATTCCAGCTGGCAAATAAAGTGTAAGTCTTTTAATATCTATGTCGTTACTTGTAGTGTTTGTAATAATTGTTCGTATCTCCGTCTTTTCATCGCAGCATTTATTTATTATTATTTCGTCATAATCAGTAGGCGGAGTAATTGATAATGCATTGCTTGAAACATTAGTGAGTGTATTATTATGTAGAACTAAACTTATATTCTGAGTTGCTTCATCGGAATTACAAGCGGTTGCCACTTCATGCGTAACCGTATAGTTAAGTGTACCTTGTGTAGAAGATGTATATTCATAATATGGATTAACATCAGTCGATGTATTTGATGAAACTGTTGTAAAATCCCATGTGTGCTGGCAGAGTGAATTGGCAACATTCTGTCCGATGCTTGTAAAATGAAATAATCCGCTTGCACAAAGCGAATTTGAATAGGTAAAATCAGCTGTTACATAAGGCTCTTCGGAACGGTCGGCAGTGAAGTTGCCAAATTTATTAACTCCTGTGGTAGTTATTGTATAATAGTTTGTTAGACTTAGGTCGTTTTCAGATAATACATTGGTTGGAATTTCTTCCAATAAACCATCACTGCTGTAACGAATTGGTTTTGCATTAGCTACAACTCCATTGAAATCAGTTGAAGGGAAATAAAATTTAATGTCTGCATTGAAGTTACTCATATCTACAGGATTAAGCCTCCAATAGCGGTTTAAATAATCTTGTTTGCACTGAAGGTGTGGCTCTGGCTCAGGGTATACATTTATTTCCATAGCCCTACTTGACCCGATAGGAATATCTGTATAATCTATTTTTATAGGCGAGTATTTTGTAATATCTCCAACTGGGTAGAAAAATTCCGTATTAAGTATGTAATTATTATCTATCGGATATTCATGACGCACTTTCCCGAATGAAGCTATTCCATCGTTAATTATTTTTATGTATTTAGTTTCATTGTAGTTTTCAAAAGAAGGATAAGCAAGAGGTAACACTTCACAACCATCAGAATCATATTTTTCAAGTTTCATCTCATTTCTTAATTCAATACATCCATCATTAAATTTCAAATTTCCTCGTATACTAACATTTGAATTAATATCAATATTTGAGTTATTTTCAACGACCATGTTAGCTAATACCATTACACCCGTTCCGCTAATTGTTTGTTTAGTATTTCCTGTAAGATAAATATTATTAAAGAATATTCTATAATCCTTAAACCCAATATTTTCAATATTACCCTTATGATACGTTTTACTGTTGGCTCCACCAAAAATTGTAATACTGTTGCCAGACTCTATAATAATATTTGAATTATAAGTGTCGTCATATTTTGAGTTTATCCACCATCTATATCCACCCTTATTAAAAAATGTAACATTCGCCTCATAGGTGTTGCCTCCGTAACCGGAGCAATCATAAGTACATTTCCTAGTAAAAAAACATTCTTTTTTGAAAGTTGAA
>MEOF01000053.1 GCA_001769505.1 Bacteroidetes bacterium GWF2_33_38
CTATGACTCCAAAGTTCGAACGGCTTTTGCTTGCGATTTACAAAGTTATATGATATTATCATTTTAAATCGTTTTTATAGGGGCTTTGCAATAGTTCAGCACCTGAAATGATTTCGGGAACTTGGATAAAAGGAGAGTTGGTTTATGTTGCGAATAATGCAATAAACGAAATTAATGATGTTTGTTCGGAATATCCTTGCGTAGGAAAAATAAAAATCATACAAGTCAATAAAATCAATGGAAATACACCTAATTGGCTTGTCGAAAACGATACAATTACAGCCATTTTTAAATATACACTTGCACCAACCCCCGAAAAGTATTTTCCAAACATATCAAAAAAGTATTCAGGCTTAAAAATTAATGATATTTTTGACGCTAGAATAGAATATAGAATCACGAGCGATGTGAATGAAATTTGTTGGGTAGTTTACGAATATTATCTCGAAAATGAAAAATAGAGTTTAAAAATCAGGTAAAAATAAAGCCTTAAAAAAAACCATGAAAAAAATATTATTTATTGCAATCGTTTTTTGTTTGAGCATAGTTAGCTTTTACATTATCAAAAATGTTAAAACAAATGGAATAAAAATTGGAAAAACGATTTATGTTGAAAAAAATGCGGCGTATTTAGAAAGTCGTTTTCGTTGGATTTTAAACCGACTTAAAGATCCCGAAACAGGTAAAATTCCCGAAGGCATTCGACGCAAAGAACTCGAATTTGCAAAAACGCTTCCCAACGATTCCGAAAAAGGTTTAAAATCATCGGGTACTTGGGTAAATAGAGGTCCTTTCAACGTTGGTGGGCGAACACGAGCAATGGCTTTGGATGTTGAAAACGAAAATACAATACTAGCAGGTGGCGTTTCGGGTGGAATGTGGCGTTCGACTAATTCAGGTCAAACTTGGGCAAAGGTTACCGGCGACGAGCAACTTCACAGCGTTACATGTATTACACAAGACACAAGAGCAGGAAAAACCAACAACTGGTACTACGGAACTGGCGAAATATATGGGAATTCGGCAGGAGAATCCTTTACGGCTTTTTATTTTGGCGATGGCATTTATAAATCAAGCGACAATGGTATGAGTTGGTCGCCCATAGAAGCAACTTTATCGAATACACCACAAATTGGAACCGATTTCGACCTCACATGGAATATTGCCATAAACAATGCTGTCGATACCGCCGATATTATTTATGCGGCTCTGAAAGGAAAAATTACTCGCTCAACCGATGGCGGTGAAACATGGACACAAGTACTTGGAGGTGGAGCTGTTCAATCGTATTTTACCGATGTTAAAATTACGTCTGACGGAGTTGTTTACGCAGCACTTAGCGATGAGGGCGATAAAAAAGGAATTTGGCGTTCGGCAAATGGTATTGATTGGACTAATATTATGCCTTCATCTTTTTGCAGCACCTATGATAGAATTGTAATCGGGTTGAATCCTTCAAATGAAAATGAATTGTACTTTTTTGCGGTTACTCCAAGTTGCGGACAGGCTAGCTATACTTTCTCGAACGAATACGAATATGCAAGTCTGTGGAAATATACCTACGAAACTGGTGATGGTGCTGGCACAAACGGAACGTGGGTTAATTTAACTTCAAATCTTCCAAACAATTTAGAATCGAATTTCGATAATTTGAATTGTCAAGGTTCTTACAATATGGTGGTTAGCGTTCAACCTGGGAATAACGATGTAGTAATTCTCGGAGGTACAAATCTATATCGTTCTACCGATGGTTTTACAAGCCAAAATAATACGAAACAAATAGGAGGGTATAAACCCGGAACAAATTTTCCGGATTTCAAAATTTACGAGAATCATCATCCCGATCAACATGTTTTAGCATTTTTACCATCAAATTCCAATGTGCTTTTTTCGGCAACCGATGGTGGAGTTTTTAAAACAAGTGATTGTTTAGCCGAAAATGTTGTTTGGGAATCCTTGAATCAAGGATACTTAACAACTCAAGTTTATGCTTTAAGCATCGACGAAAATAACGAAAATGATGTAATTATTGCCGGATTTCAAGATAATGGTAATTTTTATGTAAACTCGTCTGACCCAACGAGCAGTTGGGTTATGCCATTGAATGGAGATGGCTCGTTTAGTGCAATCTCAAGCGATGGTGGAACATATTATATGTCGATTCAAAACGGTAAAATATTTAAAATGACATTGGATAATGGCGGTTTACCGACAGCTTTTGCTCGAATTGACCCAATTGGTGGAGAAAGTTATCAATTTATTAATCCATTTGTGATTGATCCAAATAACGATAATGTTATGTATGTTTCTGCTGGTAGTAAAATATGGCGAAATGACAGTTTAACTTATATTCCTTTAGCTGGAAACTACGATTCTATTTCAACAGGTTGGTTTAAAATGGGAGTAGTCGGAAATTATAATTCTACTGAAATTTCAGCTTTAGCTGTTTCTAAAAATCCTGCAAATAAATTGTTTTACGGAACCATTGCTCGAAAAGTATTCAGAGTTGACAGTGCCAATACTGGAGACCCTATTCATACTCGAATAAACGATTCCATTATTTTCCCGAATTCCAACGTAAGTTGCATTGCTGTTGACCCCCGTGATGCCGATAAAATTATGATTACCTATTCAAATTACAATACATATAGTTTGTTTTATACCGAAAATGGCGGAAAATGGTGGAATAAAGTAGGCGGAAACCTCGAATATAATATTTATGGAACTGGAAATGGACCTTCGTGTCGTTGGGCATCGATTATTCCGGTTGGCGATTCAACTATTTACTATGTTGCTACAAGCACTGGCTTATATTATACTTACCATATTCAAGCCGACTCAACAGAATGGACGAATGTAAGCAGTATCGGAAATGTTGTTACCGAAATGATTAAATTTCGAGAATCTGATGGATTGGTTGTAGTTGGAACTCACGGAGGAGGAATTTACAGCACTAAACTATCGGATAATGCTATAAATAATCAAGTATCTGACAATCAATATGTAAACTTATTTCCAAATCCTGCGAATGGGGTAATTAATCTTGAATTTAATGCGACTGAAACACCTGAAAAGGTATTGATTTTAGATATCAACGGTAAAGTAATTAAATCAATTTTACATATTTCGAAAATACAAAAAATTGATTTGATGAATATTCCACAAGGAGTTTATTTTTGCATTAGCCAATTTAAAACCCATAAAGAAATAAATAAATTTGTGATTCTTAAATAAAATCTTTTTGTCAAATGATTTTTGAAATTCCTAATGGTGAAATAATTCAGATTGAAACAATCATTCTCGATTTAAACGGAACGCTTTCGGTTTACGGTAAAGTTGCTGAAAGCACAGTTAAATTAATCCAAGAGCTTAAAAAATTGGATTATAAATTATATCTTATTTCGGGCGATATTCGTGGTGATGCAAAACGAGTAAGCGACGAACTTGGATTAACTCTTTATATTGCCAAAACAAGCGATGAAAAAGCTAAAGTAGTCGAAAACTTAAATCCGGAAACTTGTGCCGCAATTGGAAATGCTCGGATTGATATAGGAACTTTTAAGAAATCAAAAATTGCGATTGCTACGCTTCAAAGCGAAGGAATTCACACGGGTATTTTTCCTTATGTAGATATTATTGTTCCCTCTATTGACGATGCTCTTCGGCTTTTTATCGACAAAGAGAGTTTGTCTGGCACATTGAGAACTTAATAAAATCAAAAAATGAGAATTTGGTCGCTTCATCCAACATATATCGATAGCAAAGGATTAGTTGCACTTTGGAGAGAAACTTTGTTGGCAAAGAACGTCTTAGAAGGAAAAACAAAGGGCTATCGAAATCATCCTCAATTAAATAGGTTTAAGCAATGCAAGCGACCGATTGACAGTATTAATCAATATTTATCAATTGTTTATCATGAAGCATCGGAAAGAGGCTATAAATTTGATGTTGGGAAAATTAATTTGAATTTTATACCGACATCAATATCTGTTACCAAAGGACAGTTAATGTATGAAAAACAACACTTGCTTAATAAATTAAAGGTCAGAGATACAGATAAATACAATAAATTATTGAATATTGAAAACGTATTAGCTCATCCAATTTTTAATATCGTGAAAGGAGAAATTGAAAGTTGGGAAATTCTTTAATTTCTCTACAAAATATTTAACAAATAACTCCGTTTTTAATCCGACTCGTCTAAATATTGGATTAAAAAATAAAAAAAAAACGTAACTTGCGGCAAATATTAATTATTAAATAAATTTAAGATGGAAATTAAAAAAGATTGTGCTGTTTCATTGATTTATGAATTAAGAATTAATGATGAGAACGGTGAATTGGTCGAAAAAATTGATGAACAAAACGCGCTTGATTTTGTTTTTGGCTCAGGATCTTTGCTAAAAGATTTTGAAAGCAATATTAAAGGCTTAAAAAAAGGTGGCAATTTTCAATTTTCCCTAACCAGTATTCAAGCATACGGTGAATATAACGACGAAGCTTTAGTCGAAATACCAAAAGATGTATTTAAAGACGAAAAGGGAAAGATTAATGATAAAATGTTGGTTTTAGGAAGTTTCGTTCCTATGCAAGATGGGCAAGGAAACATGTTTAATGGTAAAATTATTGAAATTAACGATAATGCGGTTCATATGGATTTTAATCACCCATTGGCTGGTCAAAATTTGTTTTTCAAAGGAGAAATAATTGAGGTTAGAGAGGCAACACAAGAAGAATTATCACATGGTCATATTCACAAAGACGGTTGTTCAAGTTGTGGCTGTCATTAGAATATTTTGGATTTTTATATTGATTTTTGGGCTTCAAGTAAACAAACTTGAGGCTCAAAATTCTCAATATTCTCACGAGTTGGATTCCATTCTCGGAATCGATTATCTTTTTAAAGAAAGCATTAACCCTATCGACGTTCAGTACAAAGAATTCATTACTAAAGCAAATGCATTGTACAAAGAACAAAAATTTGCCGAGTCTGTAGTTTATTTTCGTAAAGCATTGAAAATAAAACCTCAAGAGCGATTACCTCAATATAAAATTGAAGATATTTACACCCTGTTTTTAGTTAACGATGTCGTAAAAACTAAAGAAGAAGCTAATCGACTTGTTTCCGAAATTGAAATGAGCTTGGATAACATTGGTAATGAAGAGGTATTTATTCAAGAGTCAAACAAAATTGAACCGATTGCTGATGTGGTAAATAAAGAAACACAGCCTATAAGTGAAACGCTTGTTACAGAAGTTAAAAAAGAACCTGTATTGGTTCACCCCTCTATAGGTGTAGAACAAAAACCGATTACAGAAGTCGAAAAAATTGAAGTGAGTGAAGTTCAGACAAAAGAAATAAAAGCAAACGAAAATTTAGAAACACGTGTAATCAAGCCAGAAGAAGTTAAAGTAGTTGAATCAAAACCTATTACGAAAGTTGAAGCCCCGACTATTAATCCCGTAATTGTTGAAGACGAAAATCGCAAGTTACAAGTTCAATATCCAAACGAAAAGACAGTTGAAGTAACCGAAGATGTGAATAAAAAAGTTATCACTATCATCATTAATCGCGGTGGCGAAGTAGTAATATATACAAAGGTTAAACACAGTTGGGGAGGGATTTTCTTTTTTGCAAAATATCCTGGTTTACCAAAGAAAAATATTAGTGAACAACATTTTGTTAAAAGCACTCAAGATTAAAACAAATGAAATTAATTAAAACCTTATTATTGATTCTGTTTATTCAAATAA
This sequence comes from Bacteroidetes bacterium GWF2_33_38, assembly GCA_001769505.1. Taxonomy (GTDB): domain Bacteria; phylum Bacteroidota; class Bacteroidia; order Bacteroidales; family GWF2-33-38; genus GWF2-33-38. The sequence goes on from MEOF01000053.1 coordinate 5,755, forward strand.
CAACATTTGCACAAAGCGATAAGCCGGTTATTTACAATCCGTTGGCAAATGCTAAAAAAGATGTCCAGAATGCAATTATTCTTGCCGATTCGCTGCAAAAGCATGTCTTGTTACAGATAGGAGGGAATTGGTGTCCATGGTGCCTTCGCCTAAATAAATTTTTATACGAAGATGAAGTATTGGATTCTATGATTCATCACAATTTTGTGATTGTAAAAGTAAATTATAGCAAAGAAAATATGAATCTTGAATTGCTTAAAACCCTAGACTATCCTCAACGATTCGGATTTCCTGTTTTAGTAGTTCTTGATGCTAATGGAACCCGAATTCATACACAAGACTCTGGTTACTTGGAATATAGCGACGGATACGACCGAAAAAGAGTAATATCTTTTATCAAAAATTGGTCGCCAAATGCGTTAGATGCAATTAATTACGAAAAACCTTAAAAGGCTCTTTGTTCGTACAAATAATCTCTTTCTGTTATTGTTTCGTATCTTGATTTTCGTTGCTTCTTCTTTTTCTTTGCGTAGGCTTTACATTGGCTTTTTGGAGCACACGAAGGAAGTGCAATTAGCCCCCCCAATACAATCGATAATAATAATAATCCTTTTTTCACAAATCTAGTTTTATGTTTTTTTGAAATATTTACCAAAATTATAAAAAATATTTGGGATAAAATCGAGTTCGAAAAGTGAAATATTAACAAAACACATAGCTAGCTAAAAGAATATTGAATTAATAAATATAGATGTTTTCATATTTTGCTATATTTGCAAAAAAATAAAAACAAATATGAATATTACATTAATCGTTGTACTTGTCGTAATAGTAGCATTTATTGGCTTCATTGTCTTCAATTATTACAAAATGAAAAACAAGCCAGCAGCCTCTGATAGCAAAAAAATATTCCAACTAAGTAATAAAAATTTTAAAGCTGTTACTGCGAAGGGTGTTATTTTGGTCGATTTTTGGGCTTCGTGGTGCATGCCATGCAAAATGGTTGTTCCAATATTAAATGATATTGCCGAAAATGAATCGGATAAAGTTAAAGTTGGGAAAATAAATGTAGAGTATCAACAAGCTCTTGCTCAGAAGTTTAAAGTAAGAAACATTCCTACTTTAATAATCTTTAAAGATGGAAAAGAAGAAAAACGTTTTGTTGGTGTTAAAACCAAGAAGTTTTTGATGAAAGAAGTCGAAGAACTTTTGTAATTTTTCACAAAACCCTTGTTCAACCATTCATTGGAGGAATCTTTGAGTTTATAAATTCGAAAATTTTTCAAGAAGATGAACAGATTATTAACCTTATTTATTGTTAGTTAAACTGTCAATCGTAAAAAAAGCTATATTTGGATATAAATGGTTGATTGCATGAAAGTTCAAAAAATTACCGATTTACTCGAAAATTATAAGCAAAATTATCCCAATAAAGAAGATGCTTTTGCTGGTAAAGCAAAAGGAAAATGGTATAAATATTCCACCAAAGATTTTCTCGAAATGGTTGATGCTTTTAGTTGTGGATTGCTGGAACTTGGTTTCTATAAAGGCGATAAAATAGCTACATTAAGCAACAATCGTCCCGAATGGAATGTTTTTGACCACGGTATAATGCAAAATGCACTGGTTCACGTTCCAATTTATCCAACTTTAGGTGTTGATGACTATAAATACATACTAGAACATTCTGAAGTAAAGGCTGTTATTATCTCTGATAAAGCTATATATTCTAAGCTGATTCCTGTAATTTCTGAAATTTCTACCATTAAATTTGTATTTTCAATCGACGAAATTGAAAATGTAAGAAATTGGTCTGAAATATTAGAGCTTGGTCGCAAGTTTAAAGATAAATACATCAAAAAAGTTCGTGATATTAATAATTCAATCAAGCCAAACGATTTGGCAACTCTGATATATACTTCAGGAACAACTGGAGTTCCAAAAGGAGTGATGCTTTCGCATTCAAATATCGTTTCAAATTTTGTAGCTACAACCGATATACAACCCATGACATCCGTTGACAGAGCCTTAAGTTTTTTGCCTCTTTGTCACGTTTACGAACGCATGATGAATTATCAATACCAATATAAAGGAATTAGTATTTATTATGCCGAAAATATGGGAACCATTGCCAACGACATAAAAGAAGTGAAGCCTCACGGTTTCAATACAGTTCCTCGTTTACTCGAAAAAGTTTACGATAAAATTATTGCTACTGGTAAAGATTTACCGAGCATAAAGAAAAAAATGTTTTTTGGGGCTTTAAATCTTGGTTTAAAGTACGATATAGATGGGAATAATGGACGTTGGTATGATATACAACTTTGGTTGGCACAAAAACTCGTTTTGGTTAAATGGCGTAAAGCATTAGGTGGAAATTTAAAACTTATTGTATCGGGTGGAGCGGCATTGCAACCTAGACTCGAAAGAATATTCTGGGCGGCAGGCATAAAACTCGTCGAAGGATACGGACTAACAGAAACTTCTCCAGTAATCGCCGTAAATTATCCACACAAACCCGATATTAAATTCGGTACGGTTGGGCTTGTTTTAAAAGGAGTTAGTGTAAAAATTGCCGATGATGGCGAAATTTTATGCAAAGGCGATGGAGTTATGCTTGGCTATTATAAAAATCAAGAAGCTACCAATGAAGTTATTGATGCTGATGGTTGGTTTCATACAGGCGATATAGGAGTTTTTGAAGACGAGCGTTTTCTGAAAATAACCGACAGAAAAAAAGAAATTTTTAAATTATCGAGTGGCAAATATATTTCCCCACAAGTAATCGAAAATAAATTTAAAGAATCTAATTTTATAGAACAAATAATGGTTATTGGTGAAAATGAAAAATTTGCAAGTGCTCTGATTTCACCTAATTTCGACTATTTGCATTTTTGGGGAGCTAAGCATAAAATTCATTATCGCGAAAATAGCTTATTGGTAAAAGATTCAAATGTAATTGCTCGTATTCAAAAAGAAGTGTCGGCTTACAATAAGACCTTGGGACAATTTGAGCAAATCAAACGATTTCGATTAGTATGCGAAGAATGGACTCCTGCTTCTGGTGACTTATCGCCAACATTAAAACTTCGTCGAAAAATTATTTCCGAAAAGTATAAACATATCATTCAAGAAATATACAGAAGTGGTGACGAGGAGTAAGAATATTAACAATATGTGGTTTCACAATATTCAATATCGGTTAAATACAAAGCTTTTGCCGGCATCGAAGAACCTGCTTCGCATCGGTTTTTGGCTTCTATTATGTTTCTAAAATCTTGAATTGAAAGTTTGCCAAGTCCAACGTCTAAAAGAGTTCCGGTAATAGCTCGTACCATGTTACGAAGAAAGCGGTTTGCCCGAATTTTAAAAACAAGTAAACTATCATCTCGCTCTTCCCATTTGGCATATATTATTTTGCACAAATTTGTTTTTGTGTCGGTATGTAGTTTTGAAAAACTGGTAAAATCTTCGTATTCAAACAATATGTCTGCTGCCTCATTCATTTTTTTTACATCAATTTTTCCATAAACATAATGTGAATATTCGGTTAAAAACGGATTTTTAATTCTACTTATGTGATATTCGTAAGTTCGAGAAATAGCATCAAATCGAGCATGTGCATCGTGCTTAACCTTATATATCTTATATATGCTGATATCTGGTGAAAGAAAACGGTTGCATTTAAAAATCAGATTTTCTTGTTGATCTAAATCGTGTTGTTTTGAGTCGAAATGTGCAATAAAAAAACGAGCATGAACACCTGTATCAGTGCGACCTGCACCAGTAATGCTAATTTCTTCTGCCAGCAAAATCGATATACATTTTGTAAGTTCAGCCTGAACCGAAACGCTGTTAGGTTGAATTTGCCAGCCAAAATATTTTGTGCCTTTATATGCCAATTCTATGAAATATCGAGTGTTCATCAATTTGTATTAACGAATTTTAACGGTCAAACTTAACAAAAATTAACAAAAATTTGATTCAATAAACTTAACAAAATTATACTTTTGAACTTCTTTTAAAGAATCGAATAATCTTTGCTAAAATACAAGTTAAATTAATAATAAACAATTAATTGAATATGAACGAAACAGTTGACATTAAGGAATTAAACGAACGAATACAGAAGGAGAGTGCCTTTATCGACATTGTTACCATGGAAATGAATAAGGTAATTGTTGGTCAAAAGCATTTAGTAGAAAGTCTTTTGATAGGCTTGTTATCAAACGGACACATTTTGTTGGAGGGAGTTCCTGGTTTGGCTAAAACCCTAGCTATTAATACTCTTGCAAGTGTAATTGATGCTAAATTCAGTCGAATTCAGTTTACGCCAGATTTACTTCCAGCCGACTTGTTGGGTACGCTTATTTACAGCCAAAAGAAAGAAGAATTTGTGGTAAAAAAAGGACCAATTTTCGCTAATTTTATTTTAGCCGACGAAATTAATCGTTCTCCAGCAAAAGTTCAAAGTGCTTTGCTAGAAGCAATGCAAGAAAGACAAGTTACAATTGGTGACCAAACTTATAAATTAGAAGACCCTTTTTTAGTTTTGGCTACTCAAAACCCGATTGAACAAGAAGGAACTTATCCACTACCCGAAGCTCAAGTCGATAGGTTTATGCTAAAAGTTGTAATCGACTATCCCAAAAAAGACGAAGAAAGAATGATTATTCGCCAAAACTTATTGAAAACTTTTCCAAATGCGAACTCTGCTCTAAAACCCGAAGACATAAACAAAGCTCGTAATGTTGTGAAAGACGTTTATATGGACGAAAAAATCGAGAAATATATTATTGATATTGTTTTTGCTACTCGTTATCCTGAAGAATACAATTTAGGTAAATTTAAAAATATGATTAGCTATGGCGGCTCGCCTAGAGCAAGCATAAATTTGGCGATGGCAGCAAAAGCATATGCTTTTATTAAACGAAGAGGATATGTTTTACCTGAAGATGTTAGAGCTGTTTGTCACGATGTTATGCGTCATCGTATTGGCTTAACATACGAAGCAGAGGCAGAAAATATTTCTACCGTAGAAATCATAAATGAAATACTTAATACTGTTGAAGTACCATAATCTTTACTATATTTGAAATAAAAACTTTATCATGAAAAAGCTATTCATTTCTATAGTAATTATTTTTGCGAACTTGACTTTTGTTGATGCTCAAATTCTGATTGGACACAATGTTGACGAGATTAGAAGCATGATGAAACGCATACGTCCGAATTTTCGTGAAGATAATTCAACGGTCAATGCAAAATCAATTAAATACGTTGATAAAGCAAAAGATAATACCTTGATATTTTTTCTTTCACCTGAAGGTAAATGCTTATATTCAAAGTTTATGCTTGATGTTTCGTATGCAAAAAGTGCTGTTGATTCATTATCAAAAAAATACAAATATCTCGACAATCTTACATGGTACGCAGAAAAAGATGATAAAGAATTTTCAATTAAAATGGTAAACAACGAATATTATTTTACGATTGTGATATCAGATAAAGAAGATTAAGAAAAATTTATTTTTCAACGTGGAAGCAACCGAATTATTAAAAAAAGTTAGAAAAATTGAGATTAAGACTCGCGGACTGTCAAAACATATTTTTGCAGGTGAGTACCATAGTGCCTTCAAAGGTAAAGGTATGGCTTTTAGCGAAGTTCGAGAATATCAATACGGCGACGATATAAGAAGCATCGATTGGAATGTCACCGCTCGATTCAACCATCCATACATCAAGGTTTTTGAAGAAGAAAGGGAACTTACGGTTATTCTTTTAATAGACCTTAGTGCCTCAAAAGATTTTGGGACTCATGTTCAACTAAAACAAGATTTGATAACCGAACTTGCAGCAGTTCTTTCATTCTCAGCAATCCAAAATAACGATAAAATAGGAGTCATATTTTTTACCGATAAAATCGAAAAATTTATTCCACCCAAAAAGGGAAAAACACATATTTTGAGAATTATTAGAGAATTACTCGATTTTAAACCCGAAAAGAAGAATACCGATATTTCAGGAGCATTAAAATATTTTAATAATGTTATCAAAAAACGAAGTGTCGCTTTTGTAATTTCTGATTTTATTGATAAAAATTTTGAAGATGCACTTAGAATTGCAAATCGTAAACACGACGTAGTTGCTCTTCGAACTTACGATAAAAGAGAAACAGAACTTCCGTCAATGGGATTGATAAAAATGAAAGACGCTGAATCGGGAAACGAAACTTGGGTCGATACTTCTGATGCCGAAACTAGAAGTTCGTATAAAAAATGGTGGCTCGACACAGAAAAACAACTCAACGAAACTTTCAAAAAATCGGGTGTTGACTATGTTTATTTAAGGACAGATGAAGATTATGTACGTCCTTTATTAAACTTATTTAAACGTAGATAAATTTATGAGCAAAATAAGAAATTTAATCCTGTTAAGCATTAGTGTTTTGATGACAAATTTGTCAATTTCACAAAACATTACATTAAATGCTTTTTTAGATACCAATCACATTTTGATTGGTGACCAAATCAATTTGAACTTCGAAATTACTTGTCCTGAAAATGCAAAAATCGTTTTTCCTTTTTTTAAGGACACAATTATCAAAGAAGTCGAAGTGGTTAGTCAATCAAAAATTGATACAAGTCTGGCAAATGGGCTGATGACGTTGAAACAAAAAATATTGTTAACCTCTTTCGATAGTGGAGTTCATACAATTCCGGCTTTGTATTTTAAACTCAACATTGACACATTAACTGACACAATAAGTTCATATCCATTGTATTTGAATGTTTACACAGTGCCCATTGATACTACACAACAAGCAATAATGGACATAAAGCAGCCTTACGATGCACCTATAACATTTAAAGAAATTTTACCTTATATAATTTATTCTTTATTAGCAATATTGATAATTTTTGCAGTTTATTATGTAATTAAGAAATTAAAGAAAAATGAACCGATTTTAAAAGTTATTTCTAAACCTAAAGAGCCTGCACACGTTATTGCTATTAGAGAGTTGGATAAATTGAAAGAAAGCAAATTGTGGCAACAAAATAAAACAAAAGCTTATCACAGCGAACTTTCCGAAATAGTTAGAAAGTATATTGAAAATAGGTTTAATGTTATGGCACTCGAACAAACCACCGAAGAGATTTTGTTAGCTTTCAAAAAGTATTCATTCGTTGAACATTCAACCTACGAAAATTTGTATCAAATACTTCAACTTGCCGATTTGGTAAAATTTGCAAAAGTAAATCCATTGCCCGACGAAAACGATATAAGTATTAAGAATGCTTACCTTTTTGTTCACGAAACAAAATTGGAAGTAAAACCCGAAGAACAAAATCAAATAACAGAACAAGAAAAGATTAACGAAAATGTTGAATAATTTAGAATTTGCACATCCGAACTTTTTCTATTTGTTGTTGGTGTTGTTACCAATGATTGTGTGGTATATTTTTCGCCAAAAGCAAGCAAATGCAAGTGTCCAAATTTCATCGCTACAAGGTTTTGAAAATTCAAAAAAAACAATGCGACTATATTTGAGACATTCGTTATTTGTATTACGTTTAATCACAATTGTTTTTTTAATTTTTGTATTGGCCCGACCCCAATCAACAAATAGTTGGAAAAATGTTACAACCGAAGGAATTGACATAATAATGGCAATGGATATTTCGAGTAGTATGCTTGCTGTTGATTTTAAGCCAGATAGATTAGAAGCCGCTAAAGAAGTTGCATCTCAATTTATTTCTGGAAGACCTAGCGATAGAATTGGCTTAGTTGTTTTTAGTGGCGAAAGCATCACACAATGTCCATTAACTACCGACCATAATGTACTTTTAAATCTCTTTAAAGATATAAAAAGCGGAATGATTGAAGATGGAACAGCCATTGGATCTGGTTTAGGAACTTCAGTAAATCGTCTGAAAGATAGCAAAGCAATAAGCAAAGTTATTATTTTACTTACCGATGGTGTTAACAATTCAGGTGACATTGCTCCGACAACTGCTGCCGAAATAGCCAAAGCATTCGGAATTCGAGTTTATACAATCGGTGTTGGCTCAATGGGAACAGCTCCTTATCCAGTTCAAACTCCATTTGGATTACAATATCAAGATATGCCAGTTGAAATTGATGAAGATGTATTGACACAAATTTCATCAATCACAGGAGGAAAGTATTTCAGAGCAACCAATAAAGCAAAATTGGAGGAAATTTATTCTGAAATCGATAAACTAGAAAAATCGAAAATTGATGTAAAAGAATTTAGTAAAAGACACGAAGAATTTTTACTGTTTGCTTTTATCGCATTTGGAAGTTTTATTCTTGAAATGTTGTTAAAATATACTTGGCTAAAAAATATTCCATAAATTAAAATTGAGTTTATGTTTAGATTTGAACATCCAGAATATTTGTATGCTTTAGCATTAATACCTTTGCTAGTATTGCTCTATTGGCTTGCAGCTCAAATACGTAAAAAAGCATTGAAGCGTTTTGGCGAAAGTAATGTCATTTCTCAATTAATGCCCGAAATTTCAAAAAGTCGCCCCATGTTAAAATTTGTATTTTTAATTATTGGGTATATCTTTTTGGTTTTAGGAATTGCAAATCCACAAATTGGCTCAAAACTAGAAGAAGTAAAACGAGAAGGAGTAGAGTTAATGATTGCTCTTGACGTTTCAAATAGCATGATGGCCGAAGATATTCAGCCAAGCAGATTGGAGAGAGCAAAACAAGCAATATCTAAATTGGTTGACCGATTAAGTAGCGATAAAATAGGCTTAATCATATTTGCTGGACAGGCGTATGTGCAATTGCCGATTACTACTGATTATGCATCGGCTAAAATGTTTTTATCGATGATAAATACAAATATGATTCCTGTTCAAGGCACTGCAATTGGAAAGGCTATTGAAATGTCAATGACATCTTTTTCTCCCGATAATGATAAAAACAAAGCAATCGTAATTATAACCGATGGCGAAAATCACGAGGATAATGCAATTGAAATTGCAAGTAAAGCGACTGAAAAAGGAATAAAAGTTCACACCATTGGCATGGGATTACCCGAAGGTGGTCCTATACCTGTTGTTGGGAAATATGGACAACGTGATTTTAAAACCGATAGAGAAGGGAATGTGGTTATTTCAAAATTAGATGAAACTATGTTACAGCAAATTGCTTCGGCAGGTGGTGGCATATATATTCGAGCAAACAATACAACCGTTGGGTTAAATACTCTTTTTGAAGAATTAAGCAAGATGGAAAAAACCGAATTTGAATCTGAAATGTATTCCGATTACGAAGATAGATTTCAATATTTTATAGCTGTTGCTCTATTTTTCTTTTTGCTCGATTTTATAATACTAAATAAGAAAAATAAAATGTTTAAAAACGTCAATATTTTTAAAGTAAAATAAAAAATCACATAAATTGATGAACTATTTTTTGAATATCATTAACAATTTTCAATTAAGATGAAGACCTTAATTTTATTAATATCAATGTCTATTTCAATTGTAGTTTTGGCTCAGGAAGAGCGAAAACACATTCGCGATGGAAACAAAAGCTATAACGATTCTAAGTTTGAAGAATCCGAAATTTCGTATCGAAAAGCGATTGACAAATCTCCCAATTCGTTTAATGCAGCATTTAATTTGGGAGATGCTCTTTATAAACAAGAAAAATACGAAGAAGCTGCAAATCAGTTTCAAGCATTAGCTAGTAGAGATTTATCGAAGGAAGATCTTGCCAAAGTATATCATAATTTAGGAAATTCGTATTTACAAGCAGGAAAGTATCAAGAAAGCATTGATTCATATAAACAGGCTCTTCGAAATAATGCTAATGATTTGGAAACAAAATACAATTTATCGTATGCTATGCGAATGATCCAACAACAGCAACAGAACAAAGATCAAAATCAAGAAAACGACGATAAAAATAAAGAGCAACAAGAACAGCAAAATAAAGATAAACAAGAGCAAGAAAAAGAACAACAAAATCAGGAGCAGCAAAAAGAAAAGGAAAATAAAGAGCAACAAGAACAACAAAACCAAGAAATTTCGAAAGAAGATGCTCAACGTATGTTAGATGCTATGCAGAACGATGAAAAAGAAGCTCAAGAAAAAATGAAAAAAGCACAAGTCAGAACGCAAAAAGTTAAAGTTGAAAAAGATTGGTAAAATTCCGAAACGATATTTAATAATAGACAATTAATGATATTTATCAGATGAAAAAACTACTTGGATTCATATTAGTATTATTTGTATCAATACCTTTAGTTGTTGCACAAAATATTTCTTTCAAAGCATCTGCTCCAAAGGCTGTATCTATTGGAGAAGCATTCCGACTTACTTATTCCTTAAATTCAAAAGGTTCAAATTTAAGAATGCCCAATCTCGATGAATTTAATGTATTATCAGGTCCAAATACTTCATCGAGCAGTAGCGTAAGCATTGTAAATGGACAAATGTCGCAAACGGTAGAATATACATATACCTTTATTTTACAGGCTAAAAAAGCAGGAAAATTTAAAATTCCGGCTTCAACTATTTCTGCAAACGGAAACGATTACACATGCAACGAACTTAACATTGAAGTTGTGCAAGGAAAAGTAAATAACGCTCAAGCAACTAATTCGGAGACACCTCAAGCAACTACATCTGAAATAAGCGGCGAAGATTTGTACATAAGAGTTCATGTCAGTAGAAATAGTGTATATCAAGGCGAACATATTTTGGCTACCATAAAAATATATACCAAACTCGATTTAGCAGGATTTGAAAATAGTAAACTTCCCGATTTTAATGGATTTTGGACTCAGGATTTAGAAATTCCAAATCAAATCTCGTTACAACAAGAAAACGTTGGTGGCGAAATATACAATGTTGGGGTAATTAAAAAAATGCTCTTGTATCCACAACATGGAGGCGATATTGTAATAGAACCTTGCGAATTCGATTGCATTGTGAGACAACGAATACAAGGACGAAGAAGAAGTATGTTTGATGATTTTTTTGGAGGTTCGTACCAGAACATCGTAAAAAAAATATTAAGTCCGAAAGTAACCATAAACGTAAAATCATTGCCTGCTAATAAGCCTGAGAGTTATACCGGAGCAGTTGGCGATTTAAAAATGACGGCAAGTATTGATAAATTGGAGGTAAATACCAATGATGCCATTACCATGAAAGTTATTATTTCAGGAAATGGAAATCTTAAATTAATCGAAGAACCTAAAATTGATTTTCCTCCTGATTTCGAAGCCTATGATCCTAAATTATCAACTGATATTAAGAATAGCGAAAATGGAAGCTCGGGAAGCAAAATATATGAATATTTAATAATTCCTCGTCATGCTGGAAAATTTAGAATCCCTCCATTCGAATTTTCATATTTCGATGTTAAGAGCAAAAGCTACAAAACCATTTCGTCAGAAGAATATGAAATAACGGTTAATAAGGGAGAAAATGATGAAGGCGGAACGGTGGTTTCAAATTTTTCAAAAGAAGATGTTAAATACATAGGAAGAGATATTCGCTTTATAAAAACAGCAGGTATTCGCCTATCGAAAAAAGACAATTATATTTTTGGTTCATTGTTCTTTAATATTCTGTACCCGTTGGCTACAGTGCTTTTTGTAGTTTTACTTGTGTTAAGGCGTAAACGAATTCGCGAAAATTCAAATCTAGTGCTGGTAAAAAACAAAAAGGCAAATAAAATGGCAAAAAAACGCTTGAATTTGTCCAATAAATATTTAAAAGAAAATAACAAAGAACAATTCTATACCGAAGTTTTAAGAGCTTTATGGGGATATTTAAGCGATAAATTAGGAATTCCTTTAGCTGAACTTTCAAAAGACAATGTGGTTGATGCCTTGCAACAATTTTCTATTTCAGATGAAGAACAATCACAACTTTCGAGTTTAATCGATAATTGCGAGTTTGCTCGATTTGCTCCTGAAGCAAGTTCAATTAGCATGAACGAAATGTACGAAAACACTATCCAAATGATTAGTTTGCTAGATAATAAAATTAAAAAAGTTAGAAGCTAGATGTTGGAAATTAGAAATTGGAAGTTAGAAATTGGAAATTGGAAGTTAGAATGAAAAACAATTATTTTACTTGATATTATAATATGTTTATAACACTGAAAAAAGAAATTTGGAATATGAAAAACTTAGCCGCTATATTATCACTTTTATTGATGATAACTTTTCACCATTCGTTTGCAAATGTTGATGTAAAACTCGATAGTGCCAATGTTTTTTATTCAAAAGGTGAATATGAAAAAGCAATTCGCGAATACGAAAATATTATCAATGCCAATATGGTTTCGTCAGAAATTTATTACAATTTGGCTAATTCATACTATAAATCAAATAAACTAACCAAAGCAATTATAAATTACGAAAGAGCCTTGAAACTAAATCCCAGCGACGATGATATAAAATACAACCTTGAATTGGCAAATACCTACATAACCGACAAAATTGAAATAATGCCAACATTTTTTCTAACATCGTGGATTAATAGCTTTTATAATCTTTATTCGACAGACACCTGGGCGATAATAAGCATGATTAGTTTTGTGATATTCTTAGTTTTATTAGCTATTTTCTTTTTAACACGAATGCTTTTTTTAAAGAAAATATCTTTTTATTTTTCACTATTTATTATACTTATTTCGATAATTTCGTTTTGGTCGTCGTATAAACAAAAGCAATTCATTGTTGCACAAAATACTGCTATAATAACAAACCCTTCGATTACCGCAAAAAGTTCTCCCGACGATAGTGGAAACGATTTATTTCAACTTCACGAAGGAACAAAAACTTATCTTGAAGAAAAAGTTGGTAATTGGCAAAAATTCAGGTTGACCGACGGAAATGTAGGCTGGTTGCGTGAAAAAGATATTGAAATCATTTGATTTGGAAAACAAATGAATAGCAAATGCTAAAAGAAATAAATAAACGAAGCGAATGCTTCGCCAAACAAGCTACAAAGAACAGAGAGAGTATCTGTTGGAAAGACAGAAACAAAAGTGTTAATACCTTAAATATTTATAATGAACTTATATAATAAAATAAATTTTGCTTCAGGAATATTTGTCATATTAAGTGTAATTGCTTTTATAACTTACGGGTATATTAATCAAAGTGCAAGTATAATCGAGAAAGAGTTTTGTGGTGTTGTTGAAAGCGTTACAAAAAGTGAAAAAGGATATGATCAATTTAGATTAAATAATAGCACTGAATATATTTCAACATTCACTCTAAGAGTCCCTGTTCAAGTAAAAATTGAAAGAGGAGATTCACTTATAAAATATAAAAATAGTAATCTTGTTAGATTCTATGAAAAAATCGATAAGGATAATTATAAAGGATTTTATTTCAGAATAATAAATGGAAGATATCCCCAGCTACAGCAAGGCTCTGCCTTGTGGTAAATAAAAAAAGATTAAACGTTTAATTTCAATTCGTCGAAATCATTTTTTTCAATTCATTTTATTTAAAGCAAAATAGTTTTTAAGTTTGCAAAAAATACTAGAAAAAAATATGGAAGAGTATAATGAAGTATTATATTCAAAAAATGTAATTGAATTTGTTACCGTAGCCAAAGAATATTGTTTGTTTGTTGAAGATTGCACCAACAAACCAAAATCACAAATATTAGCTTCCATGCAAAAGTTTTTACCTCTTTTGTATTTAAAGGCTTCTATGCTTCCTGCCTTGGAATCGATTAATGACGAGGGAAACGAAAAATTTGTATCAGAAACTCATTGGAATAAAATCAATACGATTTTTTCGGCTAAGTTTGGCGACGACGATACTTATCGTGATATTTTCGATACAACAATGAACGAGCTTAACGAATCGTTTACATTAAGCATTTCGGAAGATTTTACAGACATATATCAAGATTTAAAAGACTTTATTTCATTATTTAGTTACGGAACTTCAGAAATTATGCTCGAAGCATTATGGGAATGCAGAAACAATTTCGAAATCTATTGGGGACATAGAGTATTGTCGGCTTTACGAGCAATCCATTTAATTTTATATAAAAAATAAATTGACCGATTTAAAAACCACTATAACAAAGGAAGAAATTACTGAACTTCCCTTAATTAGTTTTGCCGGAGACATTCTTGTTATCGACTCACTCAACGGAATTGACGAAATTATTGACGAAATTAAAACCCAACGTGTATTAGGATTTGATACAGAAAGTAAACCTGCTTTTAAAAAAAATGTTCCAAACAAACTTTCTTTAATTCAAATTTCAAGTGAATTCAAAGCATACCTTTTTCGAGTCAATAAAATTGGATTCCCCGATAGCCTAATCAGACTATTGTCGGAAAAACACATTATCAAAATAGGTTTGGGAATACAACAAGATTTATCGCTTTTAAAAAAAATAAGAAATTTCGAGCCAGGAGGTTTTATCGAGCTTAAAGAAATATCGCAAAAGGCAGGTGTTGAAGACTTTAGTTTGGTTAAACTTGCGGCAATTATTTTAAATCATCGAGTTTCTAAATCACAACAATTATCAAATTGGGATCGCGAAATGCTAAGCGAAGCACAAATCAGATATGCTGCAACCGATGCTTGGTTATGCTTGAAAATTGCTAACGAACTTTAGATAAGATTATTACAACATACGTTTTCTTCAAACTTACAAAACGACATTAGGTTAAACTATTCAGAATATCGTTTACACAATATAGCTTTCTTATATTAGGGTTTATACCGAATAATTTTTTAGAGAAAAATTCAAATAGTTCGACCACTTTGGAGCCATACAAATCTTTAAATTTTAGCATATAATACCAATTCTATTTCCATATGACACGTATGTGATTTTTTAGATTCCCTTTTTCAAGGGAATGTGCCTCAAAAAATTACCACATACCCGCAAAAGCGGGTATCTTATTTTTAAATTGTGTCGGTCACATTGAATCGTAATTGGTATAATTTTTTATGCGGTATAATGTCTATTGTTTATGCCATAAGCTAGTAATTGTTTTTAGAAACAAACTGTTGAAAAGGGTTATATATGTTTACTCTTGTGTATCTATAAAAAAAATAAGGATTTCAAAAAACTCTGAAACCCTTGTTTATCTAAGTCGGCTCAAGGGTGCACATTTCGAACGATTTTATAAGGGATTTAAAGCTAATAGAAACATTTTGCGACATGTTTTTGCGTTAAGCTACAAACACAAACTTATTCGGCAATACAAATGTTCGAAATGAAAATTGGGTTAAATATAATATTTTTGATAGCTTGCAATAAAAAGATTCAAAGATGAAATACATTGAACCAAATTTTCGCTTATTAGATTCTGTTAATGATTTGAAGATTAATTATAATGAAGTTTTATTATCATTAAGTCAGACTAATAGTTTTCTAAAATTTAAAGATTTTTATAATCATCAATATATAGTTTTTTTATCTGACCCTGGAAATGGTAAAAGTAGGGTACTGAAAGAAATAATTAAGAATGCCAATAAATACGGAAAAGAAGGAATTTATATTGATTTAAAGAAAATAAAAAAAAATATTTCAATTAAAGACTATATTTTAGAGGTTCAAAATGATGCAAAAGTCATAACTGATAATTTTGAAAATAAGTATGGTTTAAGCTTAAAAACGGACTATTTTAAATTTGAAGATGATAAAAAAAACATTGTTTGTTTGGATGCTTTAGATGAAGTACAAAATAATCAATACGAAATTATAGAAAAAATCGAAAAATTTTGTAATGATTGTCCAAATGTTTCTGTTTACATTTCATGCAGGTCTTATATTTATGAAAAATATTCTATTTTATTTAATGGATTATTTCCAATGTTAATAGATATAAAACCATTAACTCATGAGCAAATAAAGAATTATTTAACAGCAGAATCAATAAACGAGACCGAAATAAATAAAATAATAAAATCCTTCTTTAAAAATGGAAGGATTGAAGTGATAGATTCGCCAAGAGTTCTTGAGATTTTTGTTTCATTATTTAAAACCGAAGGAGTTGATAAGGTACTTTCCAAATCAAAAGCTGAATTACTTGAAACATTTATTTATAAAAAATTATATATTGAGGACGAAAAATTTGAAACTAATTATAAGGAAATAATTAAAAGAGTATTGGAAACACTTGCATTGACAATGCAAATCAATCAAAAACATGTAATTACAAAAGAAGAATTAATGTCTTTTTTTATTGATGCAAAATCAAACCTTAGTAATAGCTTTTTACATCAGGTAAAAATTGATGTTTTCTATGACCATAGCCTTTTGATTCCTTCGGACAATACCATAAAATTTGAAAATGTTGAATTTCAGGAATATCTTGCTGCAAAAGAAATTGTTAGATTTGGAAAAGCGGATCAAGTGCTTTATGAGTTAATTTTTGATAAAGAATTAAATGAGTTTTATCCTTTTTGGAACAATACTGTAAAATATGTAATCGACTTTGATTTAACTATTCACGACAAAATAATTGAATTTATTTATAAAAGGAAGAATAAATTAGATGCAAGCATTTTAAACTATTGTATAAGAACAGAAAAAAAACAATTAGCAAGTGTTCAGGATAACATAAAAGAAAAAAACTTTAAATACATTTTTGAATATTATTTAGAATGCTTAAAATCATTTGATTATCATATCATTTTCAATTTGCAGCATTACTATACAGATGAAATAGATAAATATTTAATTGACTACTATAAAGAACAGAAAGAGGAATATCAGGTTAATCTCATCTTAGGAATCGTCAAAAATTTATTATCAAGCGAGTTGATTGCCGATAAAAACTATTGGAAAAATGAAGCTTTAAAGCTTATTAAGAAATATAAGTCAGATAATGGAATTGGAATACAAATGAATTGCATTGAAATATTGTCTTGCTTTAAAAATATAAACTTAATAACTGAAAACTTTAATTATGAGGATTTACGGGATTCACTAAAAAATACGTTTATAGAAGCTTGTGTAAAAGTAGCTCCAAATGATATATCTGTAATTAAAAGAACAATAGATTATTATGTAAATCATGATAATTATGTTCGTCTTGAGAACTTATTTTCAAACTCAAAAGAATCGAAAAGTATTATTACGATTCTAAATAACTTAATCTCAAATAGAGAGTTCCGAAATAAAATTGGTTCAGATTCCCAATTTACAGATAGTTTTTTAGATAACATTAAAAATGTTTGGGACAAAAAAATTGAGAAATTGATAATTAAGCTATTGGTTGAATCTCACGATTTTGTGTTTTGGGACGAATTTGCTAAAAAATTCTCGTGCTTATTACAGGAAAAAAATAGCAACTTTATTTATAACTTGATTGATGAAATTATTAAAAATACTGGAAAAAGCCATCAATTTGATTTGATAAATTTACTCATAGAATTAATAACTTTAAATAATGCGACACAAATAGCGGAAATATTTATTGAAAAAAAGCAAAAAGAAATAGGAGCAAAAGTATTTTCTTGGTTAAATTATAATAAATCTGGGTTCTATGAAATAGGAAATAGGTATTTTTTAGATATATACTCAAAATATCATTCGAATACAATTGATAAATTAGAACAAGTAAGCTTTAATCCATACAAAATATTTTTAGAAAATTTAAAAACCAAATCTGGAGATATTTTCAGGTTTTATAATACTCATAAAGTAAAAATAAAAGAAAATATTAGTCCTGCAGAAAGTACCGAATTAAAAAATTTAATTGTCAATATTATTCTTAAATATGATTTTAGTAAAGCATCAATAACACAAGAAGGCAATACTATTTATCGTGCCGACATAATTCGTTATTTTGAAGATGCTTTGTCATTGTTTGAAGACCTAAAAATTGAACAAGCATTATATAGAAAAAAAATAATTGAATTTTTTCCTTTTGCTTTTACGAATGATGATTCTAAAATTTTCGATTTGCTACCAAATTTAACCAGCGATGAAATTGATAGTATTGTCGAATTTTATTCAACTGAACGAACCGATGATTTATTAACAGTAAATATTGGAAAACTATTTTCGTTTTGCAGAAGATATAACACTGAAAAAGTACTTATGTTGCTAAAATCATTTGTTTTAAATGATAAGATAAGAGGGAATGATAGAATACAATCAATAGAAATTAATAATATTATTAAACCCGATAAAGATTTTTTTAATGAGGTTTTTAATTTATACAAAGATTTCTCTAATGAAACAGAAAAGATTTTAGCATATAGAGCAAATGAATATTTAATTTATTTAAACGATTCTAATGCTATAAAATGGCGACTGAATGAGATAAAAACTACGACAAAAGACTTAGGAATTTTACATTTGCCTTTAACGAAGGTAACTGATTCTTCGTTTTCAAAAGACTATTTAGACCTTCTTGAATTTGCTACAAAATTAGATTCTTCAAAATCTGGTCAAGTATTTTCAATATGTGGTACTGTAATAAGCTATTTCGACAATTTGAAAATTTATAAATCAACTCAATATTTAAAGCAATTAGATGATTTTATTTCAAAGTATCAAGATTTGAAATGGATTTATAACTTAACCGAAGGGTATAATAGAATAAGAGTAAACTACTTAAATTATGCCTGTGTACCATCATCTTTTTCAGAATGTATTCAAAAATATAATTTATTAAAAGAAAAGCAATTTTTAACCGTTAACTCGCCAGAAACACTTTGGTATATTATTCAAGATGCAATTGATAAAGATATTAGAAATTGGGTTGAAAATGAAGGTGCTTATAAGGTAATAAAAGATTTAAGTGAAAAAGGAGAGACACTAATTCAAAAGACTTTAAAAGGGCAATTAGAACTTGCATTAATTAAAAGAGGTTTTAGACCAAACGAATTACGCATAAAAAGAGAAGAACAGTTACTAAATGACAAAAAGCCAGATTTTACAATTTGTTACGGATTTATTGGTCAAATTCTAATTGAAATTAAGAGAAATTACATTAAAGATGTTAATTCAGGAAGTGAAGATTATAAAAGTATACTCGAACAATATATTACGGGTTCTAGTTCTAATTATGGTATCTTTTTAATATTTCAAACAGATGAAGAAAATAAATTAAGTAAGATTTTGCCCAAACTAGAAAAAACATACTCTGGAAATCATAATATAAAGATAATAGGGATTGATTGTCTCTGCGAAAAACAATAATAACCATCATTCGTAAAAAAATCCCATTTCGAACAATAAAAGTGAATTCTGTATTTTCTGCAATCGCCCAACCAGTGGGCGATACAGAGAATAAAAAAAGCCGGACAAATTCAAGTTTTTTGAATCAGTCCGGCTTGGTCGGGGTGAGAAGACTCGAACTTCCGACCCCTTGCACCCCATGCAAGTACGCTAGCCAACTGCGCCACACCCCGATTTTGTTACAAAAGTATATCAAGTATAATTAATCTGCAAAAAAAACAGTAGATTTACGCTTGGTATATTTTTTGAAAACATACCTGCGAAAAGGTTAAAATTACAGCGAAAACACTAGCATGTCCGTAAAAATAATAATTCTTCTAATTACATTAACTGCCATTTGTTCAGTATTATTTGCCCAAAAATATACAATTAGTGGCTATGTTCGTGAAAAATCGTCAGGTGAGGATTTGATAGGTGCAAATATTTATGCAAAAGAAATTTCTAAAGGAACAACCAGCAATCAATACGGTTTTTATTCATTATCTCTTGAAAAAGGAAAATATTCCATCGTTTATTCTTTTATTGGATACGATGATTTTGTCGAAATTATAACTTTAGATAAAGACATTAAAAAAAATATTGAGTTATCGAGTTCTGTAATAACCACCAAAGAAGTGGTAGTTGCCGCCGATAGAATCGAAAATATTGAAAGTACACAAATGGGACAAGTTCGATTACCAATCGAAAAAGTAAAAGTTATTCCTGCTTTTTTGGGCGAGATTGACGTGTTGAAAACAATTCAACTATTGCCAGGTGTAAAATCAGGAGGAGAGGGGAGTTCAGGTTTTTATGTCAGGGGTGGCGGACCTGATCAAAATTTGATTTTACTCGACGATGCTACTGTTTATAATGCCTCGCATCTTTTTGGATTTTTTTCGGTTTTTAACGCCGATGCTGTTAAAGATATAAATCTGATTAAAGGTGGAATGCCTGCTCAGTATGGAGGAAGGCTCTCGTCGGTTCTTGATATTACCATGAAAGATGGAAATAACAAAAAATACGAAGTTGACGGAGGTATTGGAGTTATTTCATCGCGACTTACGGTTCAAGGACCCATAAAAAAAGATACAAGTTCGTTTATAGTTTCGGCTCGACGAACATATATTGATATTTTGGTCGATCCATTTATTAAAAAAACAGCTAAAGCTAAAGGTTCTGGTTATTATTTTTACGATTTAAATGCGAAAGCGAGTTATCGATTTTCTGATAAAGACCGATTATTTATTAGCGGATATTATGGTCGCGATGTTTTTACTTTCAAAAATAAAGAAGCTGGATTTGATGTACAAATACCTTGGGGTAATGGTATTTCGGCTTTGCGATGGAATCATTTATTTTCCGATAAGCTATTCCTAAATACAACAGCGACTTTTAGTAGCTATAAATTTAATTTTGAGGCATCTGACGAGGATTATGAATTTAACATGTTTTCGGGAATTACCGATTATAGTATTAAGTCTGATTTCAATTATTTGCCATCGGTTCGTCACAATCTAAAATTTGGAATATCGTACATTAAACATGTGTTTGTACCAAGTTCGGCAACAGCAAAGATTAATGAAACATCTTTTGACACTGGCGAAATTATTAAGCAACATGCTCGTGATGCTGCCATATATATAAATGAAGATTTTGACGTAAACGAAAAATTAAAAATAAGCGGAGGAATCAGAGGAACATTTTTTCAACAAGTTGGTCCGTTTACCCGATTTGTTAAAGATGAATACGATAAAACAATTGATACACTTTATTTCGATAAAGGAGATAATGTAAAATGGTATAAACACCTTGAACCTCGATTTTCGCTTCGATATTCAATTAACATGACTTCTTCAATAAAAGCATCGTTTACTCAAAATTATCAATACATTCATTTGGCAACCATATCTTCAGCTTCGATGCCTACCGATTTGTGGATTCCGAGTTCAGAAATTGTTCAGCCTCAATATGGCGTTCAATATGCATTGGGATATTTTCGAAATTTCAAAAATGATATGTTTGAAACCTCAATTGAAGTATATTATAAAGAACTCGAAAATCAGATTGAGTACAAAGATGGAGCAAATCCAATGAATACATTTGGCGATAATTCTGATAATTTTTTCGCTTTTGGAAGCGGACAATCATACGGACTTGAATTGTTCTTAAAAAAACGGTTGGGAAAAACTACCGGTTGGATTGGATATACTTGGTCGAAAACATATCGAACATTCGAAAATTTAAATAATGGAGAGTCGTTTCCTGCAAAATATGACCGAAGACATGACATTTCTTTCATTGCAACTCATGAATTAAATGAAAAATGGGTTTTTGCAATGGTGTTTGTTTATTCTACCGGAAATGCACTAACCTTACCCGAAGGCAAATATTACATTAATGGAATGCTAGCAAATCAATACGGAAAAATCAATTCGTACAGAATGGCTCCTTATCATAGACTGGATTTGTCGGCAACGTATTATGTTAAGAAAAACAAGAAGATTGAATCGTCGTGGAACTTTGCAGTTTTTAATGCTTACAACCGGTATAATCCATATTTTATTTATTTTGTTACCGAAGGAACATTAGCTGAAGGAAATCTTGAAACAAAAGCAAAACAAGTTTCTTTATTCCCAATTTTACCATCAATAACCTGGAATTTTAAATTTTAATGAAAAAAATATTTTACATATTCTCAACTCTAATATTATTCGTTTCTTGCGAAAAGGACATTACAGTTGATTTACCGCAACCCGAAGAAAAATACGTGGTTGAAGGTTACATTGAGCAATATCAGCACCCTTATGTATTTATTTCGAAAAACTCGGCATATTTTGAAGAAATTTCTTTATCCTCAATCATGGAGAAAATGGTGCTTGATGCCGAGGTTACAGTCTCTGATGGGTTTACTACCGAAGTATTGGAATTAATTTATGATTCCTTACAATTTCCATATTACAAATATGTTGGCTCCACAATTATTGGTGAAGCAGGTAAAAAATATGATTTAACAATTAAGATTGGTAGCGAAGTGTTAACGGCTTCAACTTTTATTCCAAATCCTGTTCAGTTGGATAGTATTAAATACATTTGCGAAACAGATTATGAAATAGGAAACGATACAATCGACTCTCTCGGACTTGGCTTTCTTTGGTTTTATTTTACAGACCCCGATACCTTGGGAAATTATTATAAAATGTACACAAAAGTATTGGGCGAGGATTCAATTTTTTATCCTCCATTCGCTTCAGTTTCCGAAGATAAAATTATTAACAATCAGTTTGTTGAATTTTCGACTTACCGAGGACAAGACCCATTAATTGAAATTCCGGACGACGAATATTATAAATGGTTTTTTAAAGGTGGAGATACAATTATTTTTAAGTTTCAGACTATCGATGTTCGAACCTATCAATTCTGGTACACACTAGAGATGGACAACAGCAGTGGAGGACCATTTTCTACACCAATTACTGTGAGAACTAATATTGATGGAGGACTTGGAATTTGGGGCGGGTATGGAGTCTTTATTGACACTACCATTGCAAAATTAAAAAATGATTTTTTAGCAAAATAAAATATAGAATTATTGAAATAAATAACGATTAATTATAAATACTATGAATTTTTTTAGTAAAATGGGCGATTTGAATGCAGAAAAAGAAAACACAAACACTGCAGTTGAAAAAACAAAATGTTTAATAATAGGTTCAGGTCCTGCTGGATATACCGCAGCAATATACGCTTCAAGAGCTGGACTAAAGCCGATAATTTATCAAGGACTTCAACCCGGAGGTCAATTAACAACAACTACCGAAGTTGAGAATTTTCCTGGTTACCCAGAAGGTGTTACGGGACCGCAAATGATGGAAGATTTACAAAAACAAGCCGAACGTTTTGGTGCTGATAATCGTTGGGGAATTGCAACAAAAGTCGATTTTTCAACTGATACACATAAGGTTTGGTTCGACGATGGTAAAATAATCGAGGCAGATGCTGTGATAATTGCAACTGGAGCGACTGCAAAATATTTAGGATTAGAATCAGAAAAAAAATATATGGGTTTTGGTGTTTCTGCTTGTGCTACTTGCGATGGTTTCTTTTATCGTAATCAAGATGTTGCAGTAGTTGGTGGAGGCGATACTGCCTGCGAAGAAGCAACTTATCTTTCGGGTATTTGCAATAAAGTTTACTTAATTGTTCGTAAAGATTATTTACGTGCGTCAAAAGCTATGCAAGAAAGAGTTTTAAGAAATCCAAAAATCCAAGTTTTATTTGAGCATAATACAAAAGAAATTTTTGGAGATAAAGCTGTAGATGGCGTAAAACTGATTGATAAGAACGGAACAGAAAAAGATATTAAAGTTACTGGTTATTTTGTTGCAATAGGTCATCAGCCTAACTCGGAAATATTTAAGCCCTACATCGACATGGATGAAACTGGCTACATAAATACAATAAAAGGCAGTACCAAAACAAACGTAAAAGGTGTATTTGCAGCAGGAGATGTACAAGACAAACATTATCGTCAAGCAATTACCGCCGCAGCATCGGGTTGTATGGCTGCTTTAGATGCTGAACGATATTTAGGAGAAAAAAATTAACGAAAATTCGGGTATTTGAAAATTTAAGGTCGCTAATGGCGACCTTTTTTTATGGAATAAATTTAATGATTCAATTAAAATATTTGATGGTTTGTAAAATTTGAGAATGGTATTAATAAGTTGTTGATAATACTTTATTCGCATGTCGATTTGTTTTAGTAATTTTACCGTTCGATTTTGATTGAAAATAAACTAAATTAAATATAATAATAACTAAATCAATTAATTATGAAACAAATCCTACTTTCTTTATTAATGCTGATTTTTGTAAATACATTGAGTTTTTCTCAATTAATTATAAGTCAGTATATCGAAACAAGTTCAGGTAGTAATCCAAAAGGTATTGAACTATGGAACAATTCAGGTGCTACCATTGACTTTTCAGTTACTGAACTTGTTGTTATGAAAGGTTCTGCTGGAGGAGCCGCAACAACAACAGATTTTACATTGAATACTGGAACATTGGCTAATGGTGCAGTAATGGTAATTGGAACTGCTCCTGATGTGTTAGGTACTGGGACAGGCTTTCAGGATTTTGTGACTGCAAACGGTTCCGCTTTCTATGTTAAAGCATTTACATTTAATGGAGATGATGCTCTAGAAATATATTTAGGTGGAGTTATGCAAGACATTTTAGGAGATGTAATTGGAGTAGACCCAGCAGGAACTGGTTGGGCAGGCAACGGAGTTCAAACCTACAATCAAAATATTACATTGTTGTCTGGAATTACAACTGGAGCATCTACGGGTTGGACAGATCCTAGCTTACGATTTGAAGTAACAACGACTGATAATTCTTTAACTGGTTTTGGAATTGCACCAGTTACTGCATCAACAGAAACAGCTGATTGGAATAATTTGCAATGGCCAAATACAGGAACAATTTTAACCGAAGAAACGTTTGATGTTTATGCTCAGGTTTATGAAGCAGGTGTTACCGAAGCTGCTGGTCAAGGAGCTGATATTGAAGCTTGGATAGGTTACAGCACAGATAATACTGACCCAAGCACTTGGACTAACTGGATTGCTGCAACATATTATACTGATGCTGGAAATAATGATGAATATAAAGCAAATATCGGTGCAGTTTTATCTTCTGCCGGAACTTATTACTACGCAAGTAGATTCTCAGTAGATAATGGTCCTTATACTTATGGAGGATATGTTGGAGGTACTTGGGATGGAATAACGAATGTCAGTGGAGTATTAACTGTAAACGCTCGTTGTGCAGACCCTTCAGATTTGACTATCGTTGGAACAACTACAACGTCAGCTCAAATAACATGGACTGAAAATTCTACGGCTAATGTATGGAGTGTTAAACATGGTACAACAGGATTTGACCCGGCTACTGAAGGCACATTGCACATGGGAGCAACTGTAAGACCTTATACTATTTGGGCTTTAACTCCGGGGACAGATTATGAATTCTATGTTGAAGCTACATGTACAACATCATGGGTTGGTCCAAAATCTTTTAGAACCATCAATACAGCAACAGATATTACAGACTTCAGTTTTGCCGAGCAAACAGGACTTGCTGTATTTAGTAATGATACAATATATATTGAAGTTACTGGAGGAACAGACCTAACAAATCTTGTTGCAACATACACATTGGCTTATGGAGCAACTGCTGATATTTTAGGTACACTTCAAGTTAGTGGTTCAACCATAAATAATTTTTCTTCATACGTTACTTACACTATAACAGCAGAAGATGGAACTTCTACTCAAGATTGGATTATTGCTACATCTGTAGAAGGAGTTCTGTCAAGTGAAGCAAATATTTTAGCTTATTCTTTTACAGAACAAATGAGTCCTGCAGTATTTAGCAATGACACAATTTATATTACAGTGAATTCAGGAACAGACTTAACTAATCTTGTTGCAAGTTTCACACTTTCAGTAGGAGCAACAGCTGAAGTTTCTCTTAATCCTCAAGTTAGTGGAGTTACAGTAAATAATTTTTCTAGCTTTGTAATATATACGATTACCGCTGAAAATGGAACTACAACTCAAGATTGGGTTATAGCAGTATCTGAATTTGTAATTCCATACTTAATTATTAATGAAGTTGATATTGATCAAACTTCGACTGATACAAATGAGTTTATTGAATTATTCGATGGTGGAACAGGAAATACTTCGCTTGATGGTTTTGTTATCGTTTTATATAACGGAAGTGGTGATGTTTCTTATAATGCTATTGATTTAGATGGTTACAACACTGACAATAATGGATATTTTGTAATTGGAAGTGCAACTGTATCAAATGTCGATTTAGTATCTTTCACATCAAGTAATTTACAAAATGGACCTGATGCGGTTGCATTGTATTATGATGATGCTACTAGTTTCCCAACTTCAACTCCAGTTACAGCGATTAATCTTATTGATGCAATTGTATATGGAACAAGCGATGCACCAAATTTAACAGCAGTTCTATTAAATTCAGGAGAGCTATTCGTTAATGAAAATATGAATGGAAAAAGTACTACTGAATCAATGCAACGTATTCCAAATGGAACAGGAGGAGAAAGAAATACTTCAACCTATTTGGCAGTTTATCCAACACCTGGAACTGAGAATTTATTTCCTGAAGTTGATTGGTGTAACCTACAATGGCCTGAAAATGGAGCAATTGCTTCAGGTACAAGTTTTAATGTATATGCACAAGTTTATGAGCCAGGTATTACCGACGCAGTTGGAGCAGGTACAGGTATTGAAGCATGGATTGGATACAATTCAACTAATATAAGTCCTGATACTTGGACAAATTGGATTCCTGCTACTTTTAATAAAGACACTACAAATAATGACGAATTTATGTCAGAAATTGGTTCAACTTTGACAGTAGGAACATATTATTATGCAAGTAGATTTAAAGTAAACGGAGGAACATATAAATACGGCGGTTTTAATCTTGGAGGCGGAGGATTTTGGGATGGCTTCGCAAATGTAAATGGAGTTCTAACAGTTTTGAATAATGAAACAGCTGTTTTGGACTTTTCGTTTGCCGAACAAACAGGTTCAGCAACATTTAGCAACGACACCATTTATATTGAAGTTGACGCTGGGACAAATCTTTCAAACCTTGTTGCATCATTTACCTTATCTAATGGAGCAACGGCATCTATTTTAGGAATTAATCAAGAAAGTGGTGTTACAACTAATGACTTTATTAATTTTGTTACATATACTATATTGGCAGAAGATGGCATTGCAACCCAAAATTGGGTAGTATCCGTAAGTGAATATGTTTATCCGTTAGGAACTGATTGTACAAACCCATTTATGGCAATGGCAGGAACCAATACTACTGATAATAGTGCAGGAGGTCAATGGTTTGCATATACAGCTCCCGATAATGGAGTAATTAATATTAGCTCGTGCTGTTGCACAGCTGTAGATACAAGATTATTTGTATATCTTGACAATTGCTCCAATTTAATTATTGACGAAGATGATACAGATGGTTGTCCAGCAAATACCGAAGATGTAAATTTCTTGATTAATGCAGGAGAAACAATATATATACTATGGAATGATGATTATACAACTGCAACTTATAATTGGGAACTTTCATACAATTTGTTAAATACAGAAGCAAACATTTTATCATTTAATTTTCCAGAAGCTACTTCGGTTGCTGTAATTGATAGCATTAATGCAAAAGTCAACATTGAGGTTGATTACCAAACTAATTTTACCAATTTGGTTGCTAATTATACTCTTTCTAACGGTGCGATAGCTGAAGTTTTGGGAGTAGAACAAGAAAGTGGTGTAACATCCAACGATTTTAGTTCTTCAGTTATATACAAAGTAATTGCACAAGATACTACTTATCAAAGAGATTGGACTGTTAACGTAAGCGAAAGAGTACCTTCTTCGGAAGCAGAAATCTTATGGTTTTCTTTCCCTGAAGCACTTAACCCAGCTACATTCGACTTTATTAATCATACGATTAATATTGAAGTGGGTATGGGAACTAGTTTAACAGCTTTAACAGCATACTTTAACTTATCAAATGGAGCAACAGCAGAAATAGCAGGAATTCCTCAGACTAGCGGAACAACACAAAACGATTTTTCTGTTCCGGTTACATATATCATTACAGCCGAAGACGGAATCGCATTTAATGAATGGCTTGTTACCGTTACTGTTGCAACATCATTGAACGATCAAGCAGATATTCTTTGGTTTAATTTAAATGAAGCAACGGGTACTGCTGTTATGGACAACATGAACCATGAAATTTCAATCGAAGTTACTTGGGATACCGATTTATCAAATCTTGTTGCCGACTTTAATTTGTCTTACGGTGCTACTGCAAGCATATTGGGAATATCACAAGAATCGGGTGTTACGGTAAATAATTTTAGTTCTCCGATAACTTATACAGTAGTTTCTGAAGATGGTATGGTAACCAATGATTGGGAAGTAACAGTTTACAATGCTCCAATTCCAGCTGGTATCGTTTGCGAATCGGCAGTTGAAGCTTATCAGGGAATGAATTATGCAAGCCATGCAAATGCAACCGATGAATGGTTCTTCTTTGTTGCTCAAGAATCAGGGTATTTGACGTTAAATACTTGTGGACTTGCAATTTTTGATACATACGTAATTACTTATTCTGATTGTGGAACTTATTTAAGCGAATCAGATGACGATTGTGGAGGTACATACCAATCTAATCTAACTGTACCTATGGTTGCCGGCGATACAATCTGGATTGAATGGGATTACGATACTTATAATCCGGATGGTTATAATTGGGAATTAACGTATTATGTTCCAAATACCGAAAATGATATTATTTCATTTAGTTTTGCCGAGCAAACTAGTCCTGCAGTAATTGATTATAATAACAATACAATTGCGGTTGAAGTAGTTTATGGGACAGATGTTACAAACTTAATTGCAAGTTTTGATTTATCAAATTATGCTAGTGCAAATATTGGAGGCGTACCTCAAAATTCGTCAACAACCATAAACGACTTTACAAATACGGTAATTTATACTGTTGTTGCTGAAAACGGCGATATTCAAGATTGGTCGGTTAATGTTTCTGTACGTCCTTTAACCAATGATTTGATGGTTATATTCCCAGAAGGAGGAAATAATACGATGTGTGATTTAACAACAATGAATGTTCCTCTAGGAATTTTTAACAATGGAGATTTTTCAGTTCCAATGGGAGATAGCATATTTGTTTATTACAATGTTAATGCAGAACCTAATGTTGAAGATACAATTGTTTTGGCAGCAGATTTTGCTGTTGGCGACACTATGTTTTTTCAATTTCCAGACGCTTACGATTTTTCTGCATTAGGTTTTTACGATTATGCAATAGGTTTTGAATATGAAAATGATACTATCGCAACAAATAATGTTACTATAGGTCAAATCAATCATATCGTATTAACTGTAAGTATTAACGAAGGAGATTCAATACAAATACATGCATCTAGTTTCCCTTATACCTTAACACTTAGTGATAATTACAATGATTATCATTGGTACAATAGTAATATGACCATGAACGGAAACAACAACCAATTTGAAATTTATGATTTTGGTTGGTATTATATTGAAGTAGATAATGGAGACGGATGTAATGCAATAGACTCGATTTTTGTAGAATCTACACCGCCATTTGTTGATTTAGCTATATCTCAACCAAGTCATGGAGAATATTATCAAGCTTGCGAATTAACCGATAATCAATCTATAGATTTTAGAATACGAAATGTTGGAGAAGTCTCTATTAATGCAGGAGAAACTATTGAATGTTCATATTTTATTACTGGAAATTCCTTGGTGTCAGAACAATTTATATTACCAACGAATTTAAATCCTGGTGATGAAATCTCGTATTTATTTACTCAAACTGCAGATTTGTCGGCAATAGGAGTGTATGCTTGGACATTTGGAATAAGTTATGTTAACGATATGGATGAAAACAACAATCATGTACAAGGAGCAACTGAGCATGTTCAATACACTGTTGAAATTGAGCAAGGCGACACCATCTATGCTTATGGTTTTGAACTTCCTATTCGATTAAACACAACTGAATGGAATGACAATTATCTTTGGTATGATGAAACCTTAGCTTCTGTTACAACATCAGAATATTATGCAAATTCATTTGGTTGGCATTATGTTGAAGTATCGAGCAATAATATGTTTGGTTGTACTGCTATTGATTCGGTTTTAATTATTGAAAGATCTCAAGTAAATTTAGACGTGGCATTGGTTGGAGATATACCATCAGGAATGTTTTCATTTTCGACTTGTCCCGATTTAGTTGAAGATTTGAGCTATATGATTGCGAATGCAGGTTTAACTACAATTCCAGCAGGCGATACTATATATTTTGAATCGCAATTAGATATAGAACCTATGTTATTCGATACCTTGATTTTATCTTCAGATTTACTTTCGGGTGAAACATATGAATATCAAACTCAGCATGTTTTAGATATAACTGCACTTGGTTCTCACACTTTTACTTTAAATGTAATTTTTGAGGGAGATCTTGATTTATCAAACAATACAGCAATAATTAATTTAGAAGTTGTAAATGCTCCTACAGTTGAAATTGCAAATGTTGTTGGCGATACACTAGAAGTATATGCATATCAATATCCTATTGAATTATCGTTGACAAACGTATTCGATTGGTACAATTGGAATGGAAATTCAGGAAATGGAAACGAAACATCTTATGAAGTTTCTTCCGAAGGCTGGGTATATGTTAGAGCTGGACTAAATAATATTGATTGCAACAGTCAAGACTCTATTTTTATTTCAACTATTTCGCCTATTTCTTTAGATTTAGCTATATTCCAACCTCAAAGCAATGATTATGTTGGTTGTGATTTAGGTGTTGATTCTATGGAGTTTACATTCATTAATGCAGGAATAAATACGATTCCTTCAGGTACATTAATAAGTCTTGGTTATCAAATAGACTCAAATCTTGAAGTAATTGAAAATGTAACTTTAACCGAAGATTTAACCTCTGGAAGTACATATGATTATCAGTTTAGTCAACCATTTGATTTTTCTGCTATTGCAATATATGATTGGAAATTCTTTGTAAATGTTGCAGGAGATTTGAATTTTGCTAACGATACAACCATGGGAACATACGAACACACAACAATTGATGTTCAAATCGATGCTCCTGACACTATTTACGCTGATTTGACAGACTTTCCAATACATCTTTCATCGTTGAATATACATGATCAATATACATGGTTTGCCAATGGAAATCAAGTAAGCAATGCTGCTGAAATGGATGTTTATGCATATGGAGTATATCATTTATATGCTCAATTCGATAACAGCAATTGTAGTGGAATGGATTCGGTTTACATTATGCCAACTCCGCAATTGAGTTATGATATTGGATACGATAGTGAAAGTTACAGTCTATTTGAATGTGGATTATCAACTCATCAAATACCTTTCCCAATTATTAATTATGGAGAAGAAGATATTCAAATTGGGGATACCATTTACATTAGTATTCAACTTGATGGCGGTGCTGTTGTAAACGAAGAGTTTGTTTTAGATACTATTTTCCCTTCAAATAGCTATATTTTTTATGAAACACAAAACATGTTTGATTTAAGTGCCGCATTGCATACTTATCATTTTGATATCGAAATGAATATGACGAATGATGAAAATTTATCGAATAATATTTTTAGCATTGAAATCACAAATGCTATTTATGACCTTGATTTAGATGCAATTAATGGAGGCTCAAATGATACCTTAACTGTTTCTTCATTTCCTGTTACTTTAGACGCAGGTGCTGGATATGAATCATATTTATGGAGTACAGTTGAAACAACTCAAACAATCGAAGTTAGTGTAAATGGCTGGTATTATGCTGAAATTTATAACGATGGAAATTGTTATTCAGAAGATTCAATTTATGTGAATTTATTTGTTGGAATTAATGAATTGATAGCTAAATCAGCAATCGGTTTATATCCAAATCCAAATAATGGAAACTTTGTATTGAATATTAAAAATGCAAAAACATCTGATATTAGAATCGAAATGCTTGATTTTATTGGAAAAGTAATTTCTGTTAAAGAAATATCAAATGTTGATACTCATATCGAAGAATTTGATGTAAATATTTTACCAAAAGGAATTTATTTTGTTAAAGTTTCAAATTCAAGTGATGTTATGATTGAAAGAGTAATTATTCAATAATCAATTCTTATTTTTTAAAGTAAAGGGCAGTCTGTTTAGATTGCCCTTTCTTTTTTAGCCATATATTTTTTGCTAGTTAAATATCAGTAGTATATTTGTAGAAATAATTAAAATCATACGAAAGTGAAAAAATATACATCATCAGGAAATAAAGACACTCGTTCAGGTTTTGGTGCTGGTTTATTAGAAGTAGGACGCAAAAATCCAAATGCAGTTGCATTATGTGCCGATTTAATTGGTTCGTTAAAAATGAACGATTTTATCAAAGAATTTCCAGATCGTTTTATTCAAACTGGAATTGCTGAAGCAAATATGATTGGAATTTCGGCTGGTTTAACAATTGGTGGAAAAGTTCCATTTGCTGGCGGTTTTGCTGGTTTTTTAACAGGTAGAGTTTACGATCAAATTCGTCAATCGGTAGCATATTCAAACAAAAACGTGAAAATTTGTGCATCTCACGCAGGTGTAACTCTTGGCGAAGATGGTGCAACTCACCAAATTTTGGAAGATTTAGGAATGATGAAAATGTTACCAAATATGGTAGTTTTATGTCCTTGCGATTATAATCAAACAAAAGCTGCAACCATTGCAATGGCTGAACATGTTGGTCCAGTTTATTTGCGTTTTGGACGTCCAGTTGTTCCAAATTTCACTTCACCTGACGAAAAATTTGAAATTGGAAAAGCTCAAATGATTAATGAAGGTAAAGATGTAACAATCTTTGCAACAGGACATTTGGTTTGGAAAGCAATTGAAGCTTGTGAAATTTTAGAAGCAAAAGGAATTTCTGCTGAAATAATAAATATTCACACAATTAAACCTTTGGACGAAAAAGCAGTCTTAGAGTCTGTTAAGAAAACAAAAGCAGTTGTAACAGCTGAAGAACACATGATGAATGGCGGTTTGGGCGATTCAATTATGCAATTATTGGGACGCAAACTTCCAACGCCAGTTGAAATGGTAGCCGTAAACGATAAATTTGGAGAAAGTGGAACTCCAGAACAATTGTTAGAAAAATACGGTTTAGATACCAAAGATATAGTTGTAGCTGTGGAAAGAGTTTTGGAAAGAAAGTAAAACTAAACTAAAAGTTTAAAACTAAAAGTGAAAAGTTGAGAATGAAATTTTTGATTTTTCACTTTTTTTATTGTCATGCCTTTGAAAATAGGCATCTTTATGAGTTTTTAGATTCCTGCCTACGCAGGAATGACATCTAGTGTAGTATAAATATTTGTGTAAAATTTCAAATTGAAAGAAATTTCCGACCATACAATTTTAAACCAGTTCAGAAATTCTGAAACTCGCGAGTTTGCGTTTAATTTGTTGGTATCAAAATATCAACAAAAATTGTATTGGCACATTCGTCGTTTGGTTATTTCGCACGAAGATGCTGACGATGTTTTGCAAGAAACTTTCATAAAAATTTGGAACGCACTTGAAAATTTCAGAGAAGCTTCGCAACTTTACACTTGGCTTTACCGCATTGCAACCAACGAAAGCATTACACATTTAAACAAAAAACGAAAACGCTTTTTCATTCCTTTGTTCGATAGCGAAAATCCGTTAATTGAAAAACTCGAAAGCGACACAAGTTTTGATGGCGATGAACTTCAAAAAGCATTTCAAAAAGCAATTTTAACTTTGCCCGAAAAACAACGCATTATATTCAATATGAAATACTACGATGATTTAAAATACGAGGAAATTTCTGAAATTTTAGGAACTTCGGTTGGAGCATTAAAAGCATCATATCATATTGCAGTAAAAAAAATTGAAAAAATAATTCAACCCGATTAAACCTTTTACAAAAACAAATGTCAAACCAAACGTTATGAATGAAAAAATAAACATAGACGAAAAGTTTAAAAAGAACAATTTTCAAGTTCCTGAAAACTATTTTGAACAATTTTCATCTAAAATATCTGAGCGAATAGTTGCTTTAGAGTCTTCAGAAAAAAATAAAAAATCTAAATTTTCATATCGTTCTCAATTGAAACTTGCTGCATCAATATTGATATTTATTTCATTATCATTTGCTGGATATAAATTCTTTTTTAATGAAAATCCACAAGTTCTAAACAACATTCAAATTAGCGAACTAATCGAAAATGATTATGTAAATATTGACGATGAATATTTATTATATGAATTATTATCTGAAGAAAATGTAGATTTGCAATTGAATAGCATTGAAGACCAAGATGTGATTTCATATCTTGAAGATGAAAGTATCGACGAATCAATTTTACTTAACGAATAATTAGAAATTATGAAAAATATATTTATAACTATTTATCTTATTGTTGCAACATTTTATCTTACAAATGCACAAGGACCACATCATCATGGAAATTACGAGCAACTTAAGGCTCAAAAAGTAGCATTTATTACCGAACGATTAGATTTAACTCCTAATGAAGCTCAACTTTTTTGGCCATTATATAACGAACTTGAGAAAAAAATCGATGCATTAAAAGATGATCGACGCTCGTTGAAACAAGTCTGTGGAAAAGAATTGGAATCTTCAACTATGTCAGACAAAGAAATTGAAGTAATTGCCGATAATTTTGTTAAAGGACAACTTCAAGAAGCTAAGTTATTAGAAGAATATCATCTTAAGTTTAAGAAAATACTTCCGCCTAGAAAAATTTTATTATTATATCACACCGAAAATGAATTTAAACGTCATTTACTTCATCAAATCAAGGGTGGTGGAGGTAAAGGACATGGTGCGAATATAGGTGGCGTTGAATAAAACAGTAGCAATTCTTGCGGAATTCTATTTATAAAATGCAGGATCTTCAATATATCCCGAACTTAATTTTAGTTGGGTCAACAGCACGAAAACAAGGTAAAACTTCTTTTATGTGTGACTTTATTCGTTATTTTAATAGCGATGAATTGATAACTATAAAAGTTACGAATTATATTTTTGATAAAGATGTAAAAGAGTATTCGTACAGAAGAGAAGCTTTTTCGACTGCACAAGGCGATACTTTACGAATGTTGAATGCAGGAGCAAAAAATGTTTTCTATGCTCAAATGAAAGAAATAAAATGGAATCTATTGGTTGAAGAAATACTGAGATTTACTAACAAACCCATTATTTGCGAATCGGCATGGTTGAGAAATTATGTTCAGCCCCAATTATTTGTCATGTTTGATAGTCAGGAATCAACAAGTAAAAAATTATACTCGGCACAAATGCTTGAACTTGCAAACATGATTACCTCGTTAGAAGACTATAAAAATATAATTCCCAACTTTAAGTTTGAGGATGGTAAGTGGATTTATGCCTAATCGATTTAAGCCGTAGGATTTTTAAAATAATATCTGCAATTTTGCATTAGTTCATTAATTTTTCAATGCGAATTGAACATTTTATACAAATTACTAGGTTAAATCATGATTTTATTTGAAGATGCATATAAAAAAGTTACTGAAGTCGACGGCTTTCAATTTAAAGTAGAAACGGTAGAACTTCTAAGTTCGAATACTCGAATTTTAGCCGAAGACGCAATTTCTGATGTTAATATGCCTCCTTTTGATAAAGCTGCAATGGACGGTTATGCTTGTCGAAAGCAAGATATTGAAAACGAACTCTCAGTTCTTGAGGTTATTCAGGCAGGAAAAGTTCCTCAAAAAAAAATTTCAGCGAATCAGTGTTCAAAAATTATGACGGGTGCCATGTTGCCCGAGGGAGCAGATACTATTATAATTGTTGAAGATGTTGATGAACTTGGAAATGAAAAAATAAAATTCAGAGGTAAATTGCATCGTTCGAACTTTGTTAAAAAAGCCGACGATGTTAAAATTGGTGATGTACTCATAAAAAAAGGCACGTTGATTAAACCACAACACGTTGCTATTTTGGCTTCTATTGGGTATTCAAAAGTAAAAGTTTATAGAAAAGTGAATGTCGCAATTATTTCAACTGGAAGCGAATTGGTTGAGCCAAATCAAAAACCAGGGTTGTCGCAAATTCGTAACAGCAACGCTTATCAATTGTTTTCGCAAATACAACGAATTGGAGCCGAACCTACTTATTTTGGAATTGCTGAAGATACGAAAGAATCAACTACAAAAATTTTAAAACAAGCATTCGACAATTGCGATGTTGTTTTACTTACAGGTGGGGTTTCAATGGGCGATTTCGATTTTGTTCCCGAAGTATTGTCGGAAATGGGAGTTAACCAAATTTTTCATAATATTGCAATTCAACCTGGAAAACCAACCATGTTTGGGCGAATTGGAAACAAATTCTGCTTTGGCTTACCGGGAAATCCAGTGTCGTCGTTTACCATATTTGAATTATTGTCTAAGCCTTTGATATATAAATTGATGGGATATGAATATACTCCATTAAAAATTTCACTTCCTATGGGAATTGATTACAAGCGGAAACGAGCCGAAAGAATGTCGTGGATTCCGATAATAATAAATGAAATCGGCGAAATTATGCCGATTGATTACCATGGTTCTGCACATACTCATGCACTTAATATTGCCGATGGATTAATTGCGATTCCAATTGGTAAAACTGAAATTTTGAAAGGAGAAAAATTTGATGTTCGACAGATTTAATCGAAAAATAAATTACCTGCGTATTTCGGTTACCGATCGTTGCAACCTTCGATGTCAATATTGCATGCCAGCTGAAGGAGTAAAAATGTTAAGCCATCAAGATATTCTAAGTTTCGATGAGATTTTAGAGGTGATAAAAGTTGCTGTGAATTTGGGACTTGAAAAAGTCCGAATCACAGGCGGAGAGCCTTTGGTGCGAAAAGGGATTGTCGATTTGCTTGCCATGATTTCAAATGTTGCGGGAATCAAAGATTTGTCGATGACAAGCAATGGTATTTTTTTGGATAAATATGCAGATGATTTACGAAAAGCAGGACTTCAACGAATAAACATCAGTCTTGATACAATAAATCCAATAAAATATAAAGAAATAACTCGTGGCGGAGATATTCAAAAAGTTTTTGATGGAATTAAGGCTGCCAAAAATGCGGGATTATACCCGATAAAAATAAATACTGTAATCCTAAATTCTCGCAAAGAAAAAGATGCAATCGAAGTTGAAGAGTTTTGTAGAGAAAATGATTTGCAAATTCGTTTTATCCATTTAATGAACCTAGAAAAAGGCGAATATACAGTGGTTGAAGGAGGAGAAGGAGGAAATTGTATTGCATGCAATCGTTTGCGTTTGACAAGTAACGGATTGATAAAACCCTGTTTGTTTAGCGATATTGCGTATTCAGTTAGAGAACTTGGAGCTGAAAATGCAATTTTAAAAGCAATTGAGAATAAACCTCAGTGCGGAACAACAAATACTAAAAGTAATTTTTATAATATTGGAGGATAGCAAATGTCAAAATTTTCACATATCGACGAACATGGAAAGGCTAACATGGTTGATGTTGGCGATAAACCAAATCAATTTCGTGTAGCGAAAGCTGAAGGAAAAATATTTCTGAATCCCGCAACGGTAAAATTGATTCAAGAAAATCAATTGAAAAAAGGTGATGTTCTCACTATTTCTGAAATAGCAGGAATTCAAGCAGCTAAACGAACCAGCGATTTAATTCCGCTTTGCCACCCTTTACAAATTACAAAGGTTGGTGTTAAAGCTGAATTGCTTGCCGATGGTGTGTATGTAACAAGTGAACTTCGTTGTATCGGACAAACAGGCATTGAAATGGAAGCTTTGATGGCGGTAAGTGTTGCATTATTAACAGTTTACGATATGTGTAAAGCGGTGGATAAAGAAATGGTAATGGGAGAGATTAAGTTGGTTGAGAAAACAAAGCAGGATATTTTTTGAGTTTGTAAAGTTAACAAGCTTGTAAAGTTCAGAAAACTTTGATTACGATTTTGTTAATAGATTAAGAACTGCTACGCTTGATGAAAATGTAATGTCTGATGTTACTTATGATGACAATGGGAATATTAAAAAAAGAAACAAGTCTTCATAAATACCAGTGGTTTGAAATGTTTGCAACAGGTAGAACTCACAGGTTTTATGGTAGATACTCAAAGTTGAGGAACAGACCACAATATAACTACTAACAGCATGAAATACATACTGATTCTATTTATAATACTCTTGGTAATTGGATGTGATCCTATTGATGATAAATTCAGGATTGCAAACAATTCTGGTCACAAGGTATTTATCTTAGAATCACATGACACTCTTGAAAGCTCATTTGGTTATATGAAATATAATTTCAGGCAATTTCAAAAGGGATTAACCCGTAGAATATCAGGGAATTTTATCGAACCAAATGATACAAGTTATTTAGGGTATATGGGAGGAAAATGGGAAATGGCAATGATTGACGATTATAAGAACAGCATACACGTTTTTATTATTGATTCTGCAAAATTTTACCATGCAGTTTTGAACAACGAGGAAGATTTCAGGCATACATACAAGCGATATGATTTGAATTTACTGCAGCTTATGAAAATAAACTGGTTGATTGTTTACCCCGAATCTTCGCTACTGCAAGTAGACAACAAGTAAAGAGCTACCGCAAGTTTAACGTAGTGTAACTCGTGGTAATAGAAATTTTATAAATTTGCATAATGAGTAGAAATTATAAATTTCATAATAAAGAGGGTTTTAACTAATAAAAAAAAATGGAAAAAGGATTTAAAGTAATATCAGTAAATATTTCGGAGAAAAAAGGAACCATTAAAAAGCCGGTCGAGTATATCGATTTATTTGAACGAGGAGTAAAAAACGATGCTCATTCAGGACTTTGGCATCGACAAGTTAGCTTGCTCGGGCTTGAAAGTTTCGAGAAATTTTCGGCTTTGGCAGGACGAGAAATCGCTTTTGGCGAATTCGCTGAAAATATTACTACAAAAGGGCTTACACTCTATAAAACTTCTCCTTTAGATAAGTTTATAAACGAAAATGTAATTTTAGAAGTTACTCAAATTGGCAAAAAGTGTCATGGCGACAGTTGTGCTATTTATCGTGAAGTTGGGAATTGTGTAATGCCCAAAGAAGGAATTTTTGCTCGAGTACTCAAAAACGGTGTTGTAAAAGAAGGCGATGAGTTTATGTATGAACCTAAAGTTTTCAAAACAAAAATTATCACATTGAGCGATAGGGCAAGCATTGGCGAATATGAAGATCGTAGTGGTCCTAGAATTTCGGAATTATTGGAATCGCATTTTGAAAAAGTCAATAAAAAATTTCAAATCAACAGAGTTGTAATTGCTGACGAAGAAACAAAGTTGAAAGAAGAAATTAACAAGGCGATTTTTGAGAAAAATGATTTCATTTTTACAACCGGAGGAACAGGAGTGGGAGCTAGAGATATTACGCCTGACGTAGTAAAATTGATGCTCGACAAAGAAATACCTGGCATAATGGAACTCATTCGTACGAAATATGGACAAGAAAAACCAAATGCTCTGCTAAGCCGTGGTATTGCCGGCGTTATTGACAAAACACAAGTTTATACATTGCCAGGAAGCGTAAAAGCTGTAAATGAATATATGAAAGAAATTTTAAAAACCATCGATCATTTAGTTTTGATGCTGTATGGAATTGATGCTCACTAAATTAATGTGCTAATGTATCAATGTGCTAATGTGCTAATGAAAAAAAAATAATAACTTTATAACTTCATTACTTTATTTAAAAAACTTTCTACTATGACTATGAATGCAGGAATCTCGAGAGAAAACGCAATGAAGCTACTTAAAGAGTATGTGAAAAATGAGAACATGATTAAGCACAGTTTAGCTTCGGAAGTCGTGATGAAAGCAATAGCCGTAAAACTAGGTGAAAATTCGGATGTATGGTCGATTGCGGGCTTGTTGCACGATATTGATGTTGAACTTACCAATGCAGACTCCAAAACACATGGAGTTGTGGCTGTTAAAATACTTAAAGAAAATGGTGTATCCGACGAAATTATTGATGCCATAACTCGACATAACGAAGAAGCCGACAATGGATTAATCCGTGAAGATAAATTCCATTTCGCCTTGGCTGCAGGCGAAACTATTACAGGCTTAATAACAGCCACCACACTAGTTTACCCAGATAAAAAAATAAAGTCGATAAAACCAAAATCAGTTGTAAAGCGAATGAAAGAAAAAGCCTTTGCTGCTTCGGTTAAAAGAGAATCCATAATGGAGTGTGAAAAAATAGGTATTCCTCTTAACGAATTTGCTGAACTTGCCATTAATGCAATGTGCGAAATCGATAATGAATTAGGCTTATAAAATATGACTCAATTAACCGATTTGCCAAATATTGGAAAAGAACTCGCTAAAAAATTAGTCGAAGTCGGGATCGAAAATGCTGAAGCCTTGAAGTCAACAGGTAGCGAACGAGCATTTATCTTGATTTCTGCTATCGATAGTTCAGCTTGTATAAATATGCTTTATGCACTTGAAGGTGCTGTTCAAGGAATTCGTTGGCATCAACTTTCGCTTGAGCGAAAACAAGAATTGAAAATATTCTTTAATATGTTGAAAAAGAAGAATTAACTTGATAATAACAATAGTTTGGTATATTTTTATAAAGCACTATTAATCAATAGATTGCTTCACTACGTTCGCAATGACGTAACTTGCAGACAGCTAGCCACTTCGTCATTGCAAGGAACGAAGCAATCTCAAAATATACCGAACTATTATAATAAGATAATTGATTATTATTAATTGAAAATTGATATTTGAAAATGAGTAAAAACAAAAAACAAAAAATAAACATTGTATATTCTACAAACCCGGACTTTAAATTTGATTTTGAAGAAGGAGAAGAACTTGTAACCCTTCAGCCAAATCAACAAAAATTATATCTTTCGCTCGATAAAAAACAACGAGCAGGAAAAGCAGTAACTTTAATTGAAGGATTTGTCGGTACCGAAAACGATTTGAAAGAATTGGGCAAAATGCTCAAAACCAAATGTGGAGTGGGAGGTAGCGTGAAAGATAACGAGATACTTATTCAAGGCGACTTTCGACAAAAAATTCAAGAAATTCTTGTAAATCAAGGATATAAAGTTGTAAGAAAAGGTGGATAAATAAAAAACGATAAATTAGTTTGAGTATTCATAATTTTTTGTAATTTTGCACTCGCTTTAATGCATACGGGGTGTGGCCCAGTCCGGTTAAGGCGCCTGGTTTGGGACCAGGAGACCGCAGGTTCGAATCCTGCCACCCCGACTAAGCCTCTGATTTTCAGAGGCTTTTTTGTTTTTGTAAGCCAACTTTCCGAAAGTTTAAAAATATTGCCGTAATTTTTTTCTTTTTTTTATTGGAGTAAATTGTGGAGTAGCCTGAAAAAACACATTTTTTCACAATTCGGTATAATCAGGAATTTCTTTCAAAAAAACATACGACGAATCAAGAAAATTTATTTTACAACAAAAATGTGAAATGCCATTAGTAACAATCAAATATGGTACTTTTAACAGAATATTGTAAGTGCCAATTTGCTCAAAAACAGTTTGTTCTATTTTTACACTTGCAGCTTTGCATTCAACCAACAAAATTGGCTCTGCATTTTTGTTATAAGCAACGATATCGGCACGAAACGAATTTTGATTGATAATCAAGTTTTTTTCGACCGAAATTAAGCTTTTCGGATAATGTTTTTCGACTACCAAAAAATTTAAAAAATGTTGTCGTACCCACTCTTCAGGTGTTAATATTATGTATTTTCGTCGAAAATTATCGAAAATGTAATTCTTTCCGTCAATAAATTTTGTTTTGAAACTATAAGTTGGTAAATTTAGTTTTTCCATATTTTGGTAAATTCTTCTCAAATTAAAGCAAAAAATGAAAACAAAAAAAGAAATTGTCGAAAACTGGTTACCTCGATACACCGATACTGAACTAAAAGACTTCGGTAAATATATAATTTTGACCAACTTTCAGCTATATGTCGATTTGTTTGCAAAATGGAATAGTGTTGAAGTTGTTGGTAAACATCGACCTATGCCAAATGCTACGGCAAACGGTATAACCATTATCAATTTTGGAATGGGCAGTCCGAATGCGGCTACTGTTATGGATTTATTAAGTGCTATAAAACCCGAAGCGGTTCTTTTTCTTGGTAAATGCGGAGGTTTAAAAAGAAAAAATAATGTTGGCGATTTAATTTTGCCAATTGCTGCAATCAGAAGCGAAGGAACATCAAACGACTATCTGCCTCCCGAAATACCTGCTTTACCTGCTTTTAACCTCCAACGTGCGGTTTCTACTGCCATTCGTAATAAGCAACGCGACTATTGGACAGGAACGGTTTTAACTACCAATAAACGAGTTTGGGAGTATGACGAGCGGTTTAAAAAATACTTGCGAAAATCAAGAGCTATGGCAATTGATATGGAAACGGCAACTATTTTTATTGTTGGTTTTTACAACGAAATCCCATCAGGAGCCTTATTATTGGTTTCTGACCAACCAATGATTTCCGACGGGGTTAAAACCGATAAAAGCGACAAACATGTTACCGAGCAATATGTTACCGATCATTTAAAAATTGGAATCGATGCTTTGACTGTTATAAAAGATAACGGTCAATCGGTAAAACACTTAAAATTTTAATTTTTTGTAAATACAAACGATGACTTTTGAACAGATTATAAAAGATTTAAAAAACAAAATTTACAAACCGATATATTTTTTAATGGGCGATGAGCCTTATTATATCGATAAGATTTCAAATTTCATTCAGCAGAATGTTTTAAACGAAACCGAACGAGATTTTAATCAGACAATTTTGTACGGAAAAGATTCAGAAATTTTAGATATTATCTCTGCAGCGAAACGTTTTCCAATGATGGCAAATCATCAGGTCATTATTGTAAAAGAAGCTCAGGAACTGAAAAAGTTTGAGGATTCATTGCTCATGTATGTCGAAAATCCATTAAGTTCAACCATTCTAGTTTTCAATTACAAGTACAAAACTATAAAAAAAACGACTAAGCTCTACAAAAGGCTCGAAAAAGTCGCTTGTACATTTGAATCAGAAAAATTAAAAGACTACCAAGTACCCAAATGGATTGAGCAATATATGCAATCGAACAATATTGAAATCACGCCCGAAGGCGTTATGATGTTGTCTGATTTTTTGGGAACCGACCTTGCGAAGATTGTTAATGAAGTAGAAAAACTACTGATTTCGCTACCCGAAAATGAGAAAAAAATTACTCCTGCACATATTGAGAAGAACATTGGTATCAGTAAGGATTTCAATCAATTTGAATTAACCAATGCACTTAGCAATAAGAATATTTTAAAATCAAATCAAATTGTAAATTACTTTTCTAAAAACGAGAAGAATTATCCATTAGTTTTGACACTTCCTGCCATTTTTAATTTTTATGCTAAACTGTTGGTCTATTATGGAATTAAAAATAATTCAAAACAGGAAATTGCTGCTGCACTTGGTATAAATCCATATTTTATCAATCAATACGAAACTGCTGCTAAAAAATATTCGGCAAACAAAACAATGGAAATAATTTCACTGATTCGTGAGTACGATATGAAATCAAAAGGGGTAAATAGTTTATCGGCAAGCGATGGAGAACTTTTGAAAGAATTGGTTTTTAAAATTTTGCATTAGCAATTGTGTGAAAGTATAAAGTGAAAAAAGAATAGCCAACACATCGATGTATTGGCTATTCTTTTTTTGGGTAATTTCGTTTAATTCATGGCAACATTTGCTTGTAAAGAATTACGCATATAATCAATGCTTTGAACATTTGCATCGAAAACCATTTCTTGATTTCCTTTTAAGAATTTCACTATACCTGTTCGTTTGTTAAAGTTAACTAAATCAATTGATTCTGTTCCGTTATTTGCAGTCCATGTTGAAGTTTCAGGATTGTAAATAATATCTAATTCTTTACCAACTTCAGGACCTACGGTTTGCTTGATATTGTACTTGTTTTTAGTTGCTGTAATTTGGTAGATTTTCTCACCCGATTTTACAATTTTTTGCTCCATATCGCTATCGTTCATGGCAACAGGATTGGTTCCTGTCCAAAACTCAATTGAATTTAGTACAAATGCATCGATAAAAAAAGCAATTGTATAAACTTGTATACATCCAAAAGCCAGAAAAACTAGTTCTTGAACCCATTGGTCGCCCATT
The DNA here is from genome assembly GCA_001769505.1 of Bacteroidetes bacterium GWF2_33_38. Lineage (GTDB taxonomy): Bacteria > Bacteroidota > Bacteroidia > Bacteroidales > GWF2-33-38 > GWF2-33-38. The sequence goes on from MEOF01000053.1 coordinate 49,965, forward strand.
TCTTTATTGAAATCATAAACTTTCATGGTTAGTCCAAATGAACCAAAACAGCCTGTTTGAGTTGTTAATATTGACGATGTCAATAAAATTGCTACAAAAATTTTCAATTTCTTCATTGAGTTATTATCTATAAGTTTAACATTTTAATATTTAAAACTGCTTCCACCCAAGAATTCTCTAATAATCGAGGTTGGAGGAATTTCTTTTTCCATTTCTTCGGGTATATCGTTGAAATAGGATAAAAATTTAAGCAACCTTATGGCTTCACTATATTCGTCGGCACTTTGTGGAACTTCGTTTAAAATTGGTACTGCTCTGCGTTTTAAAATGGCAATTTCGTACAATAGTGCTGAGTTGAATACAGCATCGGCATTTTCTTGGAATGGAAAAATATTTAATTCTTCGCCTTTTCTAACGCTTGGCCAACGTTTTATAGTAGCTAAAGCAGAATATCCACGATATTTATAGTCTCTAACCATTCGTCGAATCAATCGATTATCGGTTGTAGGAATTCGATTATGATTATCGATTGAAATTTGAGTTAATGCCGAAACGTAAACTTTATATTTAAAATCTTCGTTAATATCAGGTGTTAAGCCTGGATTTAAGCCGTGAATCCCTTCTACAATGAAAAGTGTGTTTTTGCAAACTTTCTTTTTGTTTCCTAAATAAGTTCGTTGCCCGGTTGTAAAATCGAATTTAGGTATTTCGACTTCTTTACCATCCATTAAAGCCAACATGTCGGTATTAAATTGCTTAACATCTATAGCTTCTAAGCATTCAAAATCATATTCTCCATTTTCGTCGAGTGGAGTAAATTCACGATTTACAAAATAATCGTCGAGTGAAATCAACATGGTTTGAAAACCGAGTACTTGTAATTGAATCGACAATCTTTTGCAAAACGATGTTTTTCCTGACGACGATGGACCTGAAATTAAAACGAGTTTTACTTTATCGCTTTTTGTATGGATATCATCTGCTATTCTTGCAATTTTTTTCTCATGTAAGGCTTCCGAAATTTTGACTAAATCTCCAACTTTTTTGCTGCTTGTAAGCTGATTTAGACTGCCAACATTTTCAACACCTAAAATTTTTGCCCAATGCTTATGTTCTTTAAATATTTCGAACAATTTATCTTCTTTTACTATGTCTTCAAGTTCCTCTGGCTTAGATACTTTTGGGAATCTTAACAGCAATCCTTCGTGATATTTTACCAAATCGAAGTTGGTTATATAGCTAGTCGAAGGGACTAGGTATTCGTAGAAATAATCAACCGTCTCGTCTATATAGTAAACCGAAGTATAAAGTATTTTTCGATCTTTAAATAATTTGCATTTGTCTGGTTGATTATTTTTTTCGTATATTTTCAATGCCTCATCGTTTACCATTTCTTCTCTTTTAAAAGGAATATCGGCTTTTACAATTTCGTGCATTCGTGTTTTGATTTTTTCAACGTCTTCGGCATAAATCACTCCGTCTAAGCCCTCAATTTCGCAATATAAACCTTTAGAAATTGAGTTAGCAATTTTTAGCGTTGCATTAGGAAATCGCTCGTTAAAGGCTTTGATTAAAATAAACGACAACGAACGTACGTACATTCTAATTCCCATTGACGAAGTTATGTCGATAAATTTAACGTGTTTTGGTTTGAACATTTCATAACTTAACTCTTGAAGCTCGTTATTCACTAAAGCTCCTAATACTGGGTATTTCAATGTGGGTTTTACTGTTTTGAGAATCTCTTTTAAACTAACTCCCGCAGGGAATTTAACTTTTTCATAATTGTTGTTTACACAGGTTATTGAAATTGTTTTTGTCATAAATATTAATTTGTTATTAGATTTATTATTTCGTTGTATATTTCTTCTGTTTGACTAGGTCGCTTTGCATTATTATCAACTACTTTTCCACTTTTGTCGATTAGCAAATATCTTGGAATGCTTCTTATCTGAAAATGCTTGGTTACATCGGAATTCCAGCCACCAGGAGAAAGTAAGTTTGTTCCATGAATTTCAATTTTTTCGAGTGCATTTTTCCATATTGTTTCATTTTCGTCAATCGAAATATAAAGAAACACTATTTTTTCTTTTTCTTTATCAGTAAACTTTTTCTGTAAATCTTTAGCATAAGGAAACTGTTGACGGCAGGGACCGCACCAGCTCGCCCAAACATCAATGTAAATAACTTTTCCTTTAAAGTCAGATAGTCGAATTTTCTTTCCTTTTGTGTCAATTAAGCTAAGTTTGTTTGAGCTAGAGTTAGAATTATCCTTGTTTGATTCTTTTTCTTTTAATTCGGGTTTGCTTTTTTCTAACTCTTGAACCTTGTAAAACGTATTCTTTTTAATTGTGTTTTCAATACTTGTTTTATAATTTATGTAGCTTGAATCAGAGCTAATTAACTTAACATAATTGGTAAAAGTTTCTTCGCTGATAAATGTGTGATATTTTGTTAAAATATTAGCAATATAGTAGGTTTTTGTTTGTCCGTTTAGTTGCGAATATGCTTGAACTAAAATGCTTTTAATTAATTCAAATCTATCGTTAATAGGACTGAATTCATTTTCTTTAAACGTACTGTAAACCATATATTTATCGAGAAATAATCGGTAATTTTCTATGTATAAAGCAGCATCGTTACTTACTAAATCGGGTTTAATTATATTTAGCATTATAGTGGGTAAAGACTTTATGCTTTTTGGGTGTGTATCTTGAATAGAATATGTAAATAATCTGTTTAAATAATTGTATTTGACTAAATTATACAAATATGATTTACTGCTTAAACTTAAATCTTTCGCATTGTTATAATTGTTAATAAAATCAATTTGTTGCTTCATGTTTAGATATAAGCTATTTTCGTATTCGTCAATTCCAACTTCAATAGGTTGTTTGGAGTAGGAAAATAAGTCGGAATATTTGAATTGAAATTCGGACAGCAACTTTGCTTTGTCAGTATTTTTGCCCTCAATTAAAGGCATTTCGCTAAGATTGTAAAAATGCAGAAAAAATTCATCTTCATTTTCAACATGAAAAGTATAATACGAGTTTTTATGCCGCAATCTAATTTCTGTTTCTGTGCGATTTATTTTCTTTATCTCTATTGGATTTTGAAAAATAATTGTGGTGTCAAAATTCACAAATGAAAGGCTGGGAGTGAGAACTTGAATAGTATCTCCTTTGTTAAATTCGTTTACATCAATCTTTATATCAACTTTATGCTGACTAAAAATCGACAAACTATTAAAAATAAAAACGATATAAAGTATGTAACGCATGTAATTGTAATTCGTAAGATTTTGGTAATTTTTTTAAAAGAACTCCAAGTACTATTTTGTACTTGGAGTATATTTTTTTAATCTTTCAAAATCCAAGCAACTTTACCCTTTGCTTTAAGATTTTCGAGTTCGGTTTTTGCTTCATTTTCGGTTGCGAATGAACTGAATGTAACTCTATACCAGCCACTACCACTAATATCTAAAACTTTAGCATCGAAACCTTCTGATATAATTTTTTGTGCGTATTTGTCGGCTTGACTTTTTACCTGAAAACTTCCGGCAATTAAATGAACATTTAGCCCTGATTGATTCGAAACACTAGATGCTGGAGCGACTTCTGTTGTTTTTTCAACGATAACTTCTTCTTTTACTTCGATTGCTTCTTCTATTATAGTTTCAGTTTTTGCTATTGTATCAACAACTTCTGTTACTTCAGTTGAGTCAAATGTTTCTATGTTTTTGTCAACAGTAATATTTTTAGTGATGGTAATACTTTCTTTATGCAAAAATTTAGCATAATAAGCCTTAACATGTTCTTTAAACATGAATCCTAAAACTCCCGCACCAATTACTAGAACGCCAACAATAACAAGAATTATCAATAGTTTATTCGATTTTTTAGCAATTGCTTTTTCAGGTTTAACTGGTTTTTGTTTTTCAATTTTTGCCTTAATTTCATGATGTTCGATATGTTTTTCGGGAAGTATTTCCTCTATAACTTTTTCCGATTCTTTTTTAGTTGGCTCTATTATAATTTCTTTCTTTTCTTCAATCTTAATTTCTGGAATTGGAGGGAGTATTATTTCTTCTTCAATTATATTTTCAACTTTTGGTACATTTTTTTCATCTTCTTTGTGGTCAATAAGTTCCATAATTTCATTTTCGTTGATAGGTTCATCTGAAACGAAATCTTCTACTTTTTCATTTGAAATAGAAATATCTTCATCAATGAGTTCCATTACGGTTGGAACTTCTTGTTTTTCAATAATTTCTGTAATTGTATTTATTTCTTTTTCTTCTAAAATTAACACAACATACCCTTTTCCATCTTTTTGAAGATTCCCAACCGTCTCAATTTTAACTTTTTGTCCTGTTGATAATAATTCGCTAGACTCATGAACAAATTCAGAAATGTGTCGAACAGCTTCGTCGTAAACAATATTTTCTTTAGTAGCTATGAAATTTGCAAAAGTGTTGTCGTTAAACTTAATAACATCGTTAAATGTTATGCTTCGGCTATTATCGTCGTGGTTAATTTTTACAATAAATGCTCCTAGTTCAGGAATAATAAGTCGATTATTTTCTTTTAAAAAATCTACAATATATTTCGCTATCATATTTTTGTAATTAAAATTTGCTTCAAAATACTAAGTTTTTGCGAATGGTAATATTCTCATCCGTATATTTTTTATAAGTCATAAAAACAAATGGATAGTAAAGTATTGATAATTAGTTGAATATGACTAAATATATGTTGATAACTTTTGTTTATTAGCTTTTGAATTTTTAAACAACCTCTTATCGAAAAACTTGGAATACCTTAAAATAAAATTGAAAAATATTCGGATTTCCGATTATTGAAAGACAAGGTGGCAGAAAAACAGTTTTAACACTACAAGGACACGAAGTTGTATCCGCATTTGATAAATTTCACGAAAAATATGTCCAAATTATTACCCAAACTCTTCAAGAAATTCTCACTGAAATGAAACATAAAATTTAGATATTGGATTGGTTAAGAAAAATTAAATATTACTTTTGTATGCGAGTTGCAAACAAATTCAACTCGGTAAAAATAAACATAAAATTCAGTAAATATGAACAATGCAATTTTTAAATTCGACAGTCCACAAAACGAACCGATTTTACAATACGGTAAGGGCAGTAAAGAAAGAGAACAAATAATTTCAGAATTAAATCGTATTAGCAACGAACAAATTGAAATTCCGTTAATTATTGGCGGTAAAGAAATTAGAACAGGCAAAACGGCAAAAGTTGTAATGCCACATAATCATAGTAAAACATTAGCTATTTATCACCAAGCAACCGAAAAAGAAATTCACCTTGCAATCGATGAAGCCTTGAAAGCAAAAGAAATGTGGGAAAATCTTTCATGGATTGAACGTTCTTCTATTATGCTTCGTGCAGCAGAATTATTATCAAAAAAATATCGTAATTTAATTGTTGCATCTACAATGCTCGGTCAAGATAAAAATGTTTATCAAGCCGAAATTGATGCGGCTTGCGAAGTAATTGATTATTTAAGATACAATGTTTACTTTGCTTCAACAATTTATAATGGTCAACCAAAATCAGAATTTGGACAATTAAACAGAATGGAATACAGAGCGTTAGAAGGTTTTATATTCACTGTTACACCTTTTAATTTTACAGCAATTGCGTCAAACTTAAATATGTCAGTTATTTTAATGGGAAATACAACGGTTTGGAAACCTGCGTCAACATCTTTGTTATCAAGTTATTATTTGATGAAAATATTTATAGAAGCAGGGCTTCCGGCAGGTGTAATAAACTTTGTTCCGGGTTCGGGTTCATTAATAGGCAATACTGTATTGAAAAACAAAGATTTAGCAGGTATTCATTTCACTGGTTCTAACGCAACTTTTAATAAATTGTGGCAAGGAGTAACTGAAAATCTTACAAATTATGTTTCATATCCAAAACTTGTTGGAGAAACAGGCGGAAAAGATTTTATTTTTGTTCATAATTCAGCAAACCCGATTGATGTTGCAACAGGAATAATTCGTGGAGCATTTGAATATCAAGGACAAAAATGTTCAGCCGCTTCACGTTCCTATATTCCTAAATCACTTTGGAACGAAATTAAACAACATATGTTGAATCAAGTTTCGCAAATAAAAGTTGGTGGAGTAGAAAATTTTGAAAATTTCATGAACGCAGTAATAGATGAAAATTCATTTGACAATATTATGAATTACATCGAATTAGCCAAAAAATCGAAAGAATGTGAAATTTTAGCAGGTGGAACAGGTGATAAAACTGTTGGTTATTTTATTCAACCAACAATCATTCAAACAACAAATCCATATTTTACAACAATGCAGGAAGAAATTTTCGGTCCTGTGATGACAATTTATGTTTATGATGACAAAGATTATCAAGAAACTCTAAATATTTGCAATAAAACATCTCCTTATGCTTTGACAGGTTCAATTTTTGCAAACGATAAATACGCAATGATACAAGCATGTAAAACATTAAGATACGCAGCAGGTAATTTTTACATCAACGATAAACCATCGGGTGCAATGGTTGGCTTACAACCTTTTGGCGGTGCTCGTGGTTCAGGAACAAACGACAAAGCAGGTGGAAGTTTGAATTTATTACGTTGGATAAGCCCAAGAACGATAAAAGAAACATTTTTACCTTCACAAGATTTTAAATATCCTTTTATGGAAGTTTAATAACGAACTATTGTACTTTTCGATTTCACTAAATTTATAAATCGAAATTTTCTGTTCTACAAACTTTATATTTAAAACTTGTTTAAAATACATTCGTCATAACTTAAAATTGGTTTATCATTTTTTTTGAAAAGATTTAAGTCGAGTTACTGTTAGATAAAATAAAGAATTATATTTGCAGTCAGTAAAAACTTTGTCTAACTAAAATTAAATTAATTATGAAAATGTTCAGATTATTATTTGTAGTAGCAGTTGTAGCAGCATTCTTTACAAGTTGTACAATTCAATCTCGTTCGATGAAAACTCCAAACAATCACGTTCAGTTTGTGAAAGACGATTTTGATTTTTCAAAACAAGTAACAGGAGAAGCCACATCAACAACTATTTTCGGAATTGACTTCGCAAGATTATTCTCTAAAAGTTTGGGAGAAAATATCGAAGCTAACACAATGCAAATACCTATTATTGGTAGTTTAATAGCCAATAAAACAAACATGTATGCATTATACAATGCAATGGTTGATAATCCTGGATACGATGTTGTTTTCTATCCTCAATTCGAAACTAAAAAAACTGGTATTCCTTTAATTTTTGTAACAACAACCGTTAAAGTAACAGCTAGATTGGCTAAGATTAAATAAATTTAAGAATATTCAATAAGCAAGAAGGGAGGCTAGTTTTTAGCTTCCCTTTTGTATTTTAATTTAGACTTTATCAACATGTCTCTAATAAATTATATACTTTCATTTTTGCTTTTGGCATTAATCTATGGTTGTGCTCCTCAAAATATAATTCCTATTACTGATATTCAAAATAGGAATAGCCATAAAGTAGATGAAAAGTATATATTGGAACAGTCTGACTTTTTTGTTGCTCAAATTAAAGAACATGGGCTTATTTATTACGACGACTCGTTAAATAATTTAATTCAAAATTTAAAAGAAAGAATAATAACAGATGATATTGAAAAATATGTGAATTTTAACTTCTATATTGTTAAAGACCCAACCATTAATGCATTTGCTTTAGATAACGGAAATATTTTTATTCATTCGGGGCTTATTTGCAATGTCGAAAACGAGCATCAATTAGCTTTTATCATGGCACATGAAGCTGCTCATGTAATAAAAAGACACATGTTAAGAGGGTTTATTAACTTTAAAAGAAAAACAATAGCTTACAAGTTTGCTGATATAATATTAAGTCCACTAACTGTTTACAGTCTAGGTCTATCATCAGCCGTGGTACAACTAACTATTATGTATTCAATTAACGGATATGGTCGAGAAATGGAAGATGAAGCTGATAGATTGGCATTTGACCTTTTTAGAAGTGCTGGATTTAAACAAGATGAAGCAGTGTTAGTTTTTGATCAATTGAATGAAGTTGATGATATGGGAGGGCTCGAATATTTCTTTTACAGTACTCACCCTACTAATATAATGAGAAAAAACGTATTGCAAACGCTTATAAACGATAGTATACTTAATAAAAATATTAATAACGAGAATTTTAAAAATTTGACAAAAGAATTGCAGTTGTATAACATTTCGCTTCGCATAAATAAAAAACATTACCAATACGCATTGTATGAAGTTTTAAATCTTGAAAAAAGCAGATTTTTAGATGATGATTATCGTATAAAATTAATGACTCTTAAGGGTGATATTTATCAAAAAATGTATACCAATATCGAAGATGTGGCATTTGAGTATGCACTCAAAACTAACCGTAAGTATACAGCAAAATTAGTAGTAGAATTTAAATCAAAACAAGAAGAATATAAAAAAAATGCAATGCTAATATTTAACGAAATGCTTAATAAAAATATTGCTATTGATAAAGCATACAGAGGACTCGGGCATATTGCTTATCAGGACAAAAAATACAATGAAGCTAAAGCATACTTAACTAAATATCTTGAATTTAATGAAAATGCCGAAGATTATAGATATATAAATAGCATAATTAAAAAAATCGATAGTGCACAATAAATCAGTTGTAATTATATTTTTAGTAATGGCGTTAGTTAATACTTCTTGTCTTACGATGATAAGAAGAAGTAATGATGCTGGTAAATTAATTAAAGAATATAAGCATGTAGCCGTATTTCCAAGCTTTACAGAAATAGAAAAGCGAAGATTCAGTGGGCGAAATGAACGATTGTCGGAATTAGAAACTCAAATTTCCATTGAATTTGATACTGCAATCACAAAATTATTTAAAGACAGTGCATTTTATACCACCTTAGCTAAGGTTGAAGAAAATGATTTAAAATTCGAATTAAACTATATTTCAGAAGAAATCGATAAATATTTGTATCTGATGTACAAAAAAGATGTTTTTATACCGATTAATTCAAACGTAATTGATTTTTCAGTCGGACATAAGGTAAACTTGTTTGCTGACAAATTCGAATCAGACATACTTGTATTCTCAAAAATTTACGGCTATAATAATACATTTAGTGAGCAATTAAAAAATATTTTCAAAGGAATGATATTTACTTTATTCTCAGGCAATGTTGCCTATTTATATTCATATAATCGGGGAGGTATAATTACAACAATTGTAATAGATGGCAACTCAGGAAATATTATATTTGTAAATAAAAAAAATGTTGTTGGAAATTTTAAAGAAAAAAAAGTTCAACGAAAGGTTAAAAATAGTTTCAAACGACTCTTTGTTGAATATTAATCCAACTCCTAGTAAATACTTTGTAAAAGTGAAAACAAATGAAAATGTATTTGTTGAAAAAGTGTTGTTTGAGTAAAATATCTCATAATTTTAATCTGTTTTTTACCAAAGGGAAGTTATCGTTGATAACTTCCCTTTTTTTGTAGGTTATTTTTGGCAAAAATATTGTCGTAAATAAATTCTAAATTGTATATTTACAGAGTGTTTTAAATAAAAACTTTTAAAAATGAAACTAAAAATAAGTTTATTGATTGTATCCTTGCTTTTTTCATCGATAAGCATTTTTTCGCAAGAAGAAGTAAAAAAAGAAGATTATGCAATCATCTATGTTTATAGGTTGAAAAAATCAACCGACAGTAATGTTGATTTTAATGTTTTATTTGACGATGTAACTATTGGGAAATTGACTGGTTCAAATTCTACATTTACAGCAAATTATTCAGGCAAATGGCTTGTTTCTAAAAGAGAAAAAACAGGTAGTTGCCTAATAAAATTAACTGGTAAAAAAGATGCATTACGAGCAAAAATGTTGATTAATGTATATGCCGGAAAGCGTTATTTTGTCGAATTTGACCCATCTGCCGCATATGGAGAGAATCCACTACGAGTTATGCCAAATAGTGAAGGTTATGAGTTATTGTTGACTGCAGACATGGAAAATATTGATATTGTTAACCCTGATATCAGAATAACGGTAAAAAACGAAAAGGATAATGGTTTTGTAGAAGAAGAAGGAATCGCCGATGCACAAACCGAAACTGAAACAAATGTTACTTACAGAGGAGGAGGCGATCCTCTTAAAGGATTAAACGTATCGAGTGCTAAAAGCGAAATGACCATTGGAAATTATTATGCTCTAATTGTTGGTGTTGATAATTACACAGGAACTTGGAGCCAATTGCAAAATGCTGTAAATGACGCAAAAGCCATTGAAAAATTATTACGAGAAAAATATAAATTCGATCATTTTAAAGCTTTGTACAACGAAAGTGCTACTCGTTCAAATATTATAAATGAGCTTGAGTGGCTAGTTGCAAATGTAAAAGAAAACGATAATGTTTTTATTTATTATTCGGGACATGGCGATTACAAAGAACAATTAAACAAGGGTTATTGGGTTCCGGTAGATGCAAATACAAAATCTACTTCGCAATTTATTTCTAACAGCGATATTCAAACATTTTTAGGAGGTATAAAGTCAAAACACACCCTGCTTGTTTCAGATGCTTGCTTCAGCGGTGATATTTTTAGAGGAACAACGGTTTCAGTACCTTACGAAGATACAGAAAAATATTATTCAAAAGTACATAATTTAACCTCTCGTCAAGCTATTTCATCAGGAGGGATTGAACCTGTTATGGACGGAGGACAAGAAGGTCATTCAGTTTTTGCGTATTACTTGCTAAAAACACTGCGAAGTAATACTAGCAAATATTTTGATGCTAGTCAACTTTATACTACAATCAAAATACCTGTAACTAATAATTCAGACCAATCTCCAAACTTTTCGCCAATTAAAAATACGGGCGACGAAGGAGGTCAATTTATTTTCATCAAAAAGTAATTCGAATGAGAAAAATATTCACGTTAAGTTTGATATTCATTTTTTTGCTTCCGATAGGATATACAGCATTTGCACAGAAATCAAATAAAGCAATTGTTTATCTTAATCGTTTAAAAAAATCGACTGAAAGTTATACCGATTATTCGATTTGGGTTGACGACAAAAAGATTCATGTTTTTGAAGGAACTAACCCTGTTGTTACCCAAAACTATTTTGAAAGTTGGGTTGTTTTTACTGTCGAAGCCAAAAATAAGTCAATCTTCGAGATTAAGAAAAACACAGAAACTGTTGCCAAGTTAATTGTAAATATTAAAGCCGGCGACAAATATTTTATAACTTTCAATTCAGGTGCAACATACAACAATAATCCATTGACTCTTATTGATAAAAAAGACGGCTTCGAAGCATTATTTCAATCAAGCAATGAATCGATTAAAATACTTGACGAGTCAATACGAGAAGATGTTTTTAAAGATAAAAAATTAGGATATTTAGATTTTGTTGAAGTTGAAAATAAAGATGATGTGAAAAAAGATTCAAGCATTGTTACTACAAAAGATACTTATGCGTTTATTATTAGCAATAAATCTGATAAGGTATTTGAAAAACTACAAGACGCTTTGAGTTACAACGAAAAAGTAAATAGGCTAATAAAGGAAGAAAAGTTTGACTATTATAAATCGTATAGTTTTGAACCAAGCAAAGAAAACACGATAATGAGCGAACTTAAAAAAGCTATGTCGGAATTTAATGATAGTGATAATGTGTTAATTTACTATTTCGATTCCGAGAAACGAATATATGTTGCTGTAAATCATTTAGCTGCAAAACTATAAAAATTTATAAATTAAGAACTGATGAAACATTTGAGTTTAAAGACACTATCTTTAATTTTTGTTTTCATTAGTACACTAGCCGTTTCACAAAACAATAATTTTCGCACTTTTTCGATTGAAAAGGGTTTATCCCAATCAACTATTTACAGTATGATTCAGGATAAAAATGGATATTTGTGGCTTGGTACTGATGGTGGAGGCGTTTGTGTATTCGATGGAAAAGAGTTCAAAGTTTACAATAAGAGAAATGGAATATCTGGAAATATTGTTCGCTCATTATTTCAAGATAAAAACCAAAATATTTGGCTAGGAACAGAAGAAGGCATTACAATCTACGATGGTTATACCTATACCAAAATTGATACTTCAAAGGGATTTCCGCAATGTACAGTTTTAAATATTTATCAAGATAAACAAAGCAATATTTGGGCTGCTACCGATAATGGTCTTGTTAAACTTGTCTTGAAAAATAAAGAATACATTGTTTCTCGAATCTATACTACTGAAGATGGGCTCGAAACAAATTTTGTTTTTGATATTTACGAAGACGATGAAAGCAAACTCTGGTTAGCAATGTACGGAGGAATTAATATTCTTTCTTTTTTCGAAAACGATAGCATTAATATCAGCCTTCTCAATAAAGATAACTATTTGCCTAGTAGTATTATAACAAGCATTAAACCTGATGCTAACGGACTTTTTTGGATTGGAACGTATGATTCGGGTATTTTTAGTTTAAACCCAAAGAATATTTCTCGCGACAATATTCAAAGTTATTCCACTCTTAATGGATTGAATGATAATACAATTTGGGATATTATGTTGGATAATAATCATGATATTTGGTTTAGTACAAACAATGCTGGTATATATCAAATACATAATAAAATAATTGTAAATTATTCAGAAAAACAAGGTTTACCTAGCAATCAAGTACTGTCATTATTGCAAGACAGCGAACAAAATATTTGGCTTGGAACTATGGGAGCGGGCTTGGTTAAACACATGGGGAATCACTTTTCGCATTATTTACTCGACGATGGAATGTTTAAAGAGCAGATATCAGATATTGAAAAGGACTCTTCATATTATTGGCTTTCGACTTATGGCGAAGGTTTATTTGGAGTAGAGAATTTTTCTGACACATCAAAAATTATTAGGATAACAACTGATAATGGACTTGCCGATAATATTGTAAACGATGTTTTTATTTCGAAAGACAATAAATTATATATTTCTACTCAGTCTGGTTTAAGCGTTTATTCTGATGGGAAAATTACAAATATTACTGAAGCTGATGGTTTACCCGATAATCGTATTAATTGCACGTACATAGATTCTAAAGGTATAATTTGGATTGGAACAGGAGCGGGGTTAAGCATATATAACAACGATAAATATTTGAACGTTACCAAAGAAAGTCAATATCAAATACCAAACGACGATATTCAATCAATTATTGAAGATAAAAAAGGAAATGTATGGATTGCTACATTATCTGGTTTATTGAAGTTTTTTGAAGGTCAAATGACTTCTTTCGATGAGGAAGAAGGCTTATACGAAAAAGCAATTCATTCACTAGCAGTTGATCAAAAAGGTGATGTTTGGATTGGTACATTTGGAGGAGGAATATATAAATTGAATGTGTATGCATTAGATTCAATTTCGATTAAACAGGTCGCGAACGGAGATATACTTTCGTCCGTGAACGTGTATTCTCTTCAATTTCTATCCAACGATATACTAATTGTCGGAACTGATAAAGGTTTTGATAAGCTATATCTTAGTGAAAACAGCGAGATCACAAAAGTTAAAAGCTACAATCAAACCAATGGTTTCATTGGTGTTGAAAACAAACTCAATTCTATTTTACAAGATGACTTTGGAAACGTTTGGTTTGGAACAATAAAAGGTTTAACTAAATATTCCCCTGACTTAGAAAATGAAATCAAAAATACACCTCAAATTCATCTTTCGGCTATTGAACTATTTTACGAAAAGGTTAACTGGTTAGATTATGCTGATTCTGTTTCCCCTTGGTTTGGGATACCTCAAAACCTAGAATTGCCTTACAACAAAAACCATTTAACTTTTAAATTTAATGCAGTTTCTCTATCCAATCCCGAAAAAGTTAAATATAGATATATGCTAGAAGGGCTTGATGAAAGTTGGTCTCCAATTCGACAAGAATCAGAAGTAGTATATTCAAGCTTACCTGCTGGAAATTATACTTTTAAAGTTATTGCCGTTGGTGAAAATGGAATTTGGACTGAAAAACCAATGGAGTTTAGTTTTGTTATAAACCCTCCTTTTTGGAAAACTTCTTGGTTTATTATAAGCTTAGTAATCTTGTTATTTGGATTGGTTTACGGAGTTATGAAATACCGCGAACGACAATTAAAACAAGAAAAAGCAATATTGGAACAAAAAGTTGAAGAAAGAACAAAAGAAATCGCAGAAAAAAATAAAAGTTTAGAACTTGCTAATGAAGAAATTAGTGCTCAACGGGACGAAATTTCACATCAAAAACAAGAATTAACCGATAGTATTCATTATGCTCAGCGAATACAAAAAGCAGTACTTCCTGATAATGATTTCTTTAATAAGCATCTTCCAAATCATTTTGTTCTATTTAGACCACATAGCGTTGTGAGTGGAGACTTTTATTGGGCTACAAAGATTGGTACTAGAGTATTGTTTACCGCAGCGGATTGCACGGGGCATGGAGTACCAGGTGCCTTTATGAGCATGTTGGGAATGTCGTTTTTGAATGAAATAATTGCAAATTCAAAAATTAATACTGCAGGCGAAGTCCTTGATAAACTTCGAGAAAATGTGATTACAGCTTTACGTCAGAAAGGTATTGCTGGTGAGCAAAAAGATGGAATGGATATGGTTTTATGTATATTGGATTTAGAAACACGTAAATTGCAATTTGCAGGAGCAAACAATCCACTGTATTTAATACGAAAAACTTCAGATGAAACCATATCCGATGATAGCATAATTCGTACAGAGGACAATAAAATGGAACTTACAGAGATAAAGCCCGATAAAATGCCGATTGCGATTTATGAAAAAATGAACAATTTTACCAATCACGTATTTCAACTTGAAGAAGGAGATATGCTTTATATGTTTTCTGATGGATATGCCGATCAATTTGGTGGACCAAAAGGTAAAAAATTCAAGTATAAACCATTCAAAGAATTATTGATAGCAAATTGCGATAAATCGATGAGCGAACAAAAAGAAATCGTTGAACAAGCAATTGTACAATGGATGAGCTATACCGACGAGATTACCGGTAAAAAATTCGAACAAATTGATGATATTGTTGTATTAGGCGTAAAAGTTTAAAAAACTATTCTCAATAAATTAATTTTTAAACTCGGGCATTCTTGTCCGAGTTTTTTATATTCGACAACATTTTTTTATTCCAAAAAAAGCAATTAGTTTTGCCCCATTAGTTGTTGGTTTTTTATTCAAGTTTTACGTTGAATAAAGTGAAAAGGGAATTCGGTGTGAGTCCGAAACTGTCCCCGCAGCTGTAAGCTCTTAAAAAAAGTTTTTTGTAAACCTTTGCCACTGTCCGTTTGGATGGGAAGGCGTCTCAAAAAATAGAGCGAGTCAGAAGACCTGCCAAGAACGTTTTTCGTAGCTTTCGGGAGAAAGGCGAAGAATAGAAAATGATTAATTTCTATCTTCATTTTAACCGATAGTTCCGAATGGTTTAATTAATCATTTGTAACTATGTTTTTTAGAAATTCGAGTTTTTGGCTATTTTTTATTTTTGCAAATACTATTTTTGCTCAGCAATCGGTGTTAGATACCATTAAAGTTGCTGAAGTTGAGATTATTGCATCAAAACAAGAAGTTTTTGCTATTGGCGGAAATTTTCAAAAAATAGATGTTCAAACTATTCAAAATTCTATTACCGAAAATATAGCTAATTTATTGTCGAAACACTCTTCGGTAATCATCAACTCTTATGGAATTGGAGGAATTTCCACGCCTATAATTCGCGGAGGAAGCAGTTCTCAAACAGCAGTAATGTGGAATGGAATGAATTTGCAAAGTCCATTGTCTGGAGGTGTAAATTTATCAGTAATGCCAATTTTTATGTTCGATAATATTAGTATTCAGTATGGAGGTTCTGCAACCTTGTTCGGAAGTGGAAATGTGAATGGAGCTGTTCACCTTAATTCAAACGATGTGCTGAAAGCCAATAATCAAGCCATGCTTGTGTTTTCATATGGAAGTTTTAACAATCGAAATGCCGCACTATCTGCTAAGATTGGAAACAATAAAATCGCAAGTTCTTTAAAAATTTTTACTCAAATGGCTGATAATGATTTTAAATTTTCAAATACGGCAAAAATTAATAATCCAATTGAAAAACAATCACATGCTGGATTATATCAACATGGTATTTGTAATGAAACTATGCTTCAAACTACTCTAAATTCGTTTTTAAAATCTTCTTTTTGGTATCAATATTACGATAAAGATTTACAAACCCTTATGACCAATAGCGATACAGGAACGAGTAATCAAAAAGATAAAGTTTTTCGGTATTCGTTAAATTGGCAAAGTCGTGGCGAAAAAACAAAATGGAATATTACAAGCGGATTTATAAACGATAACATTCATTATGTTGATTCGAAAATTGAAATTGCAGAGTCGAATATTCGTTCGTACTCATTTATTAATGAAGTTGAAAATAAAATACAACTACTTAAAAATCATTTACTTAATTCGGGTTTAAATTATACTCGTGAAATCGGACAATCAGATGGCTTGAGTTCAAATGTTGATAGAAATCGAGTTTCAATTTTTTCTACGTATCAATTTCATGAATTTAAAAATAAACTAAATGTTGCATTTAGTTTTAGATCGGAATATATTGACGATAAGTTTATCCCAACTGTTTACAGTATTGGAACTGACTATGATTTTTTGTTTTGTAAAATTAAAGGAAATATTTCAAAAAATTATCGATTACCAACTTTTAACGACTTGTATTGGAAGGCAGGGAAATATACTTCGGGGAATCCTAATTTAAAACCAGAATCAGGCATTTCAGGAAATGTAGGACTCGATAAAACAATCGTAAACGAAAATTTTTCTCTTCAAATTTCTGAAATATTTTTTTATTCGCATTTAAACGATTGGATTGTTTGGTTACCAAATACTCAGGGGGTTTGGATGCCTGAAAATCAAAAGGAGGGAATAAATAAAGGCTTTGAATCTGAACTATCTTCAAAACTTACAATACATCAATTTAAGTTTGGTCTAAATTTTAATTATTCATACACGAAATCAGAATCGATTGAATACGTCGATAATGAAAAAATTGTAAAACAGTCGATATATGTTCCAAACCATAAATTAACCTTAACGGTTTTTTATTCGTTCAAAAAACTCGAACTTATGTACGTTCATAATTATTTTGGTCAACGTTTTTACGATAATGTTCATTTGCTTGAATCGTATCAAATAGGAGAAGTTAACCTTGGATTCAATAAAAAAATCAATAAAAATGATTTAAAATTTTCGTTAAAAATTTCAAATATATGGAGCGTAAATTATCAAGTAATTGCTTGGTATGCAATGCCATTACGAAACTATCAATTTTCAATAACCTATAAATTTAATAAGTAAAGAAATGAAAAGAATTAATTTGTTTTATTTTACGATTCTTGTAATTGTAACGGCTTTTACATCGTGTAAAGAAAATGAACCTGATACTAACGAAAATCAGAATCCTTATGAAATTGGAGCATTTGTTACAAATGAAGGTGCTTGGGGAACGAGTAATGCTTCAATTAGTTTTTTCGATTTTCAGAAAAAAGAAGTTGAAAACGACGTATTTTATACGGTTAACGAAAGAGTTTTGGGCGATTTATTGCAGTCGGCTACTTTATATAACGATAAAATTTATATGATTTTAAATGGCTCAAATAAAATTGAAGTTGCTACGTATTCTGATTTTGAAGAAGTTGCTACGATTGAAGATTTTTTAAGTCCTCGATACATGACCATATATAATGGAAAAGGATATGTAAGCCAATGGGGAAATGGCGGACAGGTAAAGGTTATAAATTTAACGAACAATATTGTTGAAGCCACTATTGAAGTGGGAGCAGGACCTGAGCAAATAATTGCAGCCGGAGGAAATTTATTTGTCGCAAATTGTGGCGAATATGGGGTTGATTCGGTTTTAAGTGTAATCGATCCTGCTACGAATGTAGTAATCAAAAATATTGTTGTGGGTGATAATCCTATGGAAATGGCACTTGACGCAAATGGCGATTTATGGGTACTTTGCTATGGATATGTGAAATATGCTCTCGATTACAGCATCGAAAGCGAAACACCTTCAAAATTGGTAAAAGTTGATGTAAACAATCAAACTAAATTGAGCGAGATAATTATTTCAAACAATAAACATCCAATGAACATGGATATTAGCCCCGATAAAGAAACAATATATTATGGAGGCGATTTTTCGTTTTCGGGAATTTATGCTATCGATATAACAGCAACTGAAGTTAATTCAATTGCTTTGATTGACGGAACAAAAACATTTTACGGATTTAATGTAAATCCAGTTAACGGAGATATTTATGCTCTAGAGTCAACAAGTTTTACCGATGCTGGAAAAATGTATCGATATACATCAAGTGGAACAGAAATAGATAGTTATAATGTTGGCATTGGACCTAAATCAGTAATTTTTGCTGAATAGTTCAAGCTTGAAAAGTAAAATTGAATGGTTTTGTAAATTCGAAGAATAATGAATTTTTAAAAAATAAGAATTGAGTAAAAGTCTTAAATATAGCGTTCTTTTCGTGTTTTTAATGGTGCTTTTTTTGCTCGATTTATACATAGGTTCGGTAGAAGTTCCAATTAACGAAATAACTTCAGGTCTTTTTACTGGAAAGATTGACAATCATATTTGGGATATGATTCTATTCAAATTCAGACTTCCAAAAGCGATTGTTGCTGTTTTTGCAGGAATTGGACTTTCGATAGCAGGATTGCAAATGCAAACCGTATTTAGAAATCCGCTTGCCGGGCCATACGTTCTTGGCATAAGTTCGGGAGCCGGTTTAGGAGTTGCAATTTTGCTTTTAGGTTTTGCTTCATTTATTCCAATGGCTTTTTTTAGTAATTGGCTTTTGGTTTTTGCTGCTTGGCTTGGGGCTGCTTTAGTGTTATTCTTGATTCTGTTTATTTCAATCAGAGTTAAAGATATAATGACAATTTTAATTCTAGGAATAATGTTTGGAGCTGTATCGAGTGCTATAATCAGCATCATGGAATTTTTTACAACCGAAGCTTTGTTAAAAAAATATGTTATTTGGACAATGGGAAGTTTAATAAATGTCAGCGAATCGCAACTTTTCATTATGTTTATCAGTATTTCAATAGGTGTGGCAATTTCTATTTTTTCAGTTAAACGGCTAAATGTGTTGTTGACAGGCGAACAATATGCTTATACGCTTGGAATTAACGTAAAGAAAGCCAGATATTTAATATTTATTAGTACAAGTATTCTAGCTGGAACTGTAACCGCTTTTTGTGGACCGATTGGGTTTATTGGAATAGTTGTTCCGCATATTTCTCGAATGTTTTTTAATACCGCCGATCATCGACATTTGATTTTTGTTTCAGCTTTAATTGGAGCAATTGTGATGTTAATTAGCGACATAATTTCTCAATTACCGGGTAGCGATTCCGTCTTACCTATAAATTCAGTAACTTCCTTAATCGGGATTCCAATTATTATTTGGATAATAATAAAAAGATATAAATTTTCGTCAACCATGTAGAAATATTAATAATTGAAAATGCTAAGCATAGAAAACTTAAAAATAGGCTACAGAGCTAAATCGAACGATAATATTTTACTCGAAAACATTAATCTTTCGGTAGATGCGGGTGAGTTTATTTCGCTGGTTGGTAAAAATGGAATAGGGAAGAGTACCTTGTTACGAACCTTGGTCGGATTGCAAGACGCTTTATCGGGAGAAATATTGCTGAATCAAAAATCTGTAACGAGTTATACAATTCAAGAATTATCAAAAAAAATATGCTATGTGTCAACCGAACATGTTCAAATTCCAAACTTAACAGTTTTTGATTTTGTTTCTTATGCGAGAGCCCCTTATAACAATTGGTTTGGAAAATTGTCGAACGATGATAAAAAAGCTATTACAGAATCGTTGGAATTAACAAATTCACAAGCCATTGCTCATCGAATTTACGACGAGTTAAGTGATGGCGAAAAACAACGAGTATTAATTTCAAGAGCATTGGCTCAGGATACTGAAATAATTGTGTTAGATGAACCTACTGCTTTTCTTGATTTGGCAAACAAATACGAAATTTTTCATTTACTTAGCCAGTTATCAAGACAAAAAAACAAAACAATTATTTTTTCAACTCACGATTTGAATATTGCAATAAACGAATCGGATAAAATTTGGTTGATTCACGACAAGAATATAATTGAAGGAATGCCCGAAGAACTTGTATTAAATAATGTTTTTAATAAACTTTTCGACAGTTCGAATTTAGTTTTTGAGAAAGAAGTAGGAGAGTTTATTCGTTCTCGAAAAAATGAGCAAATTATTGGTTTGCAAGGCAATGGAATCGAATTTATATGGACTAAAAAAGCTTTGCTTCGAAACAATTTTCAAGTCGAGTGTAACAAAACTCATGAATTGAACGTTATAATCGATAATAAGGAAAAACTAAATTGGATTTTGATTTTAAAAAATGATAAATTTGTGTTTGCCTCGTTAAAAGAATTGTTGAATAAACTTAATAATTGTCGTCATGAATAACATTGTAAAAAAAGCAGCTTCTTATATCTTAATTTCGATTGTTCTGGTCTTAACAGTACTTGCTTTGTTGGGTATTTGGGATATAATTAGTTTTGAAGATGTAATTAAGAAAATTCTTCTTTCCTTATTTGTTGTATTTGTTTCTTCGGTTGTCGTCTTGTTTATTTTTGCTGTTGTGGTAAAAGATGGCGATGTAAAGAACTAAAGTACGTTTTATTATTCAAATTTTTCAATCAACCGAAGGTATTCATCAACACAATTGAGTTCTGTGTTTAATAAATTATTGAAAGCCTCGTTGAAATTGGTTTTTCCAGTTGCAAAAACTCCGTGACCGTAAACGATTACAGTCTCATTGCTTATTTTTTCGGGAACAGTTTTGTAAAGTCCGAATTTACCATCTCCAACTTCTCCCGAAACTATCGGAGTATTACCTATGTTTCGTTCGTTTCTGCATTTTGTGTAACAATCGTCAGCATTTGAACAATTTATGTTGTCGCAAATCATCGAAACAATTACCGAAAAACGAGGATGTCCATGAACGATACAACAAACATTATTTTTTTCGTAAATTAATGTATGGGCGGGAAGTTCGCTCGAAGCTTCTTTTTTACAAACATGGTAATTGTCATTATTACAAATAGTAATTTTGTTCTCAAGCTTATTCAAAAAACTACCGGTTTTTGTAATGTGAATATCATTATTGAGTTTGTACGATATATTGCCGAAAAATGAATCTACTAAATTGGCTTCAACTATAATTTCTCCAACTTCAATAATCGAATTGCTGATCTTAGCTGAAGATTCCAAAATGGGTCTTCGGTTGTACGTATTTAGTTTTTCTTTGTACGAATTAACAAGATTCAAAACAAAATTTTGATATGATTTTAACTCGTTTTGATGGTATAAATATTCATATAAAAATTTTACATAAAGCGAAAAACAAGCCGTGCTGAAAAATACGAATGCTTCTGAAATACTGATATTACTTTTTACCAATAAACCACAATTATGAATAAGAATTGCATTATTGGTTTCGAGTATTTTTATTATGCTGAAAGATGAATTAGTCTTATCGACACTAATTTCTTTTAAAAACATTCGCGACTCAGAATCTTTTGCTTGAATAGTGGTATAATTTTCTGAAAAGTAATTAAAAATAGTTCGGTAGGGTTCTTTAACCTCTGCAAATAAATAATTTCTATTTTCCGAGTCGTTTGCTATCGTTTGGAAATCGATTTTACATGAATCGGAAATAAAAATTTCATTTTTACTAAAAATACATAAACTTTCAGCATCAAATATTTTAGTATCGAGGCATTCGTTAATATGTGAGCGAAGTTGCTTTTTCAAGTTGAATTTTAAATTTTTTGAATGTTTTTAGCCCGCTGCTCAAAAGCATCTAAAATTTTTGTAGGGTTGTAATGCTTACTTTCGTAAAAAGTATTGTTGTTGTGATTGAAATAACCTTTGATAAATTGCTTATTTAAAACATAAAGATTTTCGCCGTCGCTGCTTTTATGGGGGAGGCAATCAGAAATTATTTCGTAAAAAAAAGTACTCGAATTTGTGAGCATTTTATTGTATCGATTCAATAGATTTTTTCCAATATGAATCACGATGGTGTATGTGCCGTATTTTTTGCGAATAAGCCTGAAATAATCGAGTTGAACCAAATCTTTTCCCGAAACCAAATCGGTAGTGTAATCGAGCCTGTCTTCGAATTGAAAACCCTCGTTAACAATTTTAAGAGCGGTTTCTTCGCTCATTGTGTTGTGTAAATATTTAAACACCTCAATATCACTATCAACAAATGCTTGAAAAAGATTTTTGTGTATTGAGTTTGCTGTCATATTTTATTTTTAAGAATTACAAATCTACGATTTTTGAATAATATATTGTTTTGTTTGATGCCATTTTTGAATCTACCCCAAAATTGTTTTATTAAAAGCATCTGCAAGTTTTGTATTTTGTTTTGCCATTTTATTTCAATAATTTTCGGGTTTCAACATCTTGCAAAATGCTCATTTGTTGTATTGCAATGCGGTTTAGTTTAATAAGTCTATCTTTTTGTGTTATGTTTTCGTTAATAAAAACAGCATTTATGTTTTCCATATTCGACAAACAAATTAATTCGTTAATTCCAGCATAATCACGAATATTTCCTTTTAAATCGGGGTTTTGGTCACGCCATTGTTTTGCTGTAATTCCAAACAAAGCAACATTTAAAACATCGGCTTCGTTGGCATAAATTATTGAAGTTTGTTGTGCCGAAAGTTCTGCTGGAATTAAATTTTGTTTAATTGCATCGGTATGAATGTGATAATTTAATTTTGCCAATTCACGTTTTGCAGTCCAACCAATTTGTTTTTGTTCGTCTTCTTTTAAGCGTTGAAATTCTTTTACTAAATATAGTTCGAATTCAACCGAAACCCAACTTGCAAATTTTAAAGCAATATCTTTGTGAGCATAAGTTCCTCCATATCTACCTGATTTCACAATAAAACCAATAGCATTTGTTGCAATTATCCATTTTTGAGGCGACATTGTAAAAGCATTTAAACCTGCTTCTTTTCTAAACCCCTCGAATTCGAGGGGTTTAAAATTATTGTTATAAAGACTTTCCCAAATTCCCAAAAATTCAATTGTGTTTCGGTTTCTCATCCAGTTTGCAATAACAGCACTAGTGTCTTCAGTTTTATATTTTGCAATATCAGTTATAGAAATATAATCAATATTTTCTACTGAAATAATTGCCACATTTTTATCTTTAACATTAATTTTTGCCATCTTTTTTTATTTTCAAATTTTTGTCGCTACAAATTTGATATTTAAATTATTTTTAATTGTGGCGAATTCGCCATAATTAAAATTTGGATTATTAACCTTTATTTTTTCATCTTTTTATTCTTTAAACTTTTAATAAAGTGGTCAAATTCGACCACTTTAAATTTTCTAATTCCATCGAATTCGATGGAATTAAAATCACTTTTTACTTTTTTACAAAAATATTTATACTTACTCCTTGCATAATGTCAAACTTTTTGGAGTGTTCCTTTTTAACCTTGTTTATAT
This sequence comes from Bacteroidetes bacterium GWF2_33_38, assembly GCA_001769505.1. GTDB lineage: Bacteria > Bacteroidota > Bacteroidia > Bacteroidales > GWF2-33-38 > GWF2-33-38. The sequence continues at coordinate 73,715 of MEOF01000053.1, forward strand.
TTTAATTTATGTCGGCTATTATTTTTCTAAAAGTACAAAATAAATATATATCGTTTATTTTTTTTAGAAACTTTTGCTTTCCATAAGCGAATTTTACGCTAAATTAAATGTTGAATAAAATAGGTTAATATTCTGTTAAATAATATGTACGATTATAAAAATGTGGGTATATAAATATCTTATCTTTGCCCTAAATTATAAAAAACATAAAAATGACCGAACGTATTATCATTCTTGATTTTGGGTCACAATATACTCAACTGATTGCTCGCAGAGTTAGGGAATTGAATGTGTATTGTGAAATTCATCCTTTTAATAAAATTCCGAAAATTGATTCAGATGTTAAAGGAGTAATTTTATCAGGTAGCCCATTTTCGGTTCGTGATGTAAATTCGCCAAGAGTAGATTTGAACAATATAAAATCGAAATTACCATTGTTGGGAGTGTGTTATGGAGCTCAATACATGGCACAGCACTTTGGTGGAGAAGTCTTGCCTTCAAATACAAGAGAGTACGGACGGGCAAATTTACATTTTGTTGATAATCAAAATGATTTATTGAAAAACATTAGCAATAATTCACAAGTTTGGATGTCGCACGGTGATACAATTGCAAAAGTTCCTACGAATTACAAAATAATTGCCAGTACAAAGGACGTTAGAGTAGGTGCTTATCAAATTGAAAACGAACCTACTTACGGTATTCAGTTTCACCCCGAAGTTTATCATTCAACTGAAGGAATGAAATTATTGAAAAACTTTATTGTTGATATTTGTAAATGTCAGCAAAATTGGACGCCCGATTCGTTTGTTGAAACAACCATTGGCGATTTAAGACAAAAGCTAGGAAACGACAAAGTTGTGTTGGGATTATCGGGTGGGGTTGATTCGTCTGTTGCTGGAGTTTTGTTGCATAAAGCGATTGGAAAAAATCTTACCTGTATTTTTGTAGATAATGGCTTGCTTCGTAAAAATGAGTTTCAAAAAGTACTAGATTCCTACAAAGGCATGGGCTTGAATGTTATTGGGGTGGAGGCAAAGTATCGATTTTTATCTGAATTGGCAGGAGTTTCTGATCCTGAAACTAAGCGAAAAATAATAGGTCGAGTTTTTATCGAAGTGTTCGACGAAGAGGCTCATAAAATTAAAGATGTGAAGTGGTTAGCTCAAGGAACGATATATCCAGATGTAATAGAATCGGTTTCGGTTAAAGGTCCTTCAGCAACTATAAAATCGCATCACAATGTTGGCGGCTTGCCCGAAAAAATGAATTTAAAAATCGTAGAACCTTTAAATTTATTGTTCAAAGACGAAGTTCGCAGAGTTGGAAAATCACTCGAAATCAGCGATACATTATTAAAACGTCATCCTTTTCCAGGACCAGGGTTAGCTATTCGTATATTAAGCGATATAACTGCCGAAAAAGTTAGTGTTTTACAAGAAGTTGACGATATTTTTATCGAAGGTTTAAAAGAATATAATTTGTACGATTTGGTTTGGCAAGCAGGTGCTATGTTGTTGCCGGTTCAATCGGTTGGAGTGATGGGAGACGAACGTACTTACGAAAATGTAGTAGCCTTGCGTGCTGTTGAATCAACTGATGGAATGACAGCCGATTGGGTTCATTTGCCTTACGAATTTTTGGCAAAAATTTCGAATAAAATCATCAACCAAGTTCGAGGAGTGAATAGAGTTGTTTACGATATTAGCTCAAAACCTCCTGCAACTATTGAATGGGAATAAAAAAATATTTTTGCAAAATCGTAGCACTAATTATTCAAAAATAACACTATTTTTGTTCAATATTTTTGAAGATGAAAAAAATAGTTCAACTTATTTTTGCTTTTTTGTTTGCTTTTTCCATTTGTTTTGCTCAAGAAAACAATATGGAAAAAGTTCCTAAAATGAAGTCCTTAGAGATTGGATACCGCTATGTTTTATCATCTTCATTTGATGCACAACCAAAAATGGGAACTACCGTTTTGTTCGATTATGCTTGGCAACTTTCAGGTTTTACCGAAAATAAAAAAGCAGCTTATATTTCTGTTCCTTTGGCTTATACGTATTTGTTGAATTCAAACGATACCTTATCAAAAAATACACGGATTTTATCGTATGGTTGGACTGTTAGACACGATTTTGCAAAAAATAGAAAAGTCATTCCGTTTATGGGTTACGCACTTTTGCTGAATCAATTGAAACTCGATAAAGTAAAAGGCGGAGTTATGGGACATCAAACACGATTCGATGTTGGATGCGATTTAAGGACTGAAAGTAAGCTTCGATATTTTTTTAAAATAGAATATAGTTATACCCGTTATCCAAAGTTGGGTGAAGCTAAAAGTCAAACAATACATGCAGCAGAGCTTAATGCAGGAATAAGGTTTTAATATAAAAAATAAACACATGAAAGTTAAAAGATTTGGCGTATCGCTGGAAGAAGAATTGTTAAAGGAGCTTGATAAATTGGTTGAAGAAAACCATTTTCCGAATCGTTCACAAGCAATTCGATATTTAGTAAAGAAAAGTATTGTGGAAGAAAAGTGGCAAGGAAATCAAATTGTCGCTGGTGCAATTGTATTGGTTTACGACCATCATAAACGAGAACTCTTATCTAAATCAACCGATATTCAGCACGATTATACTGACTTAATTCTTTCATCGCAGCACGTTCACCTCGACCATCATAACTGTTTAGAAACCATTGCTGTAAAAGGGCATGCCAATCGCTTGATTGAATTATCTGATAGATTAATCGGTTTGAAGGGAATTATGCACGGAAAATTAGTAATGAGTTCAACCTTATAATGGATATGAATCCGAGAGAACATATTAATCAGCAAATATTGAATCGGCAACTCGAACAATTAATGGAAGATGCAGGCAAATTACATGGTCATTTTTGTCCAGGACTTGCCATGGGAGTTATTGCCGGATATCTTGGAATGGTGAAAATTAAACAATATTCCGATGGACTCGAAAATGTATTGGCAATTGTTGAAACAAATAATTGTTTAAGTGATGGAATTCAATATGTTACTGGTTGTACTTTTGGCAATAATTCTTTGATTTTTAAAGATTTCGGAAAAGTAGCATTTACAATTGCCACAAGAGACGGACGTGGGGTTAGAATTTCAGCAAAATTAGATTCGAGAGCTTATGTAAAATCGGCACATCCATATTTTTCGGAGAATTATAAAAAAGTTGTAAAAGACCAAATTCGCACAGAAGAAGAGATTCAGGCGTTCAAAAAAATGGGAAAAGAAGCTGCTTTTGCAATTTTAAAATTAGATTTTGATAAAATTTTTGATTTAACAGAAGTAAAAATTACAATTCCGGCATATGCACCATCGCACGAAAGTGTAATTTGTGATAAATGCGGTGAAAGCATAATGTCAACAAGAATATCAGAAGTTAACAATAAAAAATTATGTATTCCTTGTGCAAACAAAAGCTATTTTCAACTTGATGGACATGGAATTAAAAGTATTTTAAAATGATAGTTTATTTATTTACAGGAATAGTAGCGGCAATGGTTCATGTGGTGAGTGGTCCCGATCATTTAGCTGCAGTAACGCCATTGGCAATCGAAAGTAAGAAAAAATCGTGGTCGGTTGGACTTTCGTGGGGTTTAGGTCACACGTTTGGAATGTTGATAATTGGAATTTTATTTGTTCTTTTTAAGCAATATATTGATATTGATGTGATTTCGGCTTACGGCGAAATAATAGTTGGTTTTTTGCTTATTGGAATAGGTGTTTGGGCAATTACAAAAATATATCTCAAACATGGAGCCTTGATTCATCAACATGTACATCCTCATATTCACGACGATGAACTTCATATTCATACTCATTCGCACCGAGAAAAAGAAACTCACGTACATCAACATAGTAAAACAAATCGTCAGAATATTTTTACGGCTCTTGGTATTGGTATTATTCATGGTGTAGCAGGAGTATCGCATCTGATTGCGATATTGCCAACTTTGGCTTTTCCTTCTAAGATTGATTCGATATTTTACTTAACTGGTTTTGGTGGAGGAACTATTTTTGCAATGGTTTTGTTTGCTGTAATTTTGGGTATTATAAGTCAAAAATCGTCGGAACATAAAAAACAGAATTTGCATAAATATATGCGATTGGTAGGAGGTGCTGTTGCAATTATTGTTGGCTGTTTGTGGATTGTTTATTCGATATAAAATAAAAGTGTATGAAAAAAGAAGAAATAAAAGCACTTTGGGATAAAACGAGTTTTAAAAATTCGTGCCGAGTTGCATTAAGAGATATTTACGTAGTATGGCATTTAATAAATCAAGATACAGAATATGAAAACGCATGTGAATTAGTTGTAAATGCTAGATTTAGCAACCCATCAACTGCAGTTAAACTCCATACACAATTTCACGGAAAAAATAAATATTATAAAAAATATGATTTCCCAACAATAATTAAAACTGGCGATATAATTTCAATCATAGGAAAAGCATATGGTTTAGAAATTGAAGATATCGAAAAATTTAAAGAACTTTCAACAAATTATACTCAAATGGAAAGTTCAATTAGTAATCCCCAAAATTTTGGTAATGAAAAAATCAAAAAGGAAATTCCATTAAATACAATTTTATATGGTCCTCCAGGAACAGGAAAAACGTATCATACAATAAATAAAGCAATTGAAATAATTAATCCTAATTTTGATTTTAATCAAAGTAGAAAATTAATCAAAGATGAATTTGAAAGATTAGTAAATTTAGGTCAAATTGTTTTTACAACTTTTCATCAAAGCATGAGTTATGAAGATTTTATTGAAGGTATAAAACCCGAAACAATTGACGGAAAGGTTATATATGAAGTACAAGACGGAATATTTAAATTACTATGTTCAAAAGCTAGTTTAGTAAAAGCATCAAATTTTGAAAATGCTTATCAACTTTTATTAAGTGAAATTTCAAGTACAACTGATGGATTACTTGAACTTAAAACCCCAACTGGAAAATCTTTTTGGGTAAGCATAAATTCTAAAAATAATTTAACACTTAGAACTGGAACTGAAAAAAAACAACAAGGAACTATTATAAAAGAAGCTCTAGAAAAAGAAATAAATGGAATAAGAGCTTTTAACGGTTGGGAAGGCTATGCAATTGGAATTATTAATCAATTAAAAGAAAAACATAAATTAAGTATAGGAGAAAAACAAATTGAACCATTCGTTTTAATTATTGATGAAATTAATAGAGGTAATGTATCACAAATTTTCGGAGAACTTATAACATTAATAGAAGAAGATAAACGTTTAGGAAAACCCGAAGCTCTTGAAATTACCTTACCTTATAGTAAAGTTAAATTTGGAGTTCCGAATAATTTATATATTATAGGTACTATGAATACAGCTGATAGAAGTGTTGAAGCATTGGACACAGCACTTCGTCGTCGTTTTGTATTTGAAGAAATGCTACCAGAAAGCAATCTACTTAAAAACCTAGGAATTAAAACTCTTATAAATCTATTAATAAAACACAAAGAATTATTGTGGGAAGATGAGGAATGGATTAATAATATTGAACCTCAAGTAAAACACTTAATTATTGATGTTGATGTTTATGAAAACAAAAAAGCTGATATTGATAAATTGTATGGTCAAAAACTAACACAAGAAGACGTAAATGAAGATTTATTTGAAAACTTAAATAAATATAACATTAAATTTATTGATTTTAAAGCTCTTTTGGAAATACTTAACGAAAGGATTGAGATTTTACTTGATAAAGACCATCAAATTGGACATTCTTATTTTATGAGTATATCAAACTCTGATACTCCAGCAAGTGAATTACATTCAATTATTTATAACAAGATAATTCCTTTATTGCAAGAGTATTTTTATGGTGATTATGGAAAAATAGGATTAGTACTTGGCGAAAAATTTATTAAATATTTAAAACCAGAAAAGGACAAATCTGTCTTTGCAAAAATGGAATATGATAGTGTTGAAGATTTGCTTGAGAAACCATCATACATAATTATAAAATACGATTCAAAAACTGAGTTAGAACAATTCATAGATGCAGTAAAATCAATTGTAAGATAAATCTTTTAATAGAATGAAGGTTTTTGAACACGACCATATTAAACATAATGAAAACTCTGAATTCACGGAAGAGCATTGGAGGGCTTTGTCAGATTTTAATGATAAAAATGAAAACAAATACTTTACAATAACAGCTAAGGGTGTTAAATTCAGTCAATATGTTGGCGTTGTTCAAATTGGAAAACTAACTATTGAAATTCTTCCCAAAATAGATAAAAGCACTGTAGATACTGAAGAAAATAAAGATATTTGGCATAATGTTTTATTGAAAATGCTTAAAGTTTGCCATCGAATACAATCGGATTCTTTAACAACTGCCGATTTAAAACTTCGTTCAAACTCTATTCTTGATTGGTATATTGAAATATTTTTAAAAGAAACAGAACATTTACTACATCAAGGTTTAGTGAAAAAACACAGGAAAATTGATGGCAATTCAAACGCTCTAAAAGGACAATTACTTTTTAGTAAACATATTACACAAAACTTAATTCACAAGGAACATTTCTTTGTTAGACATACAAATTACGATAGAAATAATACATATAATCGTATTCTCAATAAAACATTATTATTAATTAAAAATATTTCTACAAATCCATTATTACATTCACAAATTGGCAGAATTTCACTTGATTTTCCAGAGGTTTCTGATATTTATGTAAATGATGAATTATTTGAAAAACTCAAGTATGATAGAAAAACAGAACGATATAAAAAAGCAATAGAAATTTCTCGTTTACTTCTATTGAACTATAGTCCAGATATAAAACAAGGTAGAAATAATGTTATTGCTCTTCTTTTTGATATGAATAAATTATGGGAAGAATATATTACAATAATGCTAAGAAAAGCTTGTGAAGCTGAAAAGTGGAAATTATTATCACAACGTAAACATACTTTTTGGAATTCTCAACATTTTTCAAATAAAAGACTTCAACCTGATATAATAATTGAGAAACCGAATAATGAACGTATTGCAATAGATACGAAATGGAAAATGATTGATATAAAAGGACCTTCAGAAGAAGACTTAAGACAAGTGTTTGCTTATGGAGAATACTTTGTAGCAAATAATGTTTATTTGCTTTATCCGTTTGATAAAGTTTTACTTCAAAAAGGAGAATTTAATTCTGAAAAGTTCAATTCTGATTTTAAAACAGAAATAAGCACAAAAAATGGTAGTATTCTTTATGTTAATGTTTTGAATGGAGATAAATTAAATTCTGAAATTGGAAATGAAATTTTTGAAAAATTGCTCGAGAGTCAAGAAATCGTTACATAATTTTCCCTATTCGATTCCACCTAATATTATTTGAATTTTTATCCATCGAAAACCAAATAAAAGAAATGGTTCCAATAATGTGGTTTTCAGGCAAAAAGCCCCAATTGCGTGAATCTTTTGAATTGTCTCTACTATCGTCGATTACAAAATAATAATTCATTTGAAATGTGTATGAATTTGTTTCAATACCGTTAATTATAATTTTGTTGTTTTCGATATTAAGCGAATTTTCCTCATATTGTTCGATTATTCTTTTGTAAAATTTAATATTTTCGAGATTTAGATTTATAGTTGTTCCTTTTTCGGGTATTATCAATGGACCGTAAAAATCTTTGTTCCAAGTTTTTTCAGGGAAAATAGTTATGCTTTTTAAATCAAAAAAATCTTCAAGTTTTCTGATGTATTTAACATTGGATTGCTTCGCTAAACTATCAGCGGTTGCTTGGGTTAAGAAAAAGTCATAAATTCCTTTTTCGTTTACAAGAACTCCCTCGTTAACTTCAAATTTGTCGATAAATTCTTTTGAAATAGGTAAACCGTCGGTTGTAATTCGATAAGCAAACTGAAGGGTAGCAAAAGTATCATTAGTATGATTATTGATTTGTACTTCTTTATGATAAATTTTTAGGGTATCACCTGGAAGAGCAACACATCGACTTAAACGTTTTTCTTTTTTATCAATTGGAAAGTCATTTATTTTTGGATAATTATAAACGATAATGTCGTTGTTTTTAATTTCATCATATCCCATAATTCTCCAATATGGCAACTGAATTAATTCAAAATAAATATCATCGAAAAACGGAACGCTAAGTAAGGTAATAGGAGAGCGGGGACCTATTTTAAGCTTATTAATTACAACAAAGTCGCCAACACACAAGGTTTTTTCCATGTTAGTTTTGGTAACAGAAAACGATTGAAACATAAAAGCTCTAAAAATTAGAGCTAATATGAGTGCGATAAATATGGCTTTGAACCAAGTTTTGATTGATTGCTTTAACTTTTTCATTCAAAAAGTCAACCTAATTGAATTTATTATCCAATGTAGTTAAACATTCTACTCCATCTGATTTTATTAAACCAACTCTTGTTTTTATCTAAGGATAACCAAATAAATACTGCTTTTCCAACAACGTGGTCTTCGGGCACAAAGCCCCAAAATCGTGAGTCGGCTGAATTATGTCGATTATCTCCCATAAGCCAGTAATAGTTCATGTTAAAAGTATATTCGTTGGTTTCTTTGCCATTGATAAAAATTTTATCGCCATTTACTTTCAAATCGTTATTTTCATATATGTCGATAATTCTTCTGTAAATAGGTAAATTATTGACAGTTAGCTGAATTTTTTCGCCTCTTTTTGGCATTTTTAGAGGACCAAAATTATCTTCGTTCCAAACGTAATTTGCACTGTGAGGGAAAATGTAATCGGAGCGTAAAGTGTCTGATTTAATATTTCTTGTTATTAATTTAATGTTGGCAAAATTCTTAATTTTTTCATAATTTTCAAGCGTTAACGAAAATTGATATTCAGAATTTGACATTATTTGATAATCGGTAATATCAAGTTTTTCTAATACTTTAGGATTTATTCTGGTTCCGTCGGTTTTTACATAATAGCTGAATTGTAAACCTTCGAATTTTTCTTGAGCTTGACCATTTATATATACTAAACCATTTTTAATCTGAAGTTCATCTCCCGGAATAGCAACGCAACGCTTGATATAATTTTCTTTTTTATCAACTGGGCGGACAATTACATCAAAATTGCTCCAAACAAAATCGCGTCCAAATTGACGAATCAATGCGTAATAGCTTTGGTCTTGGTGCTGAACGACAACTGTATCGCCTTCAGGAAAGTTAAATACAACACAATCGTTTCGTTCTACATCGCCAAAACCTAACAAACGTTTGTACGGCATTTTAATCCATTCTAAGTACGATTTTGTACTTTGGGTCAATGGGAGAGTGTGATGTGCAAATGGAAAAGAAATAGGAGTATTGGGTAATTTCGGTCCATAGCTAACTTTACTGACAAAAAGATAATCGCCAACTAAAAGAGTTTTCTCCATTGAAGAAGTTGGAATGGTAAATGCTTCGATAAAAAACATTCGAATAAGAGTAGCAGCAACTACAGCAAATATCAGTGCGTCAACCCATTCGATTACTTTTGTTTGTTTTTTAACTCCTTTTTTCTTCCAAAAAGCCCAATGGACTTTTTTCGAAATGTACAAATCGTAAAATATTGGTAATCCAATTAATAGCCAATAATTTCCTATCCAAATAACCCAAAGAATAAAAATAGCGGTTGAAATTCCAAATTTCACCCATTTGTTTTTGAAAATCGTTTTCATTATAACAGTATTTTTTGTTTATATTACCAATTAAATACGAAAGATATAAATTTTTATTTTTTAAAAAATGTTAAAAATTCAAAATATCTTTCATTGTAAAAATTCCTTTTTTATTATGAATGTATTCAGCTGCTACAACAGCCCCAAAAGCCAATCCATTTCTACTTTTTGCTTTGTGTGTAATTTCAATTATATCGTTTTCACTTTCGTAATCAACTGTATGATTTCCAAAAATTTCGCCTTTACGGATAGCGTTAATATGAATTGAGTTTTCTTCGTTTTTTTCTAAACTCCAACTGGTTTTTCTATCTATTTCTTTAATTATATCATTTGCAATTACAATGGCTGTTCCGCTTGGAGCATCGAGTTTATGAATATGATGAGTTTCTTCAATACTGATTTCAAAATTAGATTGATTATTCATAATTTTCGCTAATTTTCGATTTATTTCGAAATAAATATTTGCTCCAATACTATAATTTGAAGCAAATATAAACGATGATTTTTTTTCGTTGCATAAATTTTCAATTTCGGTATATTTATCTAACCAACCCGTAGTTCCAACCACAATTGGAACATTTGAATTTAAACAGGTTTTAATATTTTGGTAAGCAGTTTCTGGAGTCGAGAATTCGATAGCAACATCAATTTTATGATTTTTAATTAAGGTTATATCATCGTTTTTATCAATGATGATAGCTATCTCGTGATTTCGTTCTTTTGCAATTTTTTCAATTGCATGTCCCATTTTTCCATAACCTATAATTGCAATTTTCATTCGAGTAAATCTAATTTGTACTTTATAAACAAAAAAAGGGAAGCAAAAAATCTTTACTTCCCTTTAATATGACTAAATAAATATTATTTAACTGCTTTAACAATAGCTTCGAACGCTTGAGGATTGTTCATAGCTAAGTCGGCTAATGTTTTTCGGTTGATTTCGATTCCATTTTTATGAATTTTTCCCATAAAAGCAGAATACGACATTCCATGTACACGAGTTGCAGCATTTATCCTTTGAATCCATAATCCACGGAATTCTCTTTTTTTGTTTTTTCGATCTCTGTAAGCATAACTTAGGGCTTTATCGTATGCGTTTTTAGCAACTGTCCATACATTACTTCTACTACCGAAGTATCCTCTAGTTCTTTTTAAAATCTTTTTTCTTCTAGCTCTTGCAGCTACAGCGTTTACTGATCTTGGCATAATTTTTTGTTTTATGAATGGTTAGCGTTCGTCTTTGACGAATCTTTCAGCTAATTCACTCTGGTTATTTACTCTTTTATTTTAATCCTAATAAAAATTTAATATTGTTCTCATCTGCTTTAGAAACTAAGGCTGTGTGATTTAAGTTTCTTTTTTGCTTAGTTGTTTTTTTAGTCAAAATATGACTTTTATAAGCATGCTTTCTTTTAATTTTTCCTGTTCCGGTAAGAGCGAATCTTTTTTTGGCACCGGAATTAGTTTTCATTTTTGGCATTGTACGTTTGTTTTATAATTAAATTAATTCTTTTTTGCTTTTATAGGCGTAAGAAATATTATCATTCGTTTTCCTTCTAATTTAGGCGATTGATCTAATTTTCCATATTCTTCTAAATCTGCTGAAAATTTTTCTAAAATTTCTAAACCTTGTTCTTTATAAATAATTGATCTTCCTTTAAAAAATACATAAGCTTTAACTTTTGAACCTTCTTCTAAAAACTTAATTGCATGTTTTAGTTTAAAGTTATAATCATGTTCGTCGGTATTTGGCCCGAATCGTATCTCTTTGACAACGATTTTTGTTGCTTTTGCTTTTTGCTCTTTTTGTTTCTTTTTTAGTTGATACAAGAACTTTTGATAATCAACAATCTTACACACAGGAGGCTCAGCCGTCGGAGAAATTTCCACTAAATCAAGTACTAAATCTTCTGCCATTTTCAGTGCTTCTTGTACTGAAACAATTGCAGGATTTTCGATATTATCTCCTACTAAACGAACAAATTTTGCAGTTATACGCTCATTGATTCTGTGTTGATCTTTAGATTCAACCGGCTTATTATAATTGCCTCTTCTATTAAATGTTTGAACAGCTATTGTTTGATCCTCCTAAATTTAGTTAAACAATTAAATATTTATATTTTCTAATTCTCTTTTTACTTCTTCGTTTAAGAAAGTCACAAACTCTTCAACAGTCATACTTCCTTTGTCTCCTTCACCTTGTCTTCGAACCGAAATAGTTCCAGTTTCTTCCTCTTTTTCACCAACAATCAATAAATAAGGAATTCTTTTTAACTCGTTATCTCTGATTTTTCGACCTATCTTTTCGCTCCTATCGTCAACGAAGCTGCGAATATCGTAATTATTTAGCAAATTTAAAACTTTTTTTGCATAATCGTCATATTTTTCGCTGATTGTCATTACAACTGCTTGGTCGGGAGTTAGCCAAAGAGGAAATTTTCCGGCGGTATGTTCAATCAAAACTGCTACGAAACGTTCCATTGAGCCGAAAGGAGCTCTGTGAATCATTACTGGACGGTGTTTTTGATTGTCTGCTCCAACGTATTCTAATTCAAATCGTTCAGGTAAATTATAATCAACTTGAATTGTTCCTAATTGCCATTTTCTACCTAAGGCATCTTTTACCATAAAGTCAAGTTTAGGTCCGTAGAATGCAGCTTCACCAGTTTCAACGACAAAGTCTAATCCTTTTTCGGAAACAGCTTCAATAATTGCATCTTCGGCTTTTTTCCAATTTTCGTCGCTTCCAATATATTTTTCAGTATTGTTTGGGTCTCTAAGTGAAACTTGAGTTGTGAAATTTTTGAAATCTAAGGTTTTGAATATATATAAAATTATATCAATAACTTTTTTGAATTCGTCTTTCAATTGGTCGGGTGTACAGAAAATATGTGCATCGTCTTGTGTAAATCCACGAACTCTTGTAAGCCCATGCAATTCGCCACTTTGCTCATAACGGTAAACGGTCCCAAATTCAGCATAACGTAAGGGTAATTCTTTATATGAATGAGGTTTATCTTTGTATATTTCGCAGTGGTGAGGGCAATTCATAGGTTTTAATAAAAACTCTTCGCCTTCAGCTGGAGTAGTTATTGGTTGAAAAGAATCTTTTCCATATTTTGCATAATGTCCTGATGTAACATATAATTCTTTTTGTCCAATATGTGGAGTAACAACTTGCTGATAACCATATTGTTTTTGAACCTTTTTTAAGAAATTTTCGAGTCTTTCTCTCAACATTGCTCCCTTTGGTAACCAAAGAGGTAATCCCATTCCAACTTTAGCAGAGAATGTAAACAGTTCAAGTTCTTTTCCTATTTTTCGATGGTCACGTTTTTTAGCTTCTTCTAGAAAAACAAGATATTCGTCTAGCAAATTTTGTTTAGGGAAAGTAATTCCGTAAATACGAGTAAGTTGTTTTCTTCTTTCATCGCCTCGCCAATATGCTCCGGCTACACTTAATAATTTAACGGCTTTTATTGAACTTGTGTCGGGGAGGTGAGGTCCTCGACATAAATCAGTAAAATTACCTTGTTTGTACAAGGTAATTGTTCCATCTTCTAATTCGCTGATTAGTTCGGTTTTATAGTTTTCGTTCTTTTTTCCAAAATAAGTCAACGCTTCTTCTTTAGAAATATCTTCGCGGATATAATCGAATTTTTGTGATGCCAAATCTTTCATTTTCTTCTCGATAGCAGGAAGCTCGGTCTCAGAAATGGTTTTATCGCCAAAATCTACATCATAATAAAATCCACTTTCAATTGCGGGACCAATACCAAATTTTACTTGAGGATATAACTCTTGTAAGGCTTGTGCTAATAGATGAGCTGACGAATGCCAAAAAGCATGTTTCCCTTCTTCGTTTTCCCATTTGTGCAAAACAATAGATGCGTCAGAATGGATAGGTCTGGACAAATCCCACAAATCGCCATTTACTGAAATTGACAATACATTTCGAGCCAAACCTTCGCTGATGCTCTTTGCTATATCAAGACCTGTAGTTCCTTTGTCATATTCTCTGACAGAACCGTCGGGTAATGTAATTTTAATCATTTTTATTTTTTATATAAATAGTTTGCAAAGGTAATGTTTTTAGATAAAATATTGACGTTTTCATTCAATAAAATTTAGAACTTTATAAATACAATTTTTACTGAAAAATTTCATGTAAAATATTTGTATTTTTATTTAATCTAAATTTAATTTGCATTAATTTAACTTAATTACGATAAGATTTATAGGTATGATTAAATATATTTTAATAGCTGTAATAGTTCTAAATTTAGCTTCTTGTAGCATTTTTAGAAGCACAAAAAATGAAGTTCAACAAAACGAAACCATTGAAATTTCAAATGAAAAATCAGATTTTTTAGCTGAAATGTCATTCATTAAAGGAAAAAGTTTTAATAATCCAACTTTTGTTGTTTGGCTCGAAGATTTGAATGGCAACTACATAAAAACCATATATATTACCAAATCTTACGCAAGTGCAACTTTTAAACACGCAGCACTTTCTGATACAACTTGGAGCGATAAAGCTGGACAATCAATAAAACCATCGGCTTTGCCTTATTGGACGCACAAAAAAGGAAAATTGAAAGACGGAAATTTAGTTCCAACACAAGCAAGTCCGTTTGTTGATGCATTTTCGGGAGCAACACCAAAATCAAATTTTACAATCAAATCGAATATTGGAAACAATAACGAAATGTTTAATTTATTGGTTGAAGTTAACCAAACTTGGGACTGGAACGAGTTTTGGACAAATGCGAAATATCCTGAAAGTAAAAATTACAAATATTCGGCACAACCATCTTTGATTTATTCAGCTCGTATTTCAAAAGAAGAAGCTGAAATATATTTAAATCCTGTTGGTCACGGCGATGCAAAAGGCGAAACAGGAAAACTTTTTACCGATATTTCTACTTTAACAAGTGCGAAGGAAATTTTTGAAAAAATTATTGTTAGAATTCAGAAGTAAGAATGGGGAAATGTGATAATTTGCTAATGTGCTAATTGTTATTCCAACTTTTGCCTTTAACCTTTTTACTTTATGGACTTTACAAACTTTACAAACTTTACAAACTAAAAAAATGAAAAAATACACATTATATATATTACTAATTTTTGCAACGAATTTTTCGTTTTCGCAAAATGGTAAAATAAAAGGAAAAATTAGCGATGAAGCTACAAATGAACCAATTGCATTTGCAAATGTTGTAATAAAAGGAACAAATATTGGAACAACAAGCGATTTAGATGGAAATTTTATAATTACTGGATTAAATCAATCGTATATTCAACTTCAAGCATCGTTTATTGGTTACGAAACTGGAATAAGTCAAGATGTTTTTGTTTCAAATGTTAAAACTGAATTTATTGAAATAAAGTTAAAAAACTCGCAATTAACTATTTCAGAAGTAGTTGTGAAAGCAAATCCATTTCAAAAAAAGGAAGAAGCTCCAATTGCAATGCAAAAAATTGGAATTAAAGAAATTGAAAGCAATCCTGGAAGTAATCGTGATATTTCGCGTGTAATTCAATCTTTTCCTGGAGTTGGCTCTACACCTGCATTTCGTAACGATATTATTATTCGTGGTGGTGGACCAAGCGAAAATCGTTTTTATTTAGATGATGTTGAGATTCCGGTTTTAAATCACTTTTCAACACAAGGAGCTTCTGGTGGTCCAGTTGGAATTATAAATGCCGATTTTATAAGTTCAGTGAATTTTTATGCTGGTTCGTTTCCTGCTTCCAAAAATAATTCTTTGAGTGGAGTTTTCGAATTTTATCAAAAAGAAGGAAATAAAGAAAAATTGAAATTTCGTGGAAGTATTGGTGCAAGCGAAACATCGGCAACTTTTGATGGTCCAATTGGTAAAAAAACAAGCTATGTTTTTTCGGTTCGCCGTTCCTATTTGCAATTTTTATTTCAAGCAATTGGTTTGCCATTTTTGCCAACTTTCAACGATTATCAATTCAAATTAAAAACTCGAATTAACGATAAAAATGAAATTTCGGTTATCAGTTTGGGTTCTTTGGATAATTTAACGTTGAATACTGGAATTAAAAACCCAACAGAAAGTCAACAATATCAATTGAGCCAAATTCCGGTAAATAATCAATGGAGTTACACATTTGGCGTGGTTTACAAGCATTTTAGCAAAAACGGTTATCAAACTTTAGTTTTGAGTAGAAATATGCTAAATAATGTTTTTTATAAATATCCTGATAATGACGAAACTCGTGCAAAAATATTTGATTATAAATCAGTTGAGCAAGAAAATAAAATTAGATTTGAAAACACATCTCGTTTAAACGGATATAAAATTTCGTACGGATTAAGCTCTGAATTTGCAAATTATTTTAACGAAACCAAGCAAATGGTTTATTTTAACAATATTTCGCAAGAATTCAAATATAAATCGGATTTGAATTTAATGAAATACGGAGTTTTTGGACAAGTTTCAAAAGCTGTGATGGACAACAGATTATCGATGTCGTTTGGTTTGCGTAGCGATGCAAGTAATTTTTCGAGTTCAACAAATAATTTGTTAGAACAAATTTCGCCACGACTTTCGGCTTCGTTTTCGATAACCGAAAAATTATCGTTAAACGCAGGAGTTGGAAGGTTTTACCAACTTCCAGCTTACACAACTTTAGGTTACCGTGATATAAATAATGTTTTGGTAAATCAAAATGTAAAATATATTGGTGCTGACCATTTTAACTTGGGTTTTGAAGAAAAATATAATGAAAATGTAATTTTTTCAGTTGAAGGTTTTTATAAAAACTATTTCCAATATCCTATTGATTTATTTTCGGGTTCGAGTTTGGCAAATTCTGGTGCTGGTTATAGCTCTGTGGCTGGTGCAACTGCCGTAAATTCGTCAGGAAAAGGAAAAGCGGTTGGTTTTGAAGTTTTGAACAGAATTAAAACAAATACGTTTACTTTTATTGCATCATATACTTTTGTAAGAAGTTTATTTACAGATGTTAACGGAAAAGAAGTTCCATCGTCTTGGGATAGCAAACATTTATTAACCATCACGGCAAGTAAAGAATTCAAAAAAGGAATTTCGTTTGGTTTAAAATGGAGATTTGTAGGCGGATTGCCTTACACACCATACGATTTAGAAACCTCGGCTTACGTTGCGGCGTGGGATGTGAAAGGCGAACCTTATTTAGATTTTTCGAAATTAAATGCTGAACGATTTAAATCATTTCATCAATTAGATTTACGTTTTGATAAAAAATATTTTTTCAAAAAATGGAATTTAATGTTTTATATCGACATTCAAAATGCTTATAATTTCCAAAATAAAACACAAGATTATATTATTAGAGAAATGAATGCTGACGGAACTTACAAAACAACCGATGGCGGTACAAAATATGTTTTAAAAAGCATCGAAAATGTGAGCGGAACAGTTTTACCAACGTTGGGAATTATGATTGAATTTTAAGCATAAAAAAAGCCTCGAATTTTCGAGGCTTAAAATTTTAAATGTTGATAATATTCAAAATTATACTTTTTTAACATTTACTGCATTTAATCCTTTTTTTCCTTCTTGCAACTCAAAAGTTACTTCATCATTTTCTCTTACTCTGTCTTTCAAGCCAGATGAATGTACGAAATATTCTTTTTCTGAATTTGCATCTTTAATAAAACCAAATCCTTTTTCTTCGTTGAAGAATTTTACTGTTCCTTTGTTCATAATGTTTTTTAAAAAATTTATTAGTTCGCAAGATACAACTATTTATTTGATATAGCAACTTGTTTTTTTTGTTTTTGATTGAAATAAAAAAAATAGCGTTTTTTTTAATAAATTAATTAGCAAATTCTAGGGAGTTGCTCTCCTGCAAGCATGTCTATAATTCGTTTTCCTCCAATTTCGGTTTTGAGCCAAGCTTTACCACGATTCGATTCGGTGATTTCTCCGATGATTGCCGAATTTTTTCCAAACTCGTTTTGTTGCATGATTTTAATTGCCTTTTCTGAATCTTTTTTGTCAACAACAATTATTACTTTGCCTTCGTTGGCTACATACAAAGGATCAAAACCAAAAACTTCGCACAAACCTTTTACGCTTTCGTTTACGGGAATATTTTCTTCGTCAATTTCTAAACCGATATTTGCATTTTTGGCTAATTCGCACAAAACTGTTGCAACACCACCTCGTGTAGCGTCTCGCATAAATTTAATTCCAATATTTGCTTCTAAAAGTTCGTGTATGAGATGATTTAAGCAAGCCGAATCGGTGCTGATATTTGTTGTGAAATTTTCAAAATCACGAGCAGCCATAATGGTCATTCCATGGTCGGCAATGTCGCCATTGATTAATATTTTATCTCCAATTGCAATATTTTTCCCTGAGCTAATTTCTT
The DNA here is from genome assembly GCA_001769505.1 of Bacteroidetes bacterium GWF2_33_38. Classification (GTDB taxonomy): domain Bacteria; phylum Bacteroidota; class Bacteroidia; order Bacteroidales; family GWF2-33-38; genus GWF2-33-38. The sequence continues at coordinate 91,829 of MEOF01000053.1, forward strand.
TATGTTTAGCATCTAATATTCCAATTCCTGAAGTATTGATAAATATCTTATCGCATTTTCCTTTGTTTACTACTTTTGTATCGCCTGTAACTATTTGTATTTCTGCTTTTTTAGCTTCATCAGCCATGGTTTTTACAATAGTTTCGAGTTCGGTCATGCTAAAGCCTTCTTCAATAATAAACGAACAACTAATATATTTTGGAGTAGCTCCTGAAACGGCTAAATCGTTAACAGTTCCGCATATAGCAAGTTTTCCGATGTTTCCTCCTTTGAAAAAAATCGGATCAACTACGTAACTATCGGTTGTAAAAGAAATGTTTTTTGAACTTATTTCTAGCAGAGCCGAATCAGTTTGGGCTTCCAAAATAGGGTTTTTAAAATATTTTATAAATAAATCGCTTATTAAATTGTGCGATAATTCTCCGCCGCTGCCGTGTCCTAAAAGTACTTTTTTCATATTGAGTTATTCTTGCTTTTTTTTATATGTGGCAAAAGTAATACTAAATTGTGAAAGAATTTAGTAGATTGAAAGTATCTTTGAAATATTGGAAATAGTAAACGCCATCATCAACTATCTTAAAACCGATGTTGTGATTTGCTTTCATTTAGTATCTTTGAAATATTGGAAATAGTAATACGCTCCATGGCTGAAACTGAAATGAAGTTGTGA
>MEOF01000054.1 GCA_001769505.1 Bacteroidetes bacterium GWF2_33_38
AATATGGATTAATATTTATTTCACATGCTTTATTTAACAGAATAACAGTAGATTATAAAAAATGCCTCAATCTTTTGTCATGTACTTAGAAAATATGTTTGATGTTTAAATAAAGTTTTCTGGGTTCGAAACGGGTTTGTAGAACAAAAAAAGTCCTTGTAAACATCTAGCTTACAAGGACTTACCTGCTCCCCTTCTAGGACTTGAACCTAGGACCCCCTGATTAACAGTCAGGTGCTCTAACCAACTGAGCTAAAGAGGAAAATTGAGGTGCAAAAATAATAGGTTTTTATAAAATATAAAAATATATTTGTAAAAATTTTGGGAAATAAGCCAAAATATATTTGTAACCTCAAAAAAACAAGCGATGACAAAGGTTTTAGGATTGGGAAATGCTCTCGTAGATATCATGACTAAGTTGAAGAATGACAGCTTTTTAGGAGAACATTCATTACCAAAAGGAAGTATGCAATTGGTTGATTTGAAAACTTCTGGAAATATTATCAAAGACACTCTAAATTTTGAAAAACAACTTCAATCGGGAGGTTCTGCTGCAAATACGATTCACGGATTGTCGAATTTAGGAATCAAAACTGGATATATTGGCAAAGTTGGAAACGATGAACTCGGTGTGTTTTTCAAAAACGATATGGAGAAAAACAATATCGAACCAAAATTATTTTCAAGCAATACCGAAACTGGTCGTGCAATAGCCTTAGTTAGTCCTGATTCTGAAAGAACTTTTGCAACCTATTTAGGGGCTGCCGTTGAATTAAATGCTGATAACTTAACAACTGATTTATTTAAAGGTTACGAGTATTTACATCTCGAGGGTTATTTAATCATTAACAACGAACTTGTGCTTAAGGCGGTTAAATTAGCGAAGGAAAACGGGTTAAAAGTTTCCTTAGATTTAGCAAGTTATAATGTTGTAGAAGGAAATTTAGAATTTCTTCATAATTTGGTAAAAAACTATGTAGATATTGTTTTCGCAAACGAGGAAGAAGCAAAAGCATATACTGGAAAAGCACCTATTGATGCTCTCGACGAAATTGCTAAGCAATGTGAAATAGCAATTGTTAAAATCGGATCAAAAGGCTCAATGATAAAAAGAGGCTCGGAGTTTCATAAAGTAGAAAGTATCGGCATTTCAGCTTTTGACACCACTGGAGCTGGAGATTTATATGCATCTGGATTTTTCTATGGGCTAATTAAAGGAATGCCGCTCGACAAATGCGGAATGATTGGCTCCATTACATCAGGAAAAGTAATTGAAGTGCTCGGCTCAAAAATGCCGGAAAAAAGTTGGGAAGATATTCGAAATATGATTTCGAAAATATCTTAACCATAAAGAGAAATTACGCAGAAGTTAAATATCTGAAAGGTTTTTCAAAATTAATCTGGATTACTTCAAGCAAATTTATACTCAGTTTTCAATGTTTTTTTAACGAAACATCGAAAAAATCAATAATTCCCTTCAAACTCATTATAAAACTGCTCGAGGTAAGTTTCCATAAATTCGTGTCGTTTAATGGCGAGTTCTTTCCCTTTTGCTGTGTTCATTCGGTCTTTTAACAATAGCAGTTTTTCGTAGAAGTGATTTATGGTCGGAGCTGTGCTTTTTTTGTATTCCTCCTTGCTCATGTTTAAGTTTGGTTTTATTTCGGGATTAAAAAGTTCTCGATTTTTAAAACCACCATAATTAAACGCCCTTGCAATTCCAATTGCCCCAATGGCATCAAGTCTGTCAGCATCTTGGACAAGCATAAGTTCGGGTGAAGTAAAGCTTAAATTGAAGTTTCCTCCTTTGAACGAAATATTTTCAATTATAGAAATTACTTGTGATATAATTTCATTTTCAACACCTTCCGAATTTAAAAAGTCTTTCGCTTTTTTTATTCCTATGGTTTCGTCTCCCATGTGAAATTTCGAATCAGCAATATCGTGGAGCAAGCTACTAAGTTCAACGACCAATAAATTAACTTTTTCGGTTTTTGCGATTTCCTTGCTTGTTTTCCAAACTCGATAAACATGCCACCAATCGTGTCCTCCCTCTGCATTTTTTAATTCAGATTTAACAAATGCAATTGTTTTTGCGATGATATTACTTTCCATTGTTTTTGAAAATATTTTTAAATGTATTACATTTATTCCTTAAACATACCTTAAAATAAGCATTTTATGAAAAATCTTTTTCTTTCAATTTGTTTTATCGCAATTAATTTTTCGGCATTTGCGATTGCTGAGCCTACAATTGCATCTCCAAGCAATGGAGCTATTGGCCAGTCTGTTTACTTAATGCTCGACTGGTCGGGCATAACTGGAGCAACATATTATGATGTTGAAATCGATATTATTAATGATTTTAGTTCGCCTAATTACGACCTATTTTCGGTTTCGTCATCAGCATCATATATTTACGTATCCGATTTGTTTTTCGAAACGGAATATTTTTGGCGAGTAAGAGCAAGAAGTGCAAGCGACACATCGGTTTGGACTTCGATATACTCTTTTACAACCCTAAATGACATAAGCTTGGTAGCACCAACAAATTTGGCAAGCAATCAAAGTGTTTATACTATGCTAGATTGGGGCGGGTTGTCGGGAGTTACGTATTACGACGTAGAACTTGATACCGATGCAGGATTTGGCTCGGTAGATTACCAGATATTTTCAGTTGCCTCATCAAGCAGTTCTATGTATGTTTCTGACTTGAAATTCGGAACAACTTATTTTTGGCGTACTCGAGCTCGACATTCCGTTGATACCACACAGTGGTCGGCAACTTGGAGTTTTTCGACCCTAGATGGAATTTCATTGGTTTCTCCAACAAATTTAGCAAGCAGTCAAAGTGTTTATACTATGCTAGATTGGAGTGGACTGTCGGGAGTTACGTATTACGACGTAGAACTTGATACCGATGCAGGATTTGGCTCGGTAGATTACCAGACATTTTCAGTTGCCTCATCAAGCAGTTCTATGTATGTTTCTGACTTGAAATTCGAAACAACTTATTTTTGGCGAACTCGAGCTCGACATTCCGTTGATACCACACAGTGGTCGGCAACTTGGAGTTTTTCTACCTTAGATGGAATTTCATTGGTTTCTCCAACAAATTTGGCAAACAATCAACCCTTATATTTGATGCTGGATTGGAGTGGGCTGTCAGGAGTTACGTATTACGATGTCGATATTGACACGGTGTCAACATTCAATTCGGCTGATTACGAAAGACTAGTTGTTTCTTCGTCAAGTAGCAGTTTATATATTTCGAAAGAAAAATTTAATCAAGAATACTTTTGGCGAGTCAGAGCTCGACATAGCAGCGATACTACTCAATGGTCGGCAACATGGAGCTATACAACAACCGGAACCATAACAAATGTTAGCCCCACAAATGGAGCAAGCTATCAGCCCATTTTTTTAAATCTTGATTGGTCGGCAATCACCGGAAACAATGGATATATTTGTGAAATAGATACAACACCAAGCTTTAATTCTAGCAAATATCAGCTTTTGAATTCGGGTGTTGATGCCTCGAATATTGATGTGGCAAATCTTTTGTTCGGGACAACCTATTATTGGCGTGCAGCAGCCAAGAGCAGTGGCGATACGACAGATTTTTCGACAATCTGGAACTTTACAACCGCAGGAGAAGTTTCAAATGTTTCGCCAACAAACGGAGCCGTCAACCAGCAAATAGAAGTAACCCTAGATTGGTCGGCAATTACCGGAAACGATGGTTATATTTATCAACTCGACACGACAGCCGATTTTTCATCGCCATTTTTCGTACAAGGGAGTTCAGCTATTAATACTTCTCAAATAACTGTTTACAATCTTTATTTCGGAACAACTTATTATTGGCGTGCAGCAGCGAAAAGTTCGAATGATACTACACTGTGGTCGACAACTTGGAATTTTACAACTACAGATTATGTTAGCAATGTTTCTCCATCGAACGAAGCTACTAATCAGCTACCGACAATAACTCTCGACTGGACTGCAATAACCGGAAACAACGGTTATATTTATCAACTTGACACGACAGCCGATTTTTCATCACCATTATTTTTACAAGGGAGTTCAGCGATTAGCACATCTCAAATAACGATTTACAATCTTTATTTCGGAAAAACCTATTATTGGCGAGCTGCAGCGAAAAGTGTAAACGACACATCGGGTTGGTCGCCTATTTGGCATTTTACTACCTTAAATTCAGTTTCAAATGTGTCGCCAGCAAATGGAGCTACTAATCAAAATATTTCGTTAACACTCGACTGGTCGGCTGTTGATGGCAATAATGGTTATTTATGCGAAGTGGATACAAGTCCGAATTTTAATTCAGGAAAATATCAATTGCTCACATCTACTGTAAATTCTTCACAAATAACCGCTTCTAGTTTATTATATGGAGCAACCTATTATTGGCATGCAGCAGTTAAGCACGATGTGGATACTTCTGCTTGGTCAACTTCTTGGAAATTTACAACTGCATTTGAATTGGTTGATTATCCTACTCTTGTTAGTCCGGCTGATAACAGCACTGATATTCCATACTCCTCTACATATATTGAATGGACACAAAGCACGGGAGCTACGACTTATCAGTACGAATATAGCACCGATATTAATTTTGAAAATAGTGTTTTCAGTGGAATTACATCTTTATCGTACAAGTTAATATCTAATTTAATTCCATATACAACTTATTATTGGAGAGTTCGGGGACAAAATGTTACCGGAAATTCGCCATGGTCAGAAGCTTGGATGTTTACAACCGAAAATGCGACGTTGGTTGCCCCAAGCTTGGCTTCTCCTGCAAATAATGCAATTGGAATTGATTTTAATTCGATAACTCTTGATTGGGAAAGTGTTTTTGGTGCTTCTGAATACACATATCAGATTAGTCCGGATAGTAATTTTGCTTTTGCTGTAACAAGCCAAACGCTCAGCGAAACAGAGGCTTCTTTACTCGGCTTTGAGTCAAATAGTTTCTACTATTGGAGAGTCAAATCGTCTGATGGATTAAACGAAAGCGATTGGTCAGAAACGTGGAATTTTAAAACCACCTTTGGTGTAAATGTTGAAAATATCGAGAAAAACGATGTGGTTGTTTATCCAAACCCATCAACTGGGATTATTTACGTTGAATGCGGAAATTACGAGCGAATAGAAATTGTGAATCTTTTTGGACAAATCATTTACAATCGAAACATTTCTACGAAAAAGGAAATGATTGATTTATGTAATTATTCAAAAGGCGTTTATTTTATGAATTTCGTTAGTAAAAATAAAACTGTAAGTAAAATGTTGATATTGCAATAAATAAACGATTAGTATTTAAAGCGGCTGTTTTGAAATTATTTCATACAGCCGTTTTTCGCTTATTATTTCTATATAATTCTTTTGTTTTTTAGCTGTTGTTGTCCTCTTAAAAAAACGACCTGAATTAAAACGCTAATAATACGTTCTTACTTTTTCGCATACTTTCCTTTAAACCAACGAGGAACCAAAATAGCTCCAATAAATAAATACGGGTAGTAACTCACCAATCGCCAAAGCAAAGCCATTGAAACAGCTAGTGTAATTGGGTTTACAAACTCGCCCAAATAATCTCTGAAAATAACCTCAGCAAAACCACTTCCTCCTGGTGTTGGCATAACCAGCATCATAATCCACATAACCAACTGCCGTGCAAATATCAAGAAGTGCTCATCGACTACAAAAAAAGCTAGTAATAATGCGTTTACAACCCAATAACGTGAGGTCCACGATAAGAGAGAAGCGAAAAAAGTTTTTATCCAAAATTTAAAGGGTTTATTTTTCAGCTCTATAGAAGCGAGGATTAAATCGTCTCCTGTTTTTTCTGCTCCTGCTTTCCACTTTTTTATAAATCGTAAACTGAATATAACAACTAATAATTTTTTAATTGCTTCAGGTTTAAAAAACAATCCATAAATCACAAAAGCCGTAAAAATAAACTTTATACTATAGCCTACGACTGCAAAATAGAAGTAGCGATTGGTAAACGAAACGGATTCTTCTCCGGCAATGGTGAATAAATCGTAGCTACTGACAAATAACAAAACTAATGGGAAAACAATTAAAAAATACATTTCGTCGAGAAACGATGTTGCTAAAACAATAGCCGTACTTTTTCCTAAACTTATGCCTTCTTTGTATATAAAATATGTTGCAACACTCGTGCCACCAACCGCAGATGGTGTAATTGCCGAAGTAAATTCCCAAAGCATGATGATGTTAAAAATTTTTTTCCAGCTAAGTTTTCCGTCCGATAAAATTCGCAATCGAATCATATAACCGATATCGCGAAGAACCATTAAAAGAAAAGCAATAAAAATCCAAAAAAGCGAATGCCATGTGAATTTAATTAAAGCGAAAGCTTTGGGATCAAATTCTTTGTATAAAAAATATACCACAACCACCAAACCGATGAGTATAGGAAGAATTATTTTACTCGGTTTTACATTCTTTAATATATTGGAGTTGTCATCCATAATTATTTGTTGGCTAACTGACCACATGCAGCATCAATATCTCCGCCTTTACTCTTACGTACATTAACAATTAAATTGCAATTTTTCATATAATCGATAAACGCTTTTGATTTAACAGGGTTTGATTTTTCAAAACCACTTCCCTGAACAGAATTGTACTCGATAATATTAATTTTACATGGACTTATTTTACAAAACGAAGCAAAGTCTTTAGCGTCTTGTAGTGAATCGTTAAAATCTTTGAACAAAATGTATTCATACGTTATTCGAGCACCTGTTTTGGCGTGAAAATATTTTATGGCTTCCGATATGTTTTTAAGCCCGTCGCTCAAACTGTATGGCATCAAACGATTTCTTTTTTCTTCGTTTGCTGTGTGCAACGAAATGGCTAAATTAAACCGAACGTTGTCATCGGCAAGTTTTTTAATAAACTTTGAAATTCCAATTGTAGATACGGTTATGCGCGATGCCGAAAAATTCATTCCGTCTTCTGACGAAATTCGGTTAATTGCCGTAACCACATTTTCGTAGTTGAGCAAAGGCTCGCCCATGCCCATAAAAACCAAGTTGGCAAGTTTTCTGCCATATTCTTGCTCCGACATTTTGTTGAGCATCGTAACTTGAGTAAAAATCTCACCAATAGTTAGGTTTCGTAAATCGGAAATTCTGCCAGTTGCACAAAATGTACACCCAAGTTTACATCCTGTTTGCGACGAAATGCAAGCCGTTACTCTATCCGTTGACGGAATTAAAACGCCTTCGACCAATCGTCCATCGCTCAATTGAAAAGCAACTTTTATCGAACCGTCTTTGCTTCGCTGTTTAGCTTTTACATCAAGTTTATCCATATAAAAAACCTCATCGAGCTTTTCTCTCAATGGTTTCGAAAGATTAGTCATTTCTTCGAACGACTCAACTCCTTTTTCCCACAACCAAGAGTATATCTGCTTTGCACGAAATGTTTTTTCTCCAATTTCATCAATTTTCATAAACAATTCGTCTTTTTCTAAAGCTCGAATATCAATTTTCTTATTTTCGTTTTCTTCAATCATATTTCATTACTTTCTTCTACAAAGCTAAAAACATTATCATTTACTTGCTTATACTTTTAAATAATATTTATTTTGTGAGGATTATAAGTAAAAATTTCTAACATGAAAAAGCCAATAAGTTTAATTCTGATTCTCTTTATTTTCAAAAGTTTCGTAGTTGCCGACGAAGGTATGTGGCTTCCGTTATTGATTAAACAACAAGCTCATGCAAAAATGACTGAGCTTGGACTTCAGCTGTCGGCCGAAGATATTTACGATATTAACAACAGTAGTTTAAAAGATGCGATAACTGGTTTTGGATCGTCGGATATGCCATTGGGATTTTTCTGTACAGGAGAAATTATTTCAGATCAAGGATTAATGTTAACCAATCATCATTGTGGATTTGGAGCAATTCAAGAACATAGTTCGCTTGAACACGACTACCTAAGCGATGGTTTTTGGGCAAAATCGAAAGCCAATGAGCTTCCAAACGAAGGAATGACGGTTTCTTTTTTGGTTCGTATGGAAGATGTAACTGACCGAATTCTGAAAGAACTTAGCGATACCATGTCGGAGAATGCACGAAACGAAAAGATTGACGAAATAGCGTCTATCATCGAGAAAGAAGCAAAAGCAAATACACATTACAACACAAGTGTTGAAAGTATGTTCGAGAACAATAAATTTTATTTACTCGTTTACGAAACCTTCGAAGACGTTCGTTTGGTTGGAGCTCCGCCATCATCAATTGGTAAATTTGGTGGCGATACCGATAATTGGATGTGGCCTCGACACACTGGTGATTTCTGCATGTTTAGAGTTTATTCGGCACCTGATGGTAAACCAGCAAAATATTCACCCAACAATATTCCCTTAAAACCAAAACATTTTTTACCAATTTCGCTTAAAGGAGTAAAAAAGAACGATTATGCAATGATAATGGGATTTCCAGGCTCAACCGACCGTTACTTAACTTCATACGGAGTTGAAGAAACCATCGAAACCTTAAATCCGGCAGCAATAAAAATAAGGACTCGAAAATTAGAAATTATTAACCAAGCAATGGCAGCAAGTGACAAGGTTAGAATACAATATGCTTCGAAAAAAGCAAGTTCAAGCAATTATTGGAAATATTTTATCGGACAAAATAAAGGATTAAAACGACTTGGGGTTTATAATCAGAAAAAAGGACTCGAAAATCAATTACAAAATTGGATAAATCAAGATGAAAGCCGAAAAACAAAATATGGAGAAGCTCTTAATTTAATTCATGATGCTTATGCCGCAAACCAAAATGTTTCGCTTGCTCAGCAATACATTTACGAGGCGGTGTTTGACGGTTCCGAGATAGCGTTTTTTCCGTACAAAACACTTTTGCTTTACGATGCCTTGTCGTCAAAAACAGCAAACGCCGACTCCGTTAATATGTTGATTGAAAGTTTGAAATCGGAATCGGTAAGCTATTTTAAAGATTATGATGTTCAAACCGATAAAAAGCTTTTTGCTGAACTTTTCAACATGTATTACAACGACGTTCCTAAAGAATATCATTTTGCGTTTTTCGACGAAATAAATTCGAAATACAAAGGCGATTTTAATAAATATGCCGATGTTCTTTTCTCAAAATCTATTTTTGCCGACGAAAATAAATTTAAAAACTTTCTCGAAAATCCAACTGCAAAAGTACTTGATAAAGACATGGCAATGACCATTACAAAACAAATTTTGCATGTTTATTTTGGCGTTTATATGCAAACCGAAGCATCAAACGAAAAACTTGCAAAAGGAAAACGGTTATTTGTTGCTGCACTTATGGAAATGGAAAAGGATAAAAACTTTTATCCCGATGCAAACTCAACTTTGCGAGTAACTTATGGAACGGTTGGCGACTATCATCCTGCCGATGGAGTTAAATACAACTATTACACAACCATAAAGGGAATTATGGAAAAAGAAGACCCTACTAACGAAGAATTTATTGTTCCCGAAAAACTTAAAAAATTGTATCGCGATAAAGATTACGGAATGTATGGCGAAGATGGAGACTTGAAAGTTTGCTTTACAACCAATAATGATATTACTGGCGGAAATTCAGGAAGTCCTGTAATTAATGCAAACGGCGAATTAATTGGTGCGGCTTTCGATGGAAATTGGGAAGCAATGAGTGGCGACATCGCATTCGAAAACGGATTGCAAAAAACCATTGTTTGCGATATCCGGTATGTGCTTTTTATTGTCGATAAATTTGCTGGAGCCTCCTATTTGGTCGAGGAAATGTCGCTAGTAAAATGATATTAAATCTACGAATAGTAATTTGTTTTTTTAATGTTAGGGTTTATACCGAATAATTTTTTAGAGAAAATTTCAAATAGTTCGACCACATAGTGGTCGTATGTTTATAGCTGTACAATTCTGCTATAAACATTTGACTCCTTTGGAGTCATACAAATCTCTAAATTTTAGCATATAATGTCTTATTCGGTATAATGTCTATTACGAATTGGTATAATTCTATTAAATTCCTATTTTTACAAATACATTAACTGGAGATTTTCTCTATAAACCATTTAAAATGAGTAAACGACTTTTCCTTATCGACGCTTATGCAATTATTTTTCGTGCCTATTACGCTTTTATCAAAAACCCTCGAATAAATTCAAAAGGAGAAAACACTTCGGCAACCTTTGGCTTTACAAATACATTAATTGACCTTTTAAAAAAAGAGAAACCGACTCATATTGCAGTTGTTTTCGATCCGCCAACTCCAACCTTTCGACACGAAATGTACAAAGAATACAAAGCAAATCGCGATGCAACCCCTGAGGATATTAAAAAAGCGGTTCCATACATAAAACAAATCATAAGTTCGTTTAACATTCCAATAATAGAACAAGCAGGATTCGAAGCCGACGATACAATTGGAACATTGGCAAAAAAAGCAGAAAAAGAAGGGTTTACGGTTTTTATGATGACTCCCGACAAGGATTTTGGACAATTAGTTTCCGAAAATATTTTTATGTATAAGCCCAAGCATTCGGGAAACGAAGCTGAAGTTTGGGGAGTTAGCGAAGTAATAGAAAATTTTAGAATCGTTCGCCCCGACCAAATAATCGACCTATTAGCATTAATGGGAGATGCTTCGGATAATATTCCCGGAGCAAAAGGAATCGGGATTAAAACCGCTCAAAAACTCTTAGCTCAGTTCAGCACGGTTGAACGATTAATTGAAAATACCAGCAAACTTACCGGAAGCGTTAAAGAAAAAATTGAATCGTCGATTGAAAATATATTATTATCGAAAAAACTTGCAATTATAGAGTTAAATGTACCTTGCAAAATCGATTTCGATAGCATGGTTCTCGAAAAACCCGATTTTGAAAAAATGCAGAAAATTTTTGAAGACTTGGAATTCAAAACCTTAATTTCTAGAATTTTGAACTTCGATTTCTCAAGTTTAACAAACGAATCAATCACTCCTAAAGTCATTATTTCGAGTCCAAAAAAATCGAACGATTCGCAAGGAAATCTATTCGCACAATTTGAACCCACCACAGAGGAAATAAAATTCAAATCGAGTTTAAACGATATAAATAATATTTCACACAATTATTATCTCGTAAACACTGATGAGGAGCGGAAACAACTTATTAAAAAGTTAAGCGAGCTTCCTGAATTTTGCTTCGACACCGAATCAACCGGATTAAACGCTAACTTAGTTGATATTGTTGGCATTTCGTTTTCGTACAAAAATCACGAAGCATATTATATTCCTTTGTCACAAAATCGCGAGGAAGCTACAAGGGTATTGGCAGAGTTTAAATCGATTTTTGAAAACGAAAAGATTAGAAAAATCGGACAAAACCTGAAATACGACATGCTTTTGTTAAAATGGTACGACATAAATGTAAAAGGCGAATTGTTCGACACCATGATTGCACATTACCTGATTCAACCAGAATCACGACACAATCTGAATTTTTTGGCCGAATTGTATTTGAATTATATCCCAATTCCAATAGAAGACTTAATCGGGGCAAAAGGAAAAACACAGAAAAATTTACGCTTAATCGATGTTGAAAAGGTAAAAGATTATGCTTGTGAAGATGCCGATATTACTTGGCAATTGAAAGAAATTTTAGAAAAGGAAATTGCAGGTACAGGCATCGGCGAACTTTCCGAAAAGATAGAAATGCCACTTGTTCATGTACTTACTTCTATGGAAAAAGAAGGCGTAAAAATAAATATTCAAGAACTCAACGAGTATTCAAAAATATTAACTAACGATTTAAATAAACTCGAACAAGTAATTTATAATGAGGCAAAAGAAACTTTTAATATTTTGTCGCCAAAACAACTTGGAATTATATTGTTTGAGAAATTAGGACTCGACGAAAATGTAAAAAAAACGAAAACGAAACAATACTCTACCAGCGAAGAAACATTAGAAAAACTCAAAGGAAAACATCCAGTTGTAAATTTGGTATTAGAATATCGCTCGTTAAATAAATTGATTTCAACTTACATCGATGCCTTGCCAGAGTTGATAAATCCAAAAACAAAAAAAATACACACTTCTTATAATCAGGCAATTGTGGCAACAGGACGCTTAAGTTCGAACAACCCAAATCTTCAAAATATTCCTATACGCGAGGAAAAAGGAAAAGAAATAAGAAAATCGTTTATTCCCTCAAGCAAAGAACATAGCTTTCTATCGGCCGACTATTCGCAAATCGAACTTCGTTTGATGGCACACCTTTGCGAAGATAAAAACATGATTGAGGCTTTTTGTCACGATGTTGATTTTCACACAGCAACTGCTGCAAAAATTCACAAAATCGGAATTGAGCAAGTTACCAAAGAAATGCGTTCGCAAGCCAAAACAGCAAATTTTGGAATCATTTATGGAATTTCGACCTTTGGCTTAGCCGAACGATTACGAATTCCGCGAAGCGAGGCAAAGGCTCTAATCGATGGCTATTTTAACTCATATCCAGAAGTTCAAACATATATTGATAAAAAAATTGCCGAAGCTCGCAGAGATGGGTTTGTAGAAACTATTTTTAAACGCCGCCGATATTTAAAAGATATAAATTCGAATAACGGGATTGTACGCGGATATGCTGAAAGAAACGCTATAAATGCCCCTATACAAGGTTCTGCTGCTGATATAATTAAACTTGCAATGATTAATATTTTTAATCGCTTCGAAAAAGAAAATATTAAATCAAAGCTAATCATGCAAGTTCACGATGAATTAAACTTCGATGTTGTAAATTCTGAAATTGAAATTGTTAAAAAAGTTGTGAAAGAGGAAATGCAAAATGTAATAAAACTAAAAGTTCCGCTAATTGCCGAAATGGGCGTTGGAAACAATTGGTTAGAAGCACATTAGAAACGTGAATTATTTCGTATTTTCGGAGTTTTAATAGCTTTGTTTAGTTTAAAAAAAAATCCAATTAAACACAAACCTTACATATTACTTCTTTTTATAATACTCTGCTCGCTGAGTATTTCTGTGGCTCAAGAAAATAAGCCAAGCAAGTATCAGCATGAATATAAAGAAAAGAAACAAGTAAAAGCTTTTGACCGTTTACAAAAAAAAATATCACGACGCCAATCAAAAAGTTCTATTCCCAAAAGCAACATGGCAAATGTTGAAAAAAATGGCAGAACCTTTTCGCTTTCAAAAAACAAATATCGATACGGAAATAAAGAACCAAAACAAACAACAAAAGATGTTCGCTACAAAAATGGCAAAGGAATATCGTATTCAAATTCTGACAAACGGTACAAAAATAAAGAGCAAAAACAGATTAGAGGAAAACGAGTTACACACGACGGCAAGCAATATTACAATTCAGGAACTAAAGGACGAGGCGTTCGAAATGCACGATCAAACGACAATGGAAGCTCTACAAAAATTCTCAAAAACGGAAAAACATATTCGAGTTCAAAATCTATAAAAAGAGGTGTTCGAACCGCTCGTTCTGGGGAAAATAATAGTTCGCAAAAATATCAAAAAGGAGATAAATCATATTCTGCTTCGAAATCAATAAACAGAGTTGGACGAGCCAATAAATCGAACGAAAGCAGTGCTTCGCGTAAATACAAAAAGGGTGATAAAAACTATTCGGCTTCGAAATCTATTAATCGAGGCGTGAGAACTGCTCGCTCAGGAAATAATTCTAGTTCTCGTCGATACCAAAAAGGAGACAAAACATACTCTGCTTCGAAGTCAATAACTAGAGTTGGGCGTGCCAATAAATCGAACGAAAGCGGGGCTTCGCGAAAATATAAAAAGGGAGATAAAAACTATTCGGCTTCGAAATCTATTAATCGAGGCGTGAGAACTGCTCGCTCAGGAAATAATTCCAGTTCGCGTCGATACCAAAAAGGAGACAAAACATACTCTGCTTCGAAGTCAATAACTAGAGTTGGACGTGCTAATAAATCGAACGAAAGCGGGGCTTCGCGTAAATACAAAAAGGGTGACAAAAACTATTCGGCTTCGAAATCCATCAATCGAAGCGTAAGAACTGCTCGTTCAGGCAGTAATCGGAGCTCAAGAAAATATCAAAAAGACGATAAAACATACTCTGCTTCAAAGTCGATTAACCGACAAGTTAGAACTCAATTATCGAATCGAAATCAAAGCACCAAAAGATATGTTGGGAAAAAAGGACGTGTTTACTCTTCCTCTTTTAGTCATGGAAGAGGCGTACAAACTCCTATTTCGAAAACAAACTTTAGTTCAAAAAAATACACCAACAGCAAAGGGAGAACATATTCAAAATCGAACCGGATGAATCGTTCGGTTCGGACTCCGGTTTCAAATTTTAATTACAGCACCCGACGAGTAACTCGCGGTGGCAAGACATATTCTGTTTCGAATAACAGGAATCCGTTTAGTTTCAAAAATATTTTTATCAAACGAACCGAATCCAGAGTGAGACACGAAGGTCCTCAAATGGGATTGTTCGGGCAAAAAATGTGGGGATTAAAGAAAAAAAATGACAAAAGGAATTAGTCCGATTTTATCAACATTTCAAATTTTGAATATCAGTTCTATTAAAATTTGTCGGTCATCCATTTTATAATCAAAAGGATAGGCAAAATTTTTGATTAAATAATTTTCTCCATTGCTGATGTTTTTTATCAAAATAGATGTTTCAATTTTAGGTGAAATATGGTAAGCAAATTTTAAATCGCCAGATAACCAAGCTTTAACACCGTTTTTATCGCGATAATTTTCCATTCCATCATAAATATCAGATGTTCTTCTTAATGCTTTTCCTTGATAATGGGCTACGATAAGCGTATAGAATTTTTTGTGATTATATACAATTCCAACATTTGCGGTTGAAGATGGCGCCCAAGTAATTTTATTATTTGAAACTTTAATTGTTGTATCTGAAATTTCCTCACTCAATCTTTTACAAAAAGTATAATTTGCAAAACCACTGAAATGGTTAAATGCATATTGTAATTCTAATTCAATTCCTGCTGTATTTAGTGTATAAATATTTGTACTTAAATTGGCATTTGCTACACTATACGCAATTTGATTCTCAAAATCTAATTTGAATACATTTGTTTTAAAATTTATTTTTTCATTAATTTTCCAATCAACGGCAATATCAATATTTGTAACAATTTCGGGTTTCAATTCTTGTAAATTTGATGCTAATGTATATGTATTAACTCCAAAAAGTTCAGTTGGAGATGGCGTTCTAAAGGCTTTGCTATAAATTCCTTTTAAAGTAATCTTTTTTGTGGCATTATAAACCAATGCAATTCGAGGAGTTAGCATACTGAAACTTTTCGATTTATCATTTGTTGAAACTAAATCATCATATTTGAAAGCTAAATTATCAAATCTACCACTCGCTGTAATTTGAAGTTTCTCAAAGAATTTTGGCGAAATATATTGAATAAAACCTGCCATATTATTTACAGGTTTATCTTTTATATATTCAAACCATGGATTAAGCTGGTAAAACCTAGTTACAGAATCTGGATCCGACCAAGTATTCATATCAATATTTGCATAATGTATTTCGTCTCCATTGTAAATAAATTTTGTTCCTTCTGCTCCAAAAAGCAATTGATGATTATTTTTCGATAATTTTCCTTGTGCACGAATAAAAACATCTTCGGTGTTTGTTTTTAAATATTCGGAAACTCCATAAGGATAATATCCACCGAAAGCTCCATCTGGATAAAAACGCATATTCCAATTAAATCCATGATTTTGGTATCTCGAAGTAAGTTCATAAGAAAATACTTTATCTTCTCTAATTGGAGCGTATTTTAAAACTATAATTCTTCTAAACTCATTCATGTTTTCGGGTTGATCTGGTGCGTTAAATAACCATCCATGACCTGTTCCATAATTCCAATCTTGATTATGGAATTGGAGCGATAATCCTTCATATTTGCCTTTTCCATAAACTTTTGTAAAAATATATGAATTGCTTCTGTTGTCGTTTGTTTTAAATTTAAGTAATTTACCATCTTCATCAGTTCTTCCTGAACCATCATAAGTTTCATATTCATTTCCTGCTGTTGAAAATTGAGAAAATGCCAATACCATACCGCAATTATCGTTTTCAACTCCTGTTAAAACATCAAACATTGAAGTTTTATTTGTTCCTCCCGTTATGCGAATTACTCCATTTCCCTCAATATCTGAATTATTGAAAGAGTTGAGAGAAATAACTCCATTCATTGCATTTGTACCATATAATGCTCCACCTGGTCCACGAATAATCTCAACCGATTTAGAAAAGAATAATGGAGATATTTCCCAAGTGTATGCGGTTCCATAACTATTATCATTAAATGGAACTCCGTCAACAAGCATTAATTGATGATTATTATTCCATCCTTCGAACATTCCTCTAAATCCCAAAGTTTTTCGTTCGTAATCTTGCGACGGTGAAAATCCGGGCATGGTATAAAGCAACTCATTTAGATTTGTGAAACTGTATTTCAAAAGATATTCACTATTATATGCCGATATAATATTTGGTGCATCTGATTGACTTTGATTTGATTTTGATGCTGAAACAACAGTTATATTCATTAATTCTTGAAGACTTAAATCATATAAATTTGTTGATGCTGTATCTGTTTGTGCAATTGCAAGTTTTGAAAACATTAAACTAACAATTACAAAAACTCTGATTTGAAATAATATTTTTTTCATCTGTTTATTTTTAATTTTCAGGTTATTTTATTTAAACTTTCAGTGAAAATGAATAACAAAAAATTGTTAGAACAAATTTAAAAAAAAAATATTAAATGAAAAAAATCAAGATTTTTGTGTTGAAATAATTGTTTTTTCATTCCAAAATTAGTCATTAGGAAAAACGTATACTTTTTTTTCTCCATTTAAAAATTTAACTTTATTTTCTCTTGCAAGCCAACCTAATGCTAAAAAGAAATCATAAGTTTTTAAATTACAATCATTTTTTATTTTTTCAAGGTGAGTGTTTGTTAATTCACCTTTTTCTAATCTATGCCATATTTTTCCAGCATTTGCTCCAATTCTTTCTTGTTTTAACATAATTTTAAGTTTAAAGTTTGTAATAAATTTAATTGTTTTGGTGAATTTCAAATAAATGAAATTGCTCCTTTTTTTTATTAAAATCTTTTGTGAATATTTCGACAATTATATCATTATATATATTGTCAAAATTCTGATTACACCATTGGTAAAGAATAGATTTTTGATTTTCATCATCTCCATACCAATTTACAATCTTTCGGAGTTCTTTATTAAATAAAGTTCTGTCAACACTTACAGCTTTTAAAACTGCTTTTGAAAATTCTAACATAATTTATTGGGTTATGATTTATATTTGTTAGTTAAAATTACTAACATAAATCATTAAATAAAATATGTAATTTACTTAATTTTTATCTACGTGTTTCTACTTATTGTTTTTATAGCGGAATTGTAAAATAAAATGTTGAACCTTTTCCTAATTCGCTTTCAACCCAAATTTCGCCTTCGTGTTTTTCAACAAATTCTTTGCAAAGCAATAATTTTTTTTCAGTGTGATTTTAAAGAAATTATCGAAAAAATATTTTATTTTATTCGTTAACTTACAGAGTGTTATTTTTCTTTTTTTGAAAAAAGACAAGACTTCGGCTATTTAAATAATTAGTAAAAACAATTACATAAAAAACTAAGTGTTTTTGCCGATGTAATAGCTCTAATTCTGTTGTAAATTGTTAACCAATAAAAATAATTCTAATTAAAAAGGATGTTATATGTATCAAAAAGAATTAAATTCAGGAATAAACAATTTTGAATATATTTCAAATGTTCCTACAGGTTTTACTATTAATGATTATAAAAAAACTTCTTCAAAAGCAAATTCATATAGCAATACAACTGACAACAGTTTTTTCGCTTCTGATAATAATAAACAAAATTCTATTTCAGATGACGAAAAGGAAGATTCTTCATATAACTGTTTTTCATCTTTCTAAATTCATTTATTGTATGAAATTGTAACTTTTGAAAACATTAAGCTTACAATTACAAACGTTCTGATATGAAATAATATTTTTTTCAGTTTTAATTAAATTTTTAAGATAAATTTACACGAAATTAGTCGCTTTTGCATCATAACAGATGTTTGAGTTTATGCATTTGATAAAACAAAATATTTTAAAAATAAATGGCTTTAATTTGCAGACCAAAAAAATATCTAGCATCAATGATTACTCCTAATAAACTTAACGTTTTCTCTTTTAAAATTTTAACCCAACTACCAAAAAAGCTAAACCATAAGAAAAGTTTTTAGAAAAAACTGTTTGTAGAATTAACATAATGTTAACATACTTGTAATTTCAAATTAACATGTTGAATGTATTTTTGCATCAAACAAAAACACAAAAACATGAAAAAAGTATTTCTTATTCTAGCGGTTTGTCTAAGTACAGTAGTTTCGGTTGTTGCTGAAAATGAAAAAGACGAACGTACTTCAGAAAACTTAGCCCTTACAACAAATGTTTCGGGTGTTGTAATTGATAAAATTACTGGAGAAGCATTAGTTGGTGTTGCTGTTGAACTTGCAGGAACAAATATGGTAGCTTACACTGATTTTGAAGGCAATTTCGAAATTAAAGGAGTTAGCCCAGGAAACCATATTATGAATATTTCTTACATTTCGTATGGCGACGAAAATATGCCAATCGAAATAAAATGCAACAAAACAAACAAAATAAAAATTGAGATTGCAGATACCGAAAACTAAATTTTAATGTTCGGGGTTTTTACTAATATTTTTTTGAAAGATACACATGATGTATCTTTTTTAATTTTCTAAAAGCAATGAATAAAATATATTTAACATCGATTTTCGTTTTATTATTAAGCCTATCGGCTTTAAGTCAAACAATCCACGAAGGAACTGACGGTTTATATTACGACGAAAGCAACAAACTATTTTCGGGTTTATATTCAGAAAAGTTCGAAAATGACAAGACCAAAATGGAAATAAACATCGAAAATGGACTAAAAAACGGTGAAGCTGTTTATTTTTATCAAGATGGTGCAAAAAAAGAAATACGTACCTACAAAAATGGTATTAAACACGGAACTTGGATTAATTGGAACGAAAAAGGTTCAAAAACGGCCATTGCTAATTATAGCGAGGACTTAAAAGACGGGGAGTGGATTATTTGGGACGATAATGGAACAAAACGATACACGATGATGTATTCAAAAGGTAAAAAAGTTGGAACTTGGCTCATGTGGGACGAAAAAGGTAATTTAGTTTCTGAAAAGCAATTCTAAATTTAGCAACTCCTAATGACAATGCCACAAGAACTGTTTGCTATTCTCTTTTAAACTATCAGCAAATCGATTAAATCAACAACATTGAACGCAAAATATTTAAGGGAAATTGTTTAGTAAAAATTAACCAATAATATCCGCACGAATTCTTCGCACCGCTTTGCTAATTTCTTCCACTTGTTCAGGCGTAACCTTTGTTTTGTCTTTATCAATTACGATTGTTTTATTTATTGTGTCAATTTCTGTTGACTGACGATCAACCACAATTTCAACAGAATCGTATATTTTTTTCAATCGTTTAATCAAAACCATATAATGATGAACATCCGGTACATCGTACGTGTTACTCAAAAGCTCCAATAAGCTATTGAGCGATAATTTTTGTTGAGCAATGTGTAAGCCAATAACTTCTTTATTTGCTCCATTTTCGTTGTACAAATGTGTAGCAATATATAGGGCTTCGGTCCAAGCACCGAAATAAATCAATGCAGCTGTGTTATTTCTATCACTTTCGTTTAAGTATTTATCTGCATCGGTATAAGCTTTTTTAATTAATCCAAAAATTGAATCTTTATGTTCCATGCTTTCTTCTACACGGTTTAACGTATTCGAAATTTCTGTTTTCGGGATTCCTAATTCCTCAGTAAATTGCTGTATTACTGCCAAATATAATATCGCTTCTTGACGTTGGTCGTACATTCTTGTGTAAATAAGATCGGTTCCATATACTCCTAAATTTAAGGCATGTTTCAAGTTTGTAGTATATTTTCCTTTATTATTTATTGAATTAATCAAGTCGCTATTGTACGATGTGTTTGAATATTTTACAAACTCAGTTAATTCAACCGGAGTCGTTAAATCGTAAAAAATCTTTCGCAATCCGTCAACCGTAACAGGTTTTTTAACAACACTATTGTCGTTAATTTTTTCCTCATTCCCATTAACGACACTGCTTTTTGTTTGGTCTTCGGAACACGAAAACACCATTAGCATCAACCCGCTTAGAACAATTAATAAGCTTATTTTCATCTACAATTTCTTTTTGTTACAAAACAAATTTATAAATAATTTATATGTAAACCTAAAATTTAAAAAATCATTTTAACATTTCTTTGTTATTTAATTCACTGATATTAAAGTAAAAAATACCAGAAATACATATTTTTTTTACCTTTGTCTCGCAACATAAATTAAACTGTGATTGTTCTAATATGATGTGTTGCTTGATTCGTGATTTTTTAAATTTAAACGTATTTCAATGAAAGTAAAAATTGTAAATAAATCTAAACACCAAAATCCAAGTTACAGCACCGACTTTTCGGCTGGCATGGATTTGCGTGCAAATATTGATAGCCCGATAACCTTAAAATCATTGGAAAGAGTTTTGGTAAAAACTGGACTTTTTATTGAACTTCCAAAAGGGTTTGAAGCTCAAATTCGTCCACGAAGCGGATTGGCTTTAAAAAAGGGGATTTCGATTGTAAACACACCGGGAACAATTGATGCTGATTATCGAGGTGAAATAGGAGTTATTTTAGTAAATCTTTCGGCTGAACCATTTGTTGTTGAAGATGGCGAACGAATTTGCCAAATGGTAATTGCAAAACACGAAACAATTTCGTGGGAAAATGTAGAAACGCTTGAAGATTCAGAGCGAGGTGCGGGTGGTTTTGGACATACAGGAGTGAAATAATTGTTAATGATTAATGGTTAATTCGTCATTGCGAGTGTAACGCAGCAATCTCAAACATTGAAATTCTAGACAAAAAAACTTTCCGAAAGTTGAACGAGATGAATTTTCCAAAATGGAAACAACTTAATTGCAGATTAAATAAAACAATATAAAAACACAGCCAAAGTCCAAAACTTTGGCTGTGTTTTTTTAACGAAAAAATTCTTTTATTCAATTACAAGTTTTTTGGCTTCGCTTGTATAATTTTCAGCTTCAACTTGATAAATATATAAACCTTTTTTATATTTGTTTGTATCAATTATAATATCATTAAAATCATTGCCAATTTGGTAATTTCCAACTTGTTGACCATTTAGATTGAAAAGTTTTAATGTTCCTTTATTAATTCCATTTGGTAATGAATAATCAATTTTAACAAAGTCTTTTGCAGGATTTGGATAAGCTATTATATTTTCATATTCTAATTTTTTATCAGAAATTCCAAAAAATGTACCTTCTAAAGCATATACTTCTCTTTTGTCATTAACGGAACTTTGATATGGAGAAAAGCTCGATAAAATAAGTTTAGTTCCGTTCATTGTATTTACAATGGAAGATTGAAAATACATATCGCTAATTGATTTTTGAAAAATTACATTTCCATCTTCTCCAATTATGTAAAAATTATCAAAACCTTCAAGGATAAATTCAAAATTATTGTCTGTGTTAAATAAGGTTTTACTCAAAAAATAGTCATTCAATGTTGTATCACTTAAATTTACATTAATTGTTTTTATAAGTGCGTGTAAATGATTATAAATTGTAAGTTGTCGTTCCAATTTATCATATTTATAATATACAAATTCTGTTGAACTCACTGTTGTCCAATTAATACTCAAAGGATAACTATTCTCAAATGTTTGTGCCTGTGTTGTAATTGTTACAAAAAATAGGCAAATTGTAAATAATTTTTTCATATTTATTTTAATTGGGGGTTAATAATTTAAAAATTCAGAATCTAACATTTCATAAATACTTTGAATGTTTTGAATATCAATAAGATATTGTGCAGAAGTTTTTGGCAAATTCAATTCATTAATATTTTTATCTCCCGTTTTATTTGCCCAATGAGATTGTTTGTCAAATTCAATAGGATTAATTCCTAATGTTTCTTTTAATTTTTCTCTAATTTTTTTTCCAATAATATCGTTGGAAATATCCATTGCTTTACCATTTTTTCGAAGCCAAAGTATCATTTCGTCGCTACCAATAATAATTTCCATATTTTATATTTTTAAAGGTTTTTTCCGTCCCAAGAATTTTAAATTTTCACAATAAAAAAACGTGGGACAAATACTATATTCGTTTGTGAGGTACTGGTATACCCTGCGACAAATAAGTAAAGCCCACGCCTTTGGCGTGAGCGTTTTACTTATTATTCTAGTCGCATAAGAAAATTACCAGTTTTCACAAACAGAATAAAAGCTAACGCTTTTTTATATATTACTGCTAATTAGCAGCTTGTTTATTTGTTTTGCTTTTGTTTTTTGTCGTTTTTCCTTTCTTTTAAATTGTGAATTATAAATGTATGAATTAATTTTTGGTTTTAAAAATCATTTTTTTGTAATAAATTTGGTAATATTTTAATAAAATCAATTTATAAAGTAAATTTGTTGTTAATAAGTTCGTTCGTAATTGATTCATTGTAATTTAAAATTATAAATATCATAAATTAACTTTGTATTCTAACCTCCAAGGTTTTCGAAAACCTTGGAGGTTTTTAAAATGATTGATAAACAAATTAAATTTAAACAAATTTCCTAAACCCCACGGGGTTTAGTGGTTTTTAACTTTTAAAAAAATGAAAATAATAATTCCAATGGCAGGTATGGGAAAACGCATGCGACCTCATACACTTACCATTCCAAAGCCATTAATACCAGTTGCCGGAAAACCAATGGTTCACCGATTGGTTGAAGAAATTATCAAAGTATCGGGTGAAAAAGTCGAAGAAATTGCTTTTATAATTGGAAATTTTGGTGCCGAAGTCGAAAAAAAATTACTCGATATTGCTAAACAATTTGGCTCGAAAGGAACGATTTATTATCAAGATGTACCGCTTGGAACTGCACACGCTATTTATTGTGCCGAAGCATCGCTCAACGGAAAAATTGTTGTTGCTTTTGCCGATACATTGTTCGATGCCGAATTTACGATCGAGTCGGAAAACGAAGCCACTATTTGGGTTCAAAAAGTTCAAAATCCAGAATCGTTTGGTGTGGTAAAAGTAAATCAAAACAATATCATTACCGATTTTATCGAAAAACCCAAGACCTTTGTTTCAGATTTAGCAATCATAGGTATTTATTATTTTAAGAATGGGGATAAGTTAAAAGCCGAATTAAAATATTTACTCGACAATAATGTTGTAGTAAATGGCGAATTTCAACTGACCGATGCATTGGAAAACATGAAACGCAAAGGTGTTCAGTTTAAACCCGGACAAGTAAAAGAATGGCTTGACTGCGGAAACAAAGAATCGACGCTTTACACCAACAAACGAATGCTAGAATTAAAGAAAAACGAAAAATTAATTTCAAGTTCGGCAAAAATCATAAATTCGGTAATTGTTGAACCATGCACAATTGGCGACCATGCAATTATCGAGAATTCGGTTGTTGGTCCTCATGTATCTATCGGAAACAATACTCACATTAAAAATACGTTAATCAAAAACAGTATTGTTCAAACTGAAACAACTATCGAAAATTCGAATATCGAAAACTCAATGATTGGGAATAATTGTAATGTAATTAACCACGCCTCGGTAATCAATATTGGTGATTTTAATACACTAAGCTAAAAAAACAATTAATGAATAAACCTTATTCGAAAATACTTGCTTTTCTTTTCGCTTTTCTTTTCGCTTTTTCGACCAATATATCGGCTCAAAAAAAGAAAAAAGAAAAAAACACATTAAACGAAAAACAGCAAGTCGAATTTACATCGAAATACATTGAGGCAAACAAACAAAAATTATTAGGAAATTATCAATTAGCCGAAGCCCTTTATGCAAGTTGTTTAGAAATTGATCCACAAAGTGCAGCGTGTTATTTCGATTTGGCAAATATTTATCTTTATCAGAATGAACTCGATAAAGCAATTTCGTTTGCACAAGTTGCAGCCATTAGAAACACCGAGAATGTTTGGTATAAAATATTTCTAGCAAAGCTTTATCAAAACAAAGGATTATTAGCAAATTCAGCAGAAATAATCGAAGATATTTTAAAAAAATCAGACCAATATGTCGATTTGTATTATGATTTAGCCTCGCTATACATTGCTATCGGCAAAAACAAAGAAGCCCTTGCCGTACTAAACGAAATTGAGAAAAAAGTTGGAATCAGTGAGCAAATCTCACTCGAAAAAGAAAGGATCTACACACAACAAGGCGATTTTGAAAAGTCGATTAGCGAAATCGAAAAACTTATCGAAACATTTCCATACGATTCGAGGTATTATGGGCTTTTAGCTGAAGTTTATGTCAGTCAAAATAAACTCGACAAAGCGGGCGAAATGTATCAAAAATTGTTGGAAAAAGACCCAAATAATGGAATGGCACACATTGCGGTAGCCGATTATTATCGAATTATCAATCAAAAAGATAATATGATCTCGCACTTAAAAATAGCTTTTGCAAGTTCAGATGTCGAGGTCGATATGAAAGTTCAAATGCTGGCTTCGTTTTATACCGTGAGCGAACAAAGCGAAGAACTCAAAAAAAATGCTTACGAATTATTGCAAATTTTAATCGAAACTCACCCAAATGAGCCAAAGGTTCATACAATCAATGCCGATTATTTGGTTAGAGACAAAAGATATGAAGAGGCAAAAAATGAATTTCAAATCGTAACCAAAACCGTAAAAGATAAGTATGTTATTTGGGAGCAATTGTTACTTATCGAGGGCGAATTGAATGATTACAAATCGCAGTACAACGATAGCAAAGAAGCTATGTCGTACTTCCCCGAACAACCCTTATTGTTTCTTTTCAATGGAATGGCAGCCATGGAGCTCAAAATGTATAGCGAAGCTATTGAAAGTTTAAACAGTGGGCTAGCATTCGTGTATGAGAAGAATTTAAAAGCAAATTTTCTGACCTATTTAGGAGAGAGCTATCATAAAATTAACGAGCATCAAAAATCTGACGAAACTTTTGATAAACTTTTAGAAATTGACGTAAATAATTTGCACGTATTAAATAATTACAGTTATTATCTTTCGATTCGTGGCGAAAAGCTCGAAAAAGCCGAAGAAATGAGTAAAACATGTGTCGAAAAAGAACCAAGTAATCACACATATATCGATACCTATGCTTGGGTTTTATTTAAACTCGAAAAATATAAGGATGCAAAATTATTAATCGAAAAAGCGATTTTTCATGGAGGAGATAAAAATGCTGTGATTGTCGAACATTTTGGCGATATACTTTTTAAAATCGGAGAAAAAGAAAAAGCGGTAGCCGAATGGAAAAAAGCCAAAGATTTAGGCGGAAATACAAATACGCTACTTGAAAAAATAAATTCTGAAAATTATATTGAAAATGTCGAAGTCAATTAACATATATATTTTTATTGTTGTTTTATTCATTTTTATGAGCTCCTGTAAATCAGGTGGCTTATTTACGGCACACCGGCTCAAACCTGAAAAGCCAGAAGAAATATATCAAAAAACGGTCGCCAATTATTTAGATTATGAAACATTTTCGTCGAAAATTTCAACCAAACTTGACTTGCCCGAACAAAAAAATTCATTCTCGTCAAGCTTACGAATCAAGAAAGACAGCATAATATGGATTTCGGTAACTCCTTTACTTGGTATCGAAATGATGAGGATTGTATTAACTCAAGATAGTGTTAAATTTTTGAACCGAATAAACTCGACGTATTTTGTGGGCGATTACAAATATTTACAAAGTTCGTTAAACGTAAATCTCAGCTACGAAATTATACAAAGCATGGTACTTGATGAGTTTTTTATGTACGAAAACAATGTAAACAATGTTGTCGATTTTAAAGATTACGATTCTGATATTGATTCAAATATGTATTGTTTGCAAAATATAAACGGAAGAGAACTTAAAAAAATTGAAAAAGGAAAAGCCGGAATTAATTATCTATTTCAAAAGTTCTTAATTGAACCAACTAACTACAAGATTGCAAGAGCCGAAATCGACGAAAAAATATACAACAGAAAGTTGAGTTTAGACTATTCAGAATTTGTTGCAGTTGGAAACAAGTATTTCCCCGAAAATTTAGTCATCAACATCGAAAATGGGACTGAAAATGCTAATATTTCGATAAAATATACTAAAATTGCTGTCAATAAAGAATTAAGTTTTCCTTTTAGTATCTCAGAAAAATATCAGAAAATAAACTAATGAAAATTCAATTTAACATAATATTTGCAATCTTAATTTTATTTTCACTTACCGTGTTTTCGCAATCACGTGAAGAGTTAGAAAAAAAGAAAAATAAAACTCAGCAAGAAATAGAATACATAAACAGTTTATTGAAATTAAATCAGAAAAATGCAGAGTCATCATACAACAACCTTCTGATTATAAACAAGAAAATAAGTCTTCAAGAAAATTTAATTGTCAGCATTGAAACCGAAATTAAATACATCGACACAAAAATTAATAAAAACAAATCGGCAATTACTGCGTTAGAATCTGATTTAAAAAAGATTAAAGACGAATACGCTAAAATTATTTACTATGCATATGTAAATCGCAGTTCGTACAACAAGCTAATGTTTATAATGTCGGCAAACGATTTTAATCAGGCTTACAAACGCTTAAAATATTTAGAGCAATACAGCACATACCGAAAAGCTCAAGCAGAATCAATACGAAAAACACAAGAGAAACTTTCGAGAAAAATTGCCGAACTCGAAAAAAATAAAGAAGAAAAGAAAGAGTTGATTAAAATTCAGCAAGATGAAAAGATTGTGCTAGCAAGCGAAAAAACTGAACAAAAAGAAACGCTTACTAAACTTCAATCGAAAGAAAAAGAATTGAAAACAAAGTTAGAAAAGCAAATTTTGGCTCGTAAAAAATTACAAAAAGAAATTGAAGATATAATTGCCGAAGAAATTCGAAAAGCAGCTGAAAGAGCAAAGAAAGAGGCTGAAAATAAAACGCCAAATTCCAAAACTACAACAACAACAAAAGGAAATTTTGCTCTTACTCCTGCCGAAAAAATTATATCTGATAACTTTGGAGCAAATAAAGGTTTGTTGCCTTGGCCTACAGAGCGAGGTGTTGTTACCGGTTTGTTTGGCGAACATCCCCACCCTGTTTTGAAAAACATCAAAGTACAAAGTAACGGAATCGACATTAGCACCTCCGAAGGCTCGTCTGCACGAGCTATTTTCGATGGAGAAGTAAGTAAAATTGTAACCATTGGGCCTTCAAATAAAGCGATTCTTATTCGACACGGGAATTTCTTTACGCTGTATTCAAATCTTAAAGAAACAAAGGTAAAAGCCGGCGATAAAGTTAAAACCAAACAATCAATTGGCATTATCAATACCGTAAAAGAGGAAGGAAAAACAACTCTTCATATAGAAATTTGGCAAGAAAGTACAAAACTCGACCCATCGCTTTGGTTAAGCAAAATGTAACTGCCGAATGAGATTAGTAAAGTATTGGAAATCAATTTTGTGGACAGTTATTGTATTTGTTCTAAGCTCGGTTTCGGGTAACGATTTAAATAAAATTCCAACTTTTGACATTCCTCATCTCGATAAAATCGTACATTTTGTAATGTATTTTGTTTTAAGCTTTTTTCTTTTTATCGATTTTACCAAAAGAGATAACATAAAAACCACTATAGTTTTTTACATTTTGCTTTTTTCGTTTCTATACGGAGTATCGATGGAGTTTATGCAAGAATATGTTTTCGAAAAACGCAGTGCAAGCATATTCGATACATTGGCAAACCTTTCAGGAAGCATCGTTTCAATATTGCTTTTGACTATTTTTTATAAAATGGACATCCGTTTTAATTTATGGAAAAAATGAAAAAGGCTTTTGGAGCTAACGTTGGCTATATGAAAAGTTGGGGATTACGTAGCGATTCCCTATCAAGATACACCGACCTTGATGCGAGGTAAAACGCTTAAATAACCTACTAAACCCCAATTTTTTATATAGCGTGTTACCAGTAGTGCTTCTTTGTCTGTTGTTGATTTGTCTGTCCATTTTACTACTGACTTGGTGCGTTGGCTTGGTGGCTCTTTTGCTTTTTTTATTTGGCTTTGTGCGATTGCAAAAAGCAAATGTGCCACCAAATGCGTTAGCTGAATTATTTTTTGTTATACATGTATTTGTCCCTGCGTTTTTCAAATGCTCTTTGTCCACCTTCAAGTATTCTACAAATGTCGTGATTGATTTTTTCGTTTTCCAATGAACCCGATTCATAGGATAGTTTTTCATCTGTGTTGTTTGCAATAATTATTTGTTCGGAATCGGCATTGACGACAAGATTTGCATTATGAGAAACAATAATTACTTGTCTATACTTTTTAATTTCTTTGAACAAGTCTATTAGTTGATTCGTTATAAAATCATTGTCCAAATCATCTTCGGGTTGATCAAACACAATTGGACCAGTAAAAAGCTGAGTTGCTAATTTCAAGCACAGATAAACCGTTCCCTTTTGTCCTGCTGACAATTCATTCAAGTTTTTCCCATCAACAGTAATGTTTGCTACTACTTGAACATATCGGTTTTTAATTGTAGGGTCAATAAATATTTTGAAAATATCATTTTCACTACCAGCGTAAAAGCAACCATTGCTTTCTTCTCGGATTGCTTCTAATTGTTCAATTGTGTAATTAAGCGCATCATTTGCAATTGAATCGTTTCCAAGTTTTAATAGTTCAAAAATCTTTTCTTTTGATTTTGGCTTAAGTGAGCGACCATCTATTAATCTTTCCGCAGCAATGTAGAATGCACCTATATTAAAGAAAATAGTCCCCTCAATATTAATGTTCTTGTCGGCTAATATCTTCTTAATTAATTTATTTTCAGATTCTCCTCTTTCGGGATTATCAAATATTTTCCTTTTCCAGATTTCAGAAATAGCTGTTGCTTCTTCTGATAATACTGTTAGTTGCTCTTTGATAATTTCATTTAACTTCAATTTTGTTTTGTCTAACTCTGCAATATTTGCATCAATTGTTTTAAGTTTTTCCTCCAGTTCTGTAATTTCCTTTTGGTAGTTAATAAGATTTGAAAGTAATTGAGATAGGTCGCCCTTATAATCCTTAAAATCCTGCTCTTTAATTTTCTTATTGTCCAACTCAGTTTGCTTAATGTCTTTAAAGTTTCTTCTATACAATTGCCAGATTCTTTTCTGTTGAGCAGAAGTGTCAATTGGAGGAATGCCGTCATATATAAATAGTTCTTCGTTCAAGGAATCTCGAACTTCAACTATTTTATCCCTTAGTTTTCTTAATTTATTATTTTCTTCAGTTTTATTATTTATGAGTTCAATACCAAAAACAAAAAACTCGAGCAACTCCTTATTAGAACCCTCTGAAACTAATTTGATTATATCTTTGATTGAAGCAATTTTTTTTGCTATTGCATCTTTGTCATTTATTTTTTTACCCGATTCATCTATTTGTTCAAGCCAGTCATTTAAATTCCAATATTTTTGAATCGTTTCTTTAACTTGTATTTCATCAATTTTAGTCGGGGGCTTTTGGAAACCAGCACCGTTCAAAATATCAATGATTTCCTTTTTTAGAACTTCATTGTCGTCAGCAATTTCTTTAATTTTGCTTTGGTAGATGAAAGTAAAAGGAAGGTCTTTTTGAGTTCCAAGTGTAAAAGTTTTGGGTGTTGCTTCTGCACCTTGTTTCCATTCAACTTGAAAGTTATCACTCAACTGAATTTTTGTTTGCAGTTTTTGATTTATTTCTTTTCCGAAGCCGTGCCCCAAAAAATTTATTAACATAGATTTTCCTTGTCCCCTGCCACCGATGATTGAAACCAAACCTCTATTTAATGGAAGTTCGGTTTTAGAAAAACTTAATTCGGAATTTGGGTCGTCAAGAATTTTGATTTCCTCTACGATTTGAATTGAAGTGAACAAAGGTTTATCAAAATCTGTATCTGGATTTGCTTCCTGAATTTTGATTCGTTCCTTAGGCTCAAAAATTATTTGTTTAAGTCCTTCAAAGGTTGGGTCAGCTTTTATCCAAGTAATTCTATTAGATGGATATTTCCCATAGTCAGAATATTTATGTGCGTCGCTTCCAGAAATACATGGCTTGGCTTGATTCCCTAAAGTCTTGTAAAAGTTTTCAAAAAACTTTTTGTTTTCATTTGTCTTAATACCGTTGATTAAATCAATGTTTCGTTGGTCTCTTGTCTCAAAAATATGAGCACTCTGCATAAAGTAATTATCTGCATGAGGATGGTCTTCCCAATTAAGGTTTAGTAGGCCATCGCTTGTGTCATATGGTAGAATTATATAACCTGTGTCAACTGGAATATGTTTAAATGCTTTGCCAAGTGAATCTTGAGTAATCTCTGCTGTCTGTGAGCCGAGCTGTAGAAGTTTTTCATCATCTAAAGTTGCTGGATTTGCATAGCCATGTTTGCCTGCTTTGCTTTCGTCTAAGGTTTTTGCAAAACGAATTAAGGCATCATTTGAAAGTTTTTTGTCGATAGAACGAATATTGAGTTCAGATTTGAAGTCAATCAATTCTTGCTTAGAAAGTTTGTCTGATAGAATAACATGAATGTTCAATCTATAATCGGTTGGACTTTCAATTCTCAATTCCATTCCTGGAAAAACTGTTTTCTTCAGTTCGTCAGTATTAATAGCGACATATTCTTGAAGTTCCAAATACCAATCAAAAGTCCAGTAGTCCATTAAACAAAAAACAGCTACATCACTTTTATTAACTGTGTCAATAAATAGTTTTATTTCCGCTGTCTTTTCCTCCGCTGACATCTCACGGAGTTTCTTTGTTCCGTTAAAATAAAACGAAGCAGGGGTATGAACATGTAAATCCCACTTCCTCCATTCGGAACCTTTAGAATAACTATTATCTGTCGGTATAGTATCTGTCATATTGCAAATGTTATTGTGCGGCAGGGCAAAAGCAAATGTGCTGCAACTGTGTCAGCTTGTAGGTGGTGTTGCAGCTCTTTTGGTTTTGCTGAAGCGTTGGCTTGTTTATTCATTTATTTTGTCTGTTGTTGATGGTCTGAACGGTCTTCATAGCATTACTGGTAACGTCAGTTCGTCTAAAAACCAGCTATTTGTTTTAATTTTTGACTAAAAATAAGGCGATTTAACGAGAGATAAAAATATTCAGACAATAATTTATTCCCAAAATTGGGTTTGTTAAAATTCATGTTTTGGAGTCTCAAAAAGCGTATTATCATCATAAAATCAATCAAAAGTACTTCCATATACTTTTTGAACCTTTCAAAGCCAATTATATTAAAATTCTTCGAAGGTTATAGGCTGTGAGCATAAATCCCACATCAGAACTAGCTCTGTCCATTCCTTTTTTGGTAATTCTGTAACTAAAAACCCATTGCCGTTTTAGCAAATCGGCAGGATGATAAGCTGGTCGGCCATTTTCCCCAAAGTCTACTCTAAAACCAAAATCCCCAATGTTTAAACCATCTACAAACAAATCGATTAATCTTACATCATTGTCCTTCGAGACTGTTTCATCTACCGAAACCGGAAATATAAATGTTTGTTCTCTGTTTTTTCCTAATATGTATTTCATATTACGAATATAGCTAATAATCAGAATATTAACAAATTTAAAATACGATATGTTGCTGATTGTTAATAACTTAAACTTTTATTAACACTTGGGGTTATTAGACAGTCTGACGGTGGCAATATGCAAAGTTGGGGATTACGGTGCGATTCTCTATCAAGCTACACGGCACTTGATGCGAGCCACAACCCATGAATAACCCATTAAACCCCAATTTTGTATATTGCATGTTACCTGCTGTGCTTTTTTATCTTAAATTCATAAGGAGTGTTCATTTTTAATTCTTTCCCACTCAATTGAAAGTTCAGCATTCATCCGATTAAACACTTTACTGTCCAAAGTTATACAAGCCCAAGACAAAGATTTTTCATAGTTAATTACGTTATTAATAATCAA
Source organism: Bacteroidetes bacterium GWF2_33_38 (assembly GCA_001769505.1). Lineage (GTDB taxonomy): Bacteria > Bacteroidota > Bacteroidia > Bacteroidales > GWF2-33-38 > GWF2-33-38. The sequence continues at coordinate 32,260 of MEOF01000054.1, forward strand.
TGAAGGCCGCTTGGCTTCATGTACATCTGTAAAAATTAGTTTAAAAGCAAAGAATACTTTACTTACTTTTTGGTGCAATATTAGAAGTTTAACGGTTTTTTGAATAATAGATAAAGGCAATGCCATTTTTAATAATGTCATGAAAATTCTAGTATCAGTTACAGCAGCTACTAATATAAATAGACATAATATTACCGTGCTCTTTATAGACTCCTTAATCATCATTTTACCTGAAATATTTCGAGTGAAAAAAGAATTTTCAAAGCAATTTACGCCCAATTTTAATATTCCATTTTCAATATTATCATTTGAAAAATAATTTACTGAATTTTTTTCTGAAAGTTTTGTTTTGAAACTATTATCTGTAAAATCATTTTTTCGATGGAATTCAGCGTTTTGAAAAAAATAACTCTGCACGATGTTAGAAAAAAAATAAAAAACTGAAAAAACTGCTAGTAACGAATTTAGGTAATTTTGAAAAATCTCTTTGTTTGCGAAAGAACTCTTGTCAATAATTAATACAGCTATAGACATTAATCCAGAAGTATAAAGTAAAAAAGTACCTATGTTACCGATTGCTTTAACTCTGTCGTAATACGTTTTAAATGGAACAATTTTATTCATTAGAGATATCTTTGGGTAAATTATGTGACGCCTCTGGGCCAATCCAAATTCCTTTCTCAAGCCAAACTTCATAAAAATAAATCCAAGCTGCAGTCCAAGATACAATATCTTTAGCAATTAATTTTTCTTTAGACCATTTGTAATTATCAGGATGATAAAGGCATAACGTTCTGCTTGAAGGATAAATATGAGGAGGATTTTCAATAAGTTCCGGCTTTAATATTTTTACAATTGGACTTTTATCTCCTCTATAGTTTATTGAAACTGTATAAGTAGGGAATTCAGATTTAACAGTTAATTCACCAATGAATTCTATGTCATTTTTCCCTTTTTTAATTGCTTTAAATTGAGGATATTGTGATTTCATAGCATAAATCTGAATATCAGAATTATAGTATTTAGCTTTAGGAAATGTCGCCATAAAAACCTTTTGAAGCTGATACACTTTTACCTATAGTTGTGGATAGTATTCCTGCTGAGCTAACTTTCAAACTACCTTCTGAAAGAGATTTGGAAAAATTCTTAGCTTCATCCATGTCTACTGTTGGAAATTCTTTACCAAATATTTCTTTCCAAATCTTGATTGCTTCAATCTCATTATTTTCGTCATAAAGCTTTTTTGCATTATTCAACTTATCCTTAACTTTTTTGATTTTATTCACACTAGCTGTATAGTCATCATTTGACTTAAATTTTTGAGAAATCAAATTATACTCCGCATTGTTAAACCAAAGTCTAATTGCTTCTTCAAAATTCTTGAAACTATTTATTTTAAAAATATTAATTGCGGCTTCTTCAATATGGTAAGACGGAATTATTTTAGAATTTTCTCTATTCCAGTATTTTACTGCCTTTATTATTTGTTTTAGTTTATAATTACAGCTTTTATGTGTATTATTTAAATCAGTTGTCAATTGTTCAGGGTAGGAATATGTCCAAGATTTTAAGTCTGAATTTGGAATTAAATAACCACCCCCAAGCTGAGCAAAGCTTGGCAAAACATCAAAATCCTTATCACTTAACTCAATAGTAACACAGGGTCTACTTTGAAATACTTTATCTTTATAATCATTTAGGCTATTTAGGTAATTTTTGATTCTTGTTAAAACGTTTTGAGGATTTGGCAAATTGTCATATTCATCCTTCCAATCATCTCTTTTGAGAACAGCAAAAATATCAACATCATTTAAAGGTCGAATAATTGTATCTCGCTCATAAGAACCGTTTGTAAAGGTTCTTTCTACATACAAATTATTGTCACTGTTCTTTAGGTTAGAATCAAGGTTGGAAACGGAATTCTTGATATTTTCCTCTTGTCTGTCAGTTACTGAGATGTTATCAATAAGTTGGTCGATTGATTGAAGTAATGTAGCCATAATCTTTTTATTAGTAATTAATCAAATGAAATGCCAATCGTAAAAACCTGTAATTCTGTCAGTCAACTAATTATGGATGTCTGTCTTTTTAGCATTGCAGGTAACGGCAGTTCGTCTAAAAACCAGCTATTTGTTTTAATTTTTGACTAAAAATAAGGCGATTTAACGAGAGATAAAAATATTCAGACAAT
>MEOF01000055.1:0-10789 GCA_001769505.1 Bacteroidetes bacterium GWF2_33_38
CTTTTGCTTGCGATTTACAAAGTTATATGATATTATCATTTTAAATCGTTTTTATAGGGGCTTTGCCAAAGTTGAACGAACTATTGTTAATAAAAACAGAATAAATTTTTTAATATATTTCGGAACTTGTTATTCTTTTGAAGTGTTTTCTTTCGCACTAAAATAAGTTGACTCAATAATATTTACAACTGAAAAGTCAATGTAATTCATCTCGTTAAAATAAAGTCCATTAACGTACGACCTTTTTATATTAAACTTATTTTCTTCATTTCCCGAATGTTCCATTATATACTTAGGAGGATTTGATTCGAAATCTCCTTTATGTGATTCCAAAAAACGATTAATATATTCAGTGGGCAAGTCCAAAACAATATCTAATTCGTCATTTTCTAGCATCGATATTTCTTTTTGAGTAGATTCAACAAAAGAAATGATTAATGAATCTAAGTGAGGTAATGCAACATCTGTAACATCTGTTCTTTTGTATTTTGGATTTTTCAACAAAATCAGTTTTTCTGATTTTTGTGGCATTTCTGCTAAATAAAAAGGACCAGCTCCTACATAATTATCTTTTCCGTATTTAATAATTCCCTCTTTTGGAAGAACAGATGAAACGGGATTTGCCATTAATGCTAAGAATATGGGAACGGGTTTTACTAGCGAAATTTGCAAGGTAAAATCATCAATAGCAACAACTCCCTTTATTCCAAAATCTGGTTTTGCAGTTTCGCTTGCGTTGAAATACTCTATAGCACCAACAATATTATCGTATAATCCCACAAAATTTAATTCTCCTTCGGACTTAGAACACAACAATTCGAAAGTATAAACAAAATCGTGTGCCGTAATTTGACGACCTTCTCCTCCGTCAAAGCAATCATTATCGTGAAAATATGCATCTTCTCTTAAATGAAAAGTATAAATCGTATCTTTTTCGAGCTCCCAACTATTAGCAATTGCAGGAATTACAGTCATGTGTTTAGTATCAAACTTTACAAGCCCTTCGTGTATTTGCATGATTATATGAGAAGAAACAACATCGTTTAACAATTTAGGATATAATGTTTTAAAATACGTAGTTTCATTAATTTTCAAAACTTTTGCGTCTAATTGCTGATTATTATCATTTTCGCCTGTATTACAGGAATTTGCAAAAAAAACAAAAGCCAAACCTAAATATAACAAGTACTTCATATCAATAAAATTAAGACCTAAATATATACAAATTATATTAATTTAGGTAAATTTAAAAAATAAAAAGCGACTTTAAACCAAAGTCGCTTTCAAAACTTTATTTTAAAACATTTAATTTTTTTCCAACTTTTGTGAAGGCATTTATACATTTATCAAGATGCTCAATTTCGTGAGCAGCTGAAAGTTGCACTCGTATTCTTGCTTGATCTTTTGGAACAACTGGAAAGTAAAACCCAATGACATAAATTCCCTCTTTTAACAATTCTGCTGCAAAATCTTGTGAAAGTTTAGCATCGTACAACATAACTGCACAAATTGCTGATTTACTAGGTTTAATATCAAAACCTATTTCTTTCATTTTTGTCATGAAATAATCAGTATTTCTGTGCAATTTATCTTGAAGGACAGTAGTTTTATCCATCATTTCGAACATTTTAATTCCTGCATTTGCAATTGAAGGAGGAATAGAATTTGAGAATAAATATGGTCGTGAGCGTTGACGAAGCATTCCTATTATTTCTTTTTTCCCAGTTGTAAAACCTCCAATTGCACCACCAAATGCTTTCCCCAACGTACCCGTAATGATTTCAACTTTTCCTCGCACATTGAATAATTCGGTAACTCCTCGTCCTGTTTTTCCAACAACTCCGGCAGAGTGACACTCGTCAACCATTACCATTGCATCGTATTTGGAGGCAAGAGCAATAATCTTATCCATAGGAGCAACGTTTCCGTCCATTGAAAAAACTCCATCGGTAACAATCAGTCGAAATCGATTTTTTTGAGCAATTTTAAGTTGCTCCTCCAAATCATTCATATCTGCATTTTGATAACGATATCGCTCAGCTTTGCAAAGCCTAACACCATCAATGATTGATGCGTGATTTAATGAATCTGAAATAATCGCATCTTCTTCAGATAATAATGGCTCGAAAACGCCCCCATTTGCATCAAAACATGCTGCGTATAAAATAGTATCTTCGGTGCCAAAATAGTCGGCAATTTTTCGTTCAAGTGTTTTGTGTAAATCTTGTGTTCCACAGATAAATCGAACCGAAGACATTCCAAATCCACGATTATCAAGAGCTTCTTTTGCGGCTTCGATTAACTCAGGATTATTAGAAAGTCCTAAATAATTATTCGCACAAAAATTTAATACAGTTTCTCCTGTACTAACTTTTATTTCAGCTGTTTGGGGCGACTCAATAATTCGTTCTTTTTTATATAGACCAGCCTCTTCAATATTTTGTAATTCTTTTTGTAAGAAATTTTGAAATTTATCGTACATAACACTTCAGTTTTAATTTACTACAATTTTATAAAAAAATACTGAAAATATAAGCGTTAAAAATGTGTTAAAGAAAATAGTCTTTGTATAAATATTTTTACAAAACACTTTTTATAAATAATTACATTTGTATAATTAAAAAATACAATTTATGGAAAAAATACTCGTCATTGGCTGTGCCGGACAAATTGGTTCTGAACTGACACTAGAATTGAGAAGAATATATGGAAATTCAAATGTTATAGCTTCAGATATCAAACCTGCGTCACAAGAAATTATGGAAGGAGGTCCTTTCGAAATTCTTGATGTTTTAGATCCTCATAGATTATTCGGAACCGTTGCTCGAAATAAAATTACCCAAATTTATCATTTGGCTGCTATTTTATCGGGAAATGCTGAAAAAAAACCAATTGCATCGTGGAATATAAATATGACGAGTTTACTTAATGTTCTTGAGCTTGGTAGAGAGCTTGAACTCAAAAAAATATTTTGGCCAAGTTCAATTGCTGTTTTTGGTCCAACTACTCCTAGAGAAAACACGCCTCAATATACTGTAATGGAACCAAATACTGTTTATGGTATTAGCAAATTAGCAGGAGAAAGATGGTTAGAGTATTATTCAAATAAATTTGGTGTTGACACCAGAAGTATTCGATATCCAGGCTTAATAAGTAATAAAACAGAGGCTGGTGGCGGAACAACTGATTATGCTGTTGAAATATATTACGAAGCAATTAAACACGGAAAGTACGAGTGTTTTTTAAATAAAGATACTACCCTCCCGATGATGTATATGCCCGATGCAATTAAAGCCACAATTGACTTAATGGAAGCTGAAAAATCAACTCTTTCATCATGTACTAGCTATAATATTGCAGGAGTAAGTTTTAATCCACAGGAAATCTCTTCGGAAATTAAAAAACATATTCCGAATTTTAGCATCTCTTACAAGCCTGATTTTAGACAAGCAATTGCAGATTCTTGGCCAAAAAGCATTGATGATAGCCTTGCAAAAAAAGACTGGAATCATTCAATTAAATACGATTTAGCCAATATGACAAAAGATATGGTTGACACGATTAAAGAGAAATTTACTAAAGGATTATTATAACAACAAAAAGAAAGGCGAGTTTTGCTCGCCTTTCTTTTTGTTGTTACATTTTACATTAGACCGAATAAGAAATTATATGCTAAAATTTAAAGATTTGTATGACTCCAAAGGAGTCGTATGTTTATAGCTGAATTGTTCAGCTATAAACATACAACCACTACGTGGTCGAACTATTTGAAATTTTCTCTAAAAAATTATTCGGTATAAACCCTATTCTAGAAAAAATATTTTTTCCCATCAACTAAAACTTCTCTTATATCATCATAAGAAATAATATCAACAGAACCTGTAACCTCGTTATGACCAATAAAACTTAAATCATTGTAGTAACAACCAGCTGGTAAAGGGATGAAATAAACATACTTTTCAGATTTTAAGACAAATTGAAACCTAGCAACTTTTAAAAACTCACCAAACTTTGTTTCGCAGAATTTATTTTTATCGGGCTTTGCCATTTTATCTACCTCCTGATATTTATTTCTTAAACGGATTTTTATGAAAAATGTTTTAATCTTTGATAAACGATAAAATGCCATTTATGAACTATACTAATTCCTTGATTGTTTTTTGTTAAATCGCATTGTATCTTTTCGAGATTTTTCCGATTTTTTTTCCGATTTTTTCTGTTCTCGATATTGTTTTTTCGCTAATTTATTGTATTCTTTTGCATCTTTAGTTTTAGGATTGCTAGAAGCAGTGTATTTTTTATCCGGATTTTTACGTCTTTTTTCTAATTGTTTATCTCTTTTGTGTTGTTTTTTCACTCCAGACTTTACTTCGTTTCTATTCGTAAAACGGCGACCTTTTCGAGTAACTTTATCGTTCTTATTTTTACCTTGTTTGCCAACATCAAAATGTTGATCTCCTGGCTTAATTACGCCTCCTTCAGTTTTTACTTTTACAACCTTTTTCTTTGGTTGAGCTTGAGATTCTTTAGATGTAAAAAGAATAAAAACAACTGAACTAACAATAAAAAATATTAAAAAACGCCTCATAAAAATTTATTATTTAAACAAATATACACAATGTTAAAACGTTAAAATTCGCAAATAAATATTTTTTATACACATAAAATAAACAAAGCAAGCATGATAATTTTCAAATCGAATTGCATTCACCATTTTTTCTACATTCTTTTCAGATTCATCGTTAAAATTTATATATTTGTAAACAAAAACGCACTCTTTATGAAAAAACTTTTTACTACTCTTTTAATTGGATTTTTAGTTTCATCATTTGTATTAGCACAAAGTTTTACAATAACTGATACTTTAGGCAACGATGTTACCAACTCAACTATTTCGGTTGAAGCTTTAGATAATGCTTCGATTGTAGATTATGATTTTCATATAACAAACATAAGTGCGTCAGATAAAACAATTAAAGTTAAAAAAACAGAGGTTAGCATTGTTTCTGGAACTGTAAATACCTTTTGCTGGGTTAATTGCTATCTACCATCGACATACACTTCTACGGAATCATTTCTTATCCCTTCGGGTTATACAACTCAGGGTGATGAAAATTTAATATGCGATTATCTTCCGTATGGACACACAGGCGTTTCGACAATTACATACACAATATATGATTTAAATAATTATCTTGACAAAGTAACGGTTACCGTAAATTACGATATTGTTTCGTCAAATCAGCTTATCGGTCAAAGCAAAACTTATTTTTCAAAACCCTTTCCTAATCCAAGTAATGACTTCATTAATATAAATTACGCATTAAGCCATTCAACGAATAATAAAATTGTGATAAACGATATTTTAGGCAACACCCTAAAAACTGAGTCGTTAAACTTCTCATCTGGATTATTTCAATACGATGTTCAACCATTACCCAAAGGAATTTATTTTTGTTCGCTAGTCGAAAATGAAAAAGTAAAACAAACCTATCGATTTGTAGTAACAAAGTAGTATTTCACTAAATTTAACACCATTTTAACGTATTCTTAATACGAATTGTTTATATTTGGTACGTAAATAATTCTATATTTAACATAGGTTTTTATTTGTTTGTCAAAAATGCTTTGCAATTGGATTGAAAAGCCGTATTACTAAGCATATTTTGTTATATTTTTGTAGTTTTTTTAATACCACTATCCTATGAGCTGTTTAAAATTCGATAAAACTCAACTAATCAATTTAGAATATTCTTTAAGCCGAGAACTTCTCCGTTCAAACAGAGCTGGTTCTTTTGCAAGTTCAACAATTGTTTGGTGTAATACCAGAAAGTACCATGGACTTCTGATTTGCCCGATGGAAAATCTAGATGGTGAAAATCATGTTTTGCTATCGGCTTTTGACGAAACAGTTATTCAACAAGGAGCCTCATTCAATTTGGGGATTAGAAAATACCCAGGAAAATATGAACCAAAAGGACATAAATACATTCGAGATTTTGAAACCGACCCAATGCCGGGTGTAATTTATCGAGTTGGAGGTGTTGTACTCAGAAAAGAGTCTTTGCTTTCAGAAGAAGCAGAACAAGTAATGTTCCGATATACCTTACTCGAAGCACATTCTCCAACAAAATTACAATTTAAACCATTTCTTGCATACAGAAATATTCATTCCTTAAGTAAGGCTAACCTTGATGTGAATACTCAGTTTTATACTATTAAAAATGGTATAAAAGTAAGAATGTACAATGGATATCCGTATTTGCATATGCAATTTTCGAAAAATCCAGAATATATTCATTTTCCTAACTGGTATTATAATGTTGAATACCTTGAAGAGCAAAATAGGGGATACGATTTTCACGAAGATTTGTACGTACCAGGATATTTTGAAGTCCCAATTAAAACTGGAGAATCAATTGTGGTTTCAGTAAGCACCGAGGAAGTTTTACCGCAAGCACTCAAACAACAATTTACAAAAAACGTATCTCACCGTATTCCAAGAAGTAGTTTCGAAAATTGTTTAAAAAATTCAGCACAACAATTTATTGTACGAAACGGGAAAAAAACAGAAATTATTGCAGGATTTCCTTGGTTTGGACGTTGGGGACGCGATACATTTATCTCTTTGCCAGGCTTAACCCTCGGAATCGACGACCCCAAAACGTGTAAAGCGGTTATCGACACCATGTCATCAGAACTTAATGGTCCGCTTTTCCCAAATATGGGAGGAGGAATTAATACCGTTTACAACTCTGTTGACGCTCCAATGTGGTACTTTTGGGCAATTCAAAAATATGCTGAGTACACCAACAGTTTAAATTCGATTTGGAAACTTTATGGCCCTAAGTTTAAAAAAATACTTAACGGATTTAAAGAAGGAACCAATTTTAATATAAAAATGCACGATAATGGGCTTGTATTTGCCGGTGAGCAAGGACATGCACTTACATGGATGGATGCCGTTGTTCACGGAAAACCAGTTACTCCTAGAATTGGGTACAATGTAGAAATAAATGCATTGTGGTACAATGCTATTTCATTTGCACTAGAAACAGCTCAAATAGCAAAGGATAAAGCTTTTATTAACGAATGGAAAGATGTTCCTGCTTTAATCAAAAAATCGTTTGTTGAAACATTTTGGGACGATAAAAAAGGATATCTTGCCGATTATGTGAATGGAGAATATAAAGATTGGGCAGTACGTCCAAATCAAGTTATTGCAACATCGCTTCCATACTCTCCTATAGATGAAGACATAAGAAAGGCAATTCTTGATGTTGTTGAACGAGATCTATTGACACCAAAAGGACTTCGCACACTAGCTCCAAAACATCCTGAATATAAAGGAATTTACGAAGGAGACCAAGCAAGCAGAGATTATGCTTATCATCAGGGAACGGTTTGGCCTTGGCTATTGGGTCATTTTGCCGAAGGTTATCTTAAAATTCACGAACAATCGGGAGTTTCGTTAATCACAAAACTTTACGAAGGCTTTAAAGAAGATATGAAAACTCATGGCATTGGCACGATTCCCGAAATTTACGACGGAGATCCTCCTCACCGACCAAAAGGAGCCATCTCGCAAGCTTGGAGCGTAGCCGAAGTAATAAGAATGAAAACAATGATTGATAAATATTCGGAAAAAACAAAAAACACTAACAAACACTAAAAATCATGGCAACAAAAAAAGTTGAAACAAGTAAAAAAGAGGTAAAAAAAGTAGAAAAAGAAACCTCGACTAAAAAAGCAAGTCCAAAAACGACTAAAAAAGATGTAAGCACAGAAGAAATTGCTAAAAGAGCATTCGAAATTCATGTTGAAACTGGAAATCACGACGAATTAGAAAATTGGACACAAGCTGAAAAAGAATTAAAAGGTAAGAAAAAATAATATTGAGTCTAATGTTTTTTTCAAGATTTTTTTGAAAAAACGAATTAGTAATCAATCTGCATTTACAAAAAATTATTTTTGAATGAAAGTATTAATGTTCGGTTGGGAGTTCCCGCCACATATTACAGGAGGACTTGGGACGGCATGTTTTGGGCTTACGAAAGGTTTGTTGAAACATGGTGTAGAGGTTCTTTTTGTTGTTCCCAAAGCATACGGAGATGAAAGCCAAGAGGCAGTTCGTTTAGTAAATGCCAGTGACGTAGTTATCGATTTAAAAGAAGAGATTTATCAAGAGTATTGGAGTAAGATGACCTATGTTGAAATTGGGTCAAAATTAATTCCATATTTTTCTCCTGACGATTATTTTAATCTTATATCAAAAGAGACTTTAGACGATGTTGAAATAAGCCAATCGTTATTTTCAAAGCAGTATATTTTTTCGGGAAAATATGGGGCAAATTTGATGGAAGAAGTTTCTAGATATGCGATTGTTGCATCAAAAATTGCGGCATCAAATACGTTTGACGTAATTCACGCTCACGATTGGTTGACCTATCGTGCTGGAATTGCAGCAAAGAAAATTAGTGGGAAACCACTGGTTGTTCACATGCACGCTACCGAGTTTGATCGTTCGGGAGAAAGTGTAAATCAATTGGTTTACGATATTGAAAGAGAAGGAATGCATGCTGCCGATAAGGTTATTGCGGTGAGCAATTTAACTCGTCAAATAATTATTGACAAATACGGAGTTGATCCCGACAAAGTTGTAACCGTTCATAATGCCGTTGAACCGGTTGAACATCAAGAACATATTGCTGCTGATAAAGGCGTTAAGGAAAAAATTGTTACTTTTTTGGGGAGAATTACATTTCAAAAAGGACCCGAATATTTTGTTGAAGCGGCTTATAAAGTTTTACAAAAAGATCCGAATGTTCGATTTGTTATGGCAGGAAGTGGAGATATGATGAACAAAATGATTCGCCGAGTTGCCGAACTTCGAATATCATCGAAATTCCATTTTGCTGGATTTTTAAAAGGTGATGATGTAGTAAAAATGTTTGCACAAAGCGATGTTTATGTAATGCCATCTGTATCTGAACCTTTTGGGATTTCACCTTTAGAAGCTATGCGTTCGAGCGTACCGGTGATTATTTCTAAGCAATCTGGAGTTTCTGAAATTTTAACTCACGCTATAAAAGTTGATTTTTGGGACACTGATGCTCTTGCAAATTCGATTTATGGCTTGTTAAACTACAACGCACTTTCAAAGATGTTTCGACATCATGGTAAAGTAGAAGTTGATAACTTGAAATGGGAAAATGCAGCATATTCTGTTAAAGAGGTTTATCAATCAACTTTATGATAAGAAAATTAAATTAAAATCGTAGAAACAAAAAAATATATAATGAGAACAATTTGTTTTTATTTCCAAGTACACCAGCCATTTCGTTTAAGAAATTACAAATTTTTTGACATTGGCAACAACCATTACTATTTCGATGACTATGCAAATAGAAGCATATTGCGAAAAGTTGCCAATAAAAGCTATTTGCCAACTAATCAGGTTTTTTTAGATTTGATTAAGGAATATGGTTCTCGTTTCAAAATCAGCTATTCTATATCTGGAACAGCTCTTGACCAATTTGAAATGTATGCTCCTGATGTAATCGATAGCTTCAGAAGACTTGCCGACACTGGTTGTGTTGAGTTTTTGACCGAAACATATCCACATGCCCTTTCTGCTTTGAAAGACGAAGAGGAATTTTTTAATCAAGTTAAGGCTCATAGTAAAAAAATAGAACAGTTGTTTGGAGTAAAACCAACAACATTCCGAAATACTGAGCTTATATACTCCGATCAAATAGGAGCAATGGTTGCAAAATTAGGTTACAGAACAATGCTTACCGAGGGAGCTAAGCACGTGTTGGGATGGAAAAGCCCCAATTTTTTATATTGCAACGCCATTAACCCAAAACTTAAAGTTTTGTTAAAAAACTTTAGGCTTAGTGATGATCTAGCTTTCCGATTCTCTAATCAAGACTGGAACGAATGGCCGCTAACCGCCGAAAAGTTTGTTTCTTGGTTAAACCAACTCGACAAGAAAGAAGAAATTGTAAATCTTTTTATGGACTACGAAACATTCGGAGAACACCAATGGGCAGAAACTGGAATTTTTGAATTCTTAAAAGCCTTACCATCAAAAGTATTTGCAAACTCTGATTTTAGTTTTGGTACACCATCAGAAGTTGCAAAAAATTATGATCCGGTTGCTCCAATCCGAGTTCCATATCCAATTTCGTGGGCAGATGAAGAGCGTGATTTAACCGCTTGGCTTGGTAATGAATTGCAAGACGAAGCTTTCGACACATTATATAGTCTTACCGAGATTGTACGAAAAATTGAAGACCCTATTATTCAACGCGATTGGAGATATCTTCAAACAAGCGACCATTTTTACTATATGTGTACAAAATGGTTTTCTGACGGAGATGTTCACAAATATTTTAATCCATTTAATACTCCATACGAAGCCTTCATTACATATATGAATGTTTTAAGCGATTTTATGATTCGCATTGAAGAATATAAAGAACAAAATCATATCATTAGCGAAAATATCAGTGAAGATGAGCTTAATCATTTAATTATCAAACACGATAGTTTGCTTAAAAAGTTAAAGAGTAAAAAACGAGCATTAGAAAGTAAAAAGGACTTCTAATTTTTTTTTAGAAAGCAGGCTTTCGATATATTGAACTACAAATATATGGATCAATTTGCTTGTCATTTCGACCGAAGGGAGAAATCTAATTTGCTTAACTTTTGCAAATTATTCCGAAGTTGGAATCCTTTTCATCAGGTATTCACAGTTTTTGTTTTTGCAGGAAAGGATTTCTGC
>MEOF01000055.1:10923-97032 GCA_001769505.1 Bacteroidetes bacterium GWF2_33_38
TTTTTGTTTTTGCAGGAAAGGATTTCTGCAAAGGCGAAATGCTTAGAGTTTATAGTAGAGAATAGATTCCTCACAAGGAGGTTCGGAATGACATACTGTTTGAGGACTTTCTCTTTTTGTTTGCAATATTTTAATTCGTATTTACCGCTTTCAAAACTTTCACTAGCGAATCTGCTAAAATTGTGTAAGTTTTCATGTCCTCTTTTTTAACCGGTTCAACTGGAGGAGATTCCATTTTTAGAGGATCAACAGGTGTTCCATTTTTATAAACTCTAAAATCGAGATGCGGTCCCGTTGATAAACCAGTGCTTCCAACATAACCGATTACGTCTCCTTGACGAACATGTGCCCCCGATTTTATTCCATTTCCAAATTTTGAAAGGTGCAAATATGCTGTTGTATAAGTATTATTATGTTTTATTTTTACCATTTTCCCCGCTCCTCCTTTGTGTTCAGCTAAAATTACTTTTCCATCACCAATTGACTGTACCGGCGTACCAACGGGTGCAGCATAATCAACTCCATGATGTGGTCGGCGGATTTTTAAAACAGGATGTAATCTGCTATTCGAGAAATGGGAGCTTATTCTTGCAAATCTCAATGGAGCCTTTAAGAAAGCTTTTTTTAAACTTTTTCCTTTTTCGTCGAAATAACTTTCGATGCTATCTTGAACAAAAGGGAATGCATAAAAATCGTGTCCTGAGTGATTAAAATAAATTGCATGAATTTTACTAATCCCGATCGACACGCTATCGACATATTGCTCGTCGTAAAGGACTTTGAAATAATCTCCTTTTTGTAAATCGAAAAAATCAATTGTCCATGCGTAAATTTCAGATAATTCAATTGACAAAATAGGATTTATTTTATTATCAATCATTGTGTTCCAAAGCGATGAAACAATACTGCCAGAAACTGTTTTTGTTTCTATTTTAACTTCTTTTTCTAATCGAAAAATATTTATGGTGTCTTTTAAATCAAATAGAATATATTCAATCGAATTGTGTTCATATACAAAATATTCTGCTGTTTTTGAACTGTCTTTAGTGCAAAAAACTACATATTTATTTCCAGTTCTTATTTTTCGCAAATCAAAAACAGTATCACAAATACTTATGATTTTGTCAATGTCTTCGGAGGAAACTCCGTAAGGACTCAGAAGCGAAGATAAGTTTTGTCTCGGCTTAACTTTTTGTTCAATAACCTCGAAGGAGTCAACCAATAGCCCATACATTTCTATCGAAATTTTATCTACAGCAGTAGAGTCGGAATAGTCGGCCAAGATGGGTTTGTTAAACCAATTATTTTTTGAAACGAAATAAATTCCCACAATCAGTAATATTGAGAGCAAGGCAACAGAAAGAAAATCTTTTTTCATTATAAACAGAATAAATTTGTAGATTTTTTAAAAGTATAATAAAAATAAGTTCAGCAAATGTTAATTAAAAAGTTTTGTTAACAATGTTGTGTGGAAATCGAATATGTTACGTTTTGGAATTGAAAAAACGAAAAAATCGGCTTATTCTTCCAAAAAAACAGCGATTAAAACGTCAAGCGATTTAATTTCGCCAAGCGATTCGTGATGAATGCGGTAGAAGTTTAGAATTGTTCGGAGCAAATCGTTTTTTTCAATCTTCGATATTTTCATACTTGACGAAAAATCGAGAGATAAACAATTACTAAAAATTTCTGATTTTTGTGGGTTTAAAAAATGCGAATGATGCGGAATTGTGTCGCAAAACGAACCCTCAAGCATATCAAAAAATGGGGTGTGTTCAGAAAATTGACCACTCGGAAAAAACCCAAAATATTTTGCAATTTTAATTAAAAATATAATGTGAAAAAACGATGCGTTTACCTCTTTTTCATCAAGATGTCTGATTGATTCGACAATAAAGTTAAACATTTCTTTATTTGCAGACTCTTCTTTCAAAATTTTGTATAAAACTTCGGAAAGAAACATGGCAATTGAACTTTTACCACAATCAAAAGGAATGGAATTAAAGTTGATATTTACGTTAACTTCCAATACTTTATGCAATCGAGCATTGGGTTTGTGTATTACCTCTAAGTCGAGAATATAAAACGGACGGAATAACGTTATTTTATTTTTTTTTGAATTAGAGACAATATATGTGCAACGCCCAAAATCTTCGGTATAAATGGTAATGATTCTTTTTTTGTCATCGTATTTGACCTGATGGAGAACAATACCTCTGGTTTTATAAAGCATCTAAAGCTTAATTGATAAAAAGAATTTTAGTAATATTTGTTTTGGAACCATCTTCGTTGGATGAAAATACAAGGTAGACTCCTGTTTTTACTCGTTGATTCGAGAAATTTTTTCCTTCCCAAATAGCTTGACCTCCTTCTGCTGTTGTCTCGTAAACAATATTTCCGGCAATATCAGTAATTTTTACATTTGAATTTGTAACAAGTCCAGTTATGGTAATTAGGCCTGTGTAATCTTCTCGAACAGGATTTGGATATACATAAACTTGTTCGTTGTTTTCAGACCCTTCTGTTGCTGTTCCTCTAAACGAAACAATTCCTTTGTCTGTTCCAAAAAATATTTCGCCTGTATTTTGATCTATGGCAATTGACATAATATTATCAGATACCAATGGACTGTTGTCTTTTGTAAAATGGTAAATCTCTTCCGATAAATCTTCACTCATCAAATATGTGCCAGAAGCTTCGGTTCCAATCCATTTTCGGTTTGCTCCGTCAATAGCAATGGCGGTAACCGTTTCATTTTCCAGCAAATAACTTGCTTGTCCTTCGACATCGCTTGAAATAACAATTCGTTGTGCGTAAAAAACATCATCTCCAAATACGTTTTCGGGATAATAGTATGCTACAATTCCTTTATTTGTTCCAACCCAAATTACGCCATCGTGATCTTCGACAATCGAAAAAATATCGTTGGTAATAATTGCATTATTTTCATCAACTATCGAAAATTTAAGGGTATTATCGTCGCTAAGATTTTCAAAGGTCTCGTTTTCATAAAAAGCAAAAAGTCCTCCACCACGAGGAATTACAACCCATTTATGATTGTTTTTTGTAACAATAATATCTCCAAGTGTTGATGCATCTATCTCGCTTCCATACTCAAAGCTGTACCAGCTGTTCTCGCTTGTTTTTACCGATATAGGACTTGGAACTCCGCTATTGGTAACCCAAAGATTATCATTTTCGTCGATAGCTAATCCTC
Source organism: Bacteroidetes bacterium GWF2_33_38 (assembly GCA_001769505.1). Taxonomy (GTDB): domain Bacteria; phylum Bacteroidota; class Bacteroidia; order Bacteroidales; family GWF2-33-38; genus GWF2-33-38. Next base: position 14,141 of record MEOF01000055.1, read on the forward strand.
CGATTCGGCAATATGACGAATTGGCAATAATTGTTTGCAACGAGCTATTTGTATAGTCGTACAAGCCAACATATTCGCCATTGTATAATTCTAATACCCCACTACCCCAACAACCAACATAAACTTGTTTATTATCAGACGGATTAGCAATTACACGAAATGCGTCTTTACTTCCGCTCAATTGGCTTATATTTTTAGAGTTTTTTGTTTCCCAATGTTGGTCAATGAATGAGTACATTTCAGCTTGCTTCCACAAATTATTCCACGACCCATCGACTCCTCCTGCAACCGTCCAAAGTTCGCTATTTTCAACTGTCATACACACAGCACTCGAACTTGCCGGTCCATTTGGATAAAATATTTCGAACGTACCCGACTCTGCTCTTTTTACAAGACCATTATTGTTATCAGCAATCCAAATGTCATCATTACTATCGATAAGGGCATTACGAATTCCAAGAGAATATCCTGACATGTACCAGCTCACCAAAAGTTCTGTTTCTCCGCTTTCGTTTTGAATTTGCAGTTTGTTATTGCAAGACGCTAAAATTTTATCGTTACACAGTGCAAGTGAATAGGTTGTGTAGGTTTTTGTAGAGTCAAAATATGCCCAAGTTTCGTTTGTCAAGTCGAACTTATAAATGGTATCTTGTTCGGACAATTCGCTATCAAAATTATAATATAAAAAGTTATTAAAACAGATAAGGGTATTAATTTTTGATTCGTAGTTCGGTATAGTTGTTAATCGAGACCAACTAGCGTAATTTGATAAAAACGAATCGTTTATTAGAGCCTTGTAAATTCCCGATTCGGTGGCGGCATAGATGTAATTCTCGTCAGAAGTAATTTCGTTTACACAAATTTTATCGCCAAGCGGACCAATGTAATATGTGTCTTTTATTTCTTCTTTGTCGGTGTCGAGAACCACAATCCCAAATCCAGTAGAAATAAGTGCTTTATTGTCAATAAAATGAACATTGTTTATTGATTTACTTCCCGTGATTAACTTCCTTTCGATGTCGGAAATATTTATTATTTGGTTCGATTTTATTAAATCGATGTTCCCATTTGAATATCCTATAAACAGCAAATCGTTGAACGAATTGTAGCTTATGCAAGTAATCCCAACATCAGAAAGACCATCAACTTTCGAAAGTTTTGATAAACTATTATCATCTTTGTTATAAATAAAAATTGCAGCATCGGTCGAGCAATATATTTTGTTGTTTCCTTCTGTAACACCGAGAGCTTTTGTGTAAGGAAGGTGATCTCGCCACTCTCCAACAGCTATTTGAGAAAAAGAAAGAAATGTAAAAACTAATAAAAATACTGTAAATAAAATTTTCACGTATATCGATTTAATATTTATAGCTTTTAAAACTGATTTATCACCAAAATATTATTTATTCGACAAAAACTTTTTCGGTAAAAGAATTTTTGTTTGAAACAACTTTCACGATATAGCAAGACGAATGATAATTTTGTATGTCAATATTGCTTGTGGCACTTGTTACTACTCTATTAAAGATTTCACGACCAAGAACATCAAAAATATATAAATTGTAATTATCAGAAAGTTTAAAGTCCTTGATAACAATATTTAAGTTCCCATTTGATAAATATGTTTTAATTTTCGCTTCTAATTGAGGATTGATAATTAACAAAGATTTTGTAATGTGCAACAAAAAACGATTGGTAGATTCGCCTTCTTCAAGATAAGCAGATAAGCTGCTTGTTTGAGATAAGTTTGTATATGTTCCCGTTTGAGTATCTTCAATTAAAATAAAAACATCGTTGGCAAAAGAAGAGTTAAGTAAATTAAAGGTATAATTTCCTGCGGTTTCAACTTTATACCCAAGTTTAACGGTTTTGCTTTCTCCAAAAGTCGAAAAAGAGTTAATTGATAAATTTCTTTCGTCATCAGATAATGTATAAATATTTGGAATATCAGCAACATTTGAAAACATTTTATAGGCATCGAATGTTTCATAATTACCATCAGCATTTTCCATAAATCGAACAACTAATTCATCAGCATGGGAACCAGAACTCAAGTTAAGCTTTAATTCATTCTCGACAGAGCTTTTCCAATATGACTGTGTGCTAATAACCCTGACATTATTGTCCATCGCCAATGTTCCAGCACCTCCAGCGTTGTTACATTTAACCATAAAACCTTGCATTGCAGGAATAAAACGAGTTCCACCATTGGTTCCTGAACCATTGTTATAATCAGCGTATTGAGTTCCATCCCAAAAGTGAATCTCATCGTTTATGTTTGTTTTTGTCCATCCAGTTGAAGCATCCCAATCAATAGGTGACGGATATGGATTTCCGACCAAATTCCAACCTTCGTGGTCAGCGATTTCGGGACCATCGGTGTTTGTAACAGCAATATTTTGAGCTCCGGCATTTACTGTTCCAATGTAAGGAATAGTCAAGCTACTTGAAAACTTTGCGGCATATCCTCTACAAACAGTCATTGCTCCTGCCACTGTATTGTCCCAGCCATCAGTCCAATCGGCAGTATTGTATGCTTCGTCGTATCCAAGCAAATCAATCAAATCGGCTTCTCCTGTGAACAAAGTTAAATTTGCGGCGGCTATTGGAGACGAAACCATATGGTATTCGGAAGTCGATAAATATCTGTTAACTGTATGAGTTCCTGCTGAAACAAAAGCACCCAAATTAACAAAGGCTCCAGTTCCAGTATTGTCTGATTCAATTGTCAAATCTCCATTTAAGCTTGCGTCTCCATTTATGATTAATGAAGCATTGGGTTCAATTGTAATTGAAAAACCACCATTTAAGGTTAAATCGTTGCACTCAAAATTTCCCGAAATCACAGGGCTTGTTCCTGCATTTATGACAACATTTGTTGTTGATGTAGGAACAGCTCCGCTTGTCCAATTTCCAAGAGTACTCCAATCAGAAGTTCCGCCAATCCAAGAATCAGAGCACTCAACTGTTGCCGAAGTTGTTTCTTCACAACCATTTGCATCGGTAACAGTAACGGTATATGTGCCTGCAACCAATGTGTTAATATCTTCTGTCATTGGACCTGACGACCATACTTGAGTATATGGCGATGTTCCATCTGAAATAGTTAAATCAATTGCTCCTGTATTGTTTGGACAAGCAACAACATGTGTTACAATCGTACTCAATGACAAAGCGGTTGCTGGTTCAGTAATGGTAACATAATCAACGGCTTCGGTTGTTGCAAAATCGGTTACAGTAACCGAATATATACCTGCCGCTAAATCAATGGCTGTTTGCGAAGATTGTCCATCGCTCCACAAATATGTGTATGGAGCAGTTCCTCCAATGGGTGTTGCCGTTGCAATTCCGTTACCGCCTCCGTTGCACGAAACGTCTGTTTGATCCATTTCAACAACCCAATTGTATTTTGCGATAAACATATCAGAGGTTGCGTCGGCATTTGTAAGAGTGGTTGTATTTGCCGTAACTGTTGGCGACACAAAATATCCTGATACATATGTATTTCGTTTTGAATCAATAACGATACTTTGCCCTTCGTCGGGAGAATTTCCCGAGCCGGTTATGCTATTTGCATCTATAGGATTTCCTGTATTATCAAATGTTGCAACAAAAATATCGGTACTTCCTGCCGAAATTAGCTGATTGTCTCCAATATCAATTGTTCCGGTAAATGAGCCGGCAATGTAAGTATTGTTGTTTGAAATTGCCATTGAGTATGCTTGGTCGGTTCCTGCTTGTTCTGAATTTATAGCCCATGATAATGTTCCTGATGAATTTCTTTTTGCAATAAAAAAGTCAACACTAGCGGTTGTCAAAATCACTCCTCCTCCAAAATCAACAACTCCTTCGATGTAACCAGATGAATAAATATTTCCGCTTGCATCGCATTTGAGATCTTTAATTTCATCATTGTTTGTATTTCCAACATCTGTCGACCACAAAAAATCTCCATCAAAATCAACTTTGAACAACAGCAAATCTTTTTCGGTAATTAGCGTGCTAGAAGCAGTTGTAAAGCCATCGTCAAAATCTAAATCTCCAGCAACGGCTCCTCCAATGAAGTATCCGATGCCATCGTGTTTAACAATGCTCGTTAAGTTTGTATTTGTGCTTGTGCTTGGATAATGATGTTCCCACATAAAAACTCCTGCATCGTCGTATTTTGCAACGAAAAAATCACGTAGTCCACTAAGAGCAATTGGCCCAGTTTCTAATGGGTCTCCAACTCCAAATGTGATTGAATTTGTATATAATCCTATAATTATTAATTCATTGTTATCAACAATAATATCGGTAGCTCTTTGAATATTTGGTCCCGAAGCAACGTTTTTTACCCACTGAAGAACCCCAGATGAATTGTATTTTGCAATAAATACATCTTGAGCTCCCGCACTTGTAACAGTTACGGGTCCTGCATCATTAAATGTTGATGTAACGGCAAATCCTCCAGTAATATAAACATTTCCCGATGCGTCAATGTCCATTCCCATTCCATTTTCAGCTCCTGTTGCACTTCCTGCTCGAACAGCCCACTGTAGTATTCCTGACGAATTAAACTTTGCTAAAAAAATATCAGACACGCCGCCATATGCAGCGAGTGGAGTTCCTTGAATGGTAATTGTTCCTGAATAATCACCAAGAACATAAATATTTTGCGAGGCATCAATAGAACTAGCACGAACAGTTGTTGTTCCTGAGCATTCTCCTTGCTTTGCCCAAATCCAATTCTGACTATAAACAAGATTTAGGCAGAAAATTATGATTATAGTTGTAATAAATATCTTTTTCATATTTTCGAATTTGTATCAAATATCGGAAATTTATATAGGAATATCAAATCGTGTGTTAAATTTTATTGTCTGACCATTTTAAAAGAATTTTGGCAATATTGGTCGAGTGTTCGCTTATTTGTTTAAACATATCCATTAAAACAACATGGGTTTTACTACTGGAAATTGTTTTTTCGTCTTGATTTGCAAGTCGCTCAAAATGATGTTTTTCGAGTTCGAAAGCAAAATCTTCGTATTTCATATACTTTTCATTAACTTTCTTTGCTTTTTCAAGATTTACATCTCGAAATACTTCTATTGCTCGACTCAATTGTTTCATAGTAGAAATATGATATGCTTGAAGTTCTTTTTTTCCCTCTTCCGAAAATTCATAATCGTGAGTAACCCAACTTCTTGCTTTTTTTGCTAAGGTGGTTGAAACAATGTCGGCAATTTGTTCTAATTCTTTAATAGTATATAAAATTTGAAAGGTTTCGTTTACGCGACTTTCTTCCATGTTGTTTCGACTAATTTTGATTAAGTACGCTTTAATTTCGTCGCGTAAGAAATTCACATAAATTTCTTTATCGGCAATTTCTTTAAGCACTTTAGGATTATGTTCAAAAAAAGGTTCTTTAATAACTCGAACCATATCTTGAACTATATATGCCATTTGTAATGTTTCTTGTTTCGCAAGATTTAGAGCGAGCGAAGGCGTGCTAATGATGTTGTAGTCGATAAATTTTGTTTTTATTTCGTCTTCGGCGTCTTTTGGTCTGCAAGGAACCATTTTATTGATTAGCCACGCAAACTGTTTTGTCAAGGGCAGGGCTAGTACCGTTAGTACAACATTAAAAATTGTGTGTGTATTTGCTAATTGTCGAGGAACAATTTCACTTGTGTCGTTGGACGTTGGCGAAATATAAACGACTAAATCGGCTAAGGCGGGCATCCAGCCTACAAAAAGAATTACTCCAAACGTTTTTAAAACGGTGTGTGCCATGGCTACTTTGTAAGCTTCACGCGAAGTTCCGATTGTTGCTAAGAGTGCTGTAATAGCAGTTCCTATTGCAGAGCCCAAAACCAATGGAACTCCGGCATGAATCGTTAAAAAACCTTGCGACGCCAAGATGATTAAAATTCCGATAAATGCAGCAGCACTTTGAATTAGAGCTGTAAATAAAGCTCCTACCACAATGCCGAATATTGGGTTTTCGAGAGTAATGATTAGATTTAAAAATGGCTCATACGATTTGAGAGGGACAATTGCCTCTGACATTAATTGCATTCCGTAAAACAACACACCAAATCCAAATAAAGATTCTCCAATGTTTTTGATTTTATCGATTTTAACGAAATAATAAAGCACAAATCCAATGATAACGATAAGCAAAGAATATTCAGCTAATGAAAATGCTATGAGCTGAGTTGTGATTGTGCTTCCAATACCAGCACCAAGAATTACGCTCAATGTATTTCGAAAAGTAATTAATTTTGCATTAACAAAACTGATTAACATTACTGTTGTTGCACTACTACTTTGAATAATTGCTGTTACAAAGGCTCCAACTCCAAGTGCAACAACCCGGTTGTTGGTTAATCGACTTAAAATGCTTCTCATTTTATCGCCAGCCGATTTTTGAAGCCCACTTCCCATTAAAAACATTCCGAATAAGAATAAAACTAAGCCTCCAAAAACACTGATGATAAGTACGAAAACCCAGTTCGATTTTCGGGCTGTTGCATTAAATATTACAGAATTCTTTTCGTGCAGACTTTCAATTTTTGCTGAAATTATATATTCTCCCTGGACTGAGCCTAATTTAACAAAATTACGTGCGACTCCCAACGAATTGGTTTTTACCACATTTGATTGAAATCCAAAATCACCAGCTTTTTGCGGAACGACAATAAATGTAAAAATTACAGGCACATTAATAATCGGATTCCCCAAACTGTCTTTAACGATTACCTGTATTTGGGAATTTAATGAATCGTTTGCATTGCAAATCTGTTTATCTCCCGAAGCGAATTTGCTATTTTCGTCGAAATATTTTTCAAGTATGTATCGATGATTTACAATCGATAAGTTAGAATGAATCGAATCTTGAGAAAAAAGATTACTAAAAATAAAAAAGAAAGCAATCGGAATTAATAATAATTTTATGCTCATCTGCATTTGACAATGTTTCTAAAACAAATTTAGAATTTGTTTTTTAAATAATACTGCAAATTTCTTTTTAAGCAAAATTGTTAATAACAATGGATTGTTAAATTCTTATGTTTTTGATTGCAAAAAAAAATAATTGAAATGGAAAAATGTCAAAAGTTTAAAAGAATTGTGCAGAAATTTATTAATATGCTAATGGTTTTAATTTATAGGAATTTAATAGATTTTTGCTAATTGAATATTTCCACTTTACTTTATTAATTAAAATTACTAAACTTTTAAATTGAGGTTGTATTAAAAAGTAAAGGCCGTCAAAAAATGACAGCCTTTAAAAATATTTATTTATTTATTTACTCTTGAGCAGTCCAAGTTGCTTTATATGTTCTCTCTGTAGTTGTGTTTGTTGTTTCTAGTTCATAACCCTCTTCGGTTTTGTAACCATCAGTTGAATCGTCATAAGTATAAATCGGAGTTGCTGTATAATCAGTATCGTCGTCTGATTCGCTTGTAACATCGTCGATAAGAACTTCTTTACTTGATAATTTTAACAATTTACCTTGCATAGGACCTGCGTAAATAATAACTTTATCGTCGTTTGAATCAATCCAAAACCAGTCGCCTTCTTCAACCCAAGTTTGAGTGTCGTCTTTTGCATAAGTTGTATCTGATTCGTAAGTTGTAGTAACACTATTTTCTGTTTCCGAATAGGTTTGACTCATTGACTTTAAGGTTTTGGTATATGTAGCTGTGTATGTATTATCGTCGTCAATTTGAACAGTTACAGAATAATCGTAAACCTTATTTACAGTTGTTACTTCTTTGTAATCATATGTATTTTGAGTGAATGTGTAAACGGCTCCTGATGGTCCCCAACTCCAACCAATTTGAGTAGATTGACTTTCACTTTCGAAAGTAACTTCATTATCTTCTGTTAAGCTAGTTCCATCGTAAGTTGTTTCTGTTACTTCTTTGTTGTTTGAAGTATAAACATCATCGTTTATGTCGTTGTTTTGTGTAATGTCGGTTACAATAGTTTCCGATTCGGTAATGTTAGATAAAACCCAAGTTCGGGTAATTCTTCCATCGCGGCTTTTTAAAGTAAGAAAAGGGTCTTCTGCTCCTTTTTTACAACTGTTTAAAAATGGTAATACAGCTAAAATGCTGATAATAAATAATAAGCTAATTGATTTTTTCATAATTAATTGTTTAAAGTTTTGTTACAAATATATATCTTTTTTAAATATTCAATACTATTTAAGGGTTTCTATTTCAAACCCAACCGATTTTAAGTCAGTCCAAAAGTTTGGATACGATTTGCTTACTACCTCTGGATTATCGATAATAATTGGCGTAAACAATGCAACTGGAGCAAAAGACATCGCCATTCGGTGGTCGCCATATGTATCAACTGTAAATTTATATTTGTCATCTAACACGATGTGACTATTTCCAAATTTTGAGATTGAATCGTCGGTTGCAACAAGGTTTAAATTAAATTTTTTAAGTTCGTTTTTCAATGCGTGAACTCGGTTTGTCTCTTTCACGGCTAAGGTATCAAGACCCGATAAAGAGAATGGAATATCGAGCATAGATAATGTAACCGTTAAGGTTTGAGCCAAGTCGGGTGTGTCGATTAAATTATACTCGAATATGTCGGGTTTTTTGTACCGTTGTTTTTTTGTTAAAATTACGCCATCGTCGGTAAATGTGGTTTTTATGCCAAGTTTGTCGTATAATTTTATCAGGAGCGAGTCTCCCTGAATGCTTCTGCGGGTTAGTCCTACCAGCTTAAGGTTTACATCGTCGGCGAAAGTCGCTAATTCGTACCAGTATGAAGCGGCACTCCAATCCGATTCAATTGTAAAATCCTTAGTTTTATATTTTTGTGGTTCTATTATGATGTTATCATCAATCCAAGTTGATTTAACACCGAATTTTCGCATGAGTTTTAAAGTCATGTCGATGTAGGGTTTTGAAACGATTCTACTTTTAAGTTTTAGCACCAAACCTTCGGAAAATGTGGGAGCTACTAACAATAACGAGCTAATGAACTGACTGCTGATATTTCCGTAAATATCTGTTTTTCCACCCTTAAGGTCGGCTCCATAAATTTTTATGGGCGGAAACCCTTCTCTATCGAGATATTCGATTTTTACGCCAAGATTTTTAAGGGCATTTGCCAAAATTCCTATTGGGCGTTTATTCATTCTTTCGGAGCCGAAGAGAGTCCATTCGCCGGGTTTATTCGCCAAAAAAGTTGTCAAAAAACGCATGGTTGTGCCAGCATTATCAACATCAAATTTTGTTTCTGACGATTTTAAAAATGTGGCTAAACGTTGAGTGTCGCTACTTTCAGATAGATTAAAAATTTCAGAAGAACGATTACTTAGTGCATTGATAATAAGAATTCGATTGCTAATGCTTTTTGAAGCAGGGAGCATAATTTCGCCCCGAAGAATTTTATTGTTTTTTGAAACTCTGTATTTCATTTACAATGATTGAAATAATATTTTGAACGCAAATTACAAAAATAAATTGATTATCAATCTAAATTTTAGCGAGTTAGTTTTTGTTGCTCCAGCGTTTCTATACAACTAGAGTCCAAATTTACCGAGTAAAAACACGCAACACGCATAAGTTTTGCAATTAAAAACAATTATAATTTTGTAGCCAACACGAACGAGCGTTTTTCGCTCACAATATTTCCTTCAAGGTCAAACGCTTCGAAAAACACTACATAAATCCCAATGCTTGCTTTATTGTCAGCTTCGTCTAATCCGTTCCAGGTTAATGTTCCCGACATAGCAAGTAAATCGTTGTTTGCAAGACGCTTGATTACTCTACCTCTCGAATCAAAAATAATAATATTTGCTGTATAACCTGGGTTTTCGAGGTTGTAGTGAATATTTAACACATCATTGTAGCCATCGTTATCGGGTGAGAAAAGTTCAGGCTCAACTGTAACTTCATCGGTTGATGTACTTTCTGGTGAATATTGCGAATTTTGATATGTCGGCGTAGCAAATCCGACAGTTTCTGCAGCCGAATGCCAATTACTGTTTTCAGAAGTTGGATTATCGTAATTTATCCGCTCAAGCGAAACTCCGTCAAAACTATTTAATAAAGCATAATGCATATCGTCGCTGTAGTTAAATTCATCGAGAATATTTAACCATTTATCGGTCATTACAACATTTCCAATATCGTTGCTAAATGTTGGTAAAGAGCTTACTTTGATAAATGCTTCGGGGTTTTCGGCATAGTATTGTTCTTGAACAATTTCGGGGTCGGTTGTAAATACAACAAAAGTTTCTGGAAACATTAAATAACTTGTTTCAGAAACAAACATTACATTGTCGATTGAATCTAAATCGTTACGATTTGCTATTCGAACATCTTTTAAGTCGATATTCTTATCCGAACGGTTGTAAATCTCAACAAAATCGACCCCATTCGTGTATGGGTCAAACAAGACTTCGTTTATTACAAAATCGTTGAACTCAATACTATCAGGAACCGCAAATTTACAACTATTATCATCTCCAATTATATTTCCTACGCAGTCGTAAATAGTATCAACAACACTTACAGTATATATTACTCCTTGTGTAAAAATTGTATCGAAAACAAGCATTATTGATTTAAAATCGGGCGGAATAGGAATTATCGAAATAGGATTTCCAATATTTTCGTCAACTTCGTATTTTTCGACGTTATTTAAATATCTTACGTCAAGAGGTTCGTCGAAAAATAATTGTAAGGTGTCTTTTGTAAGTGTATTGTAAATAGATGCACGAACAACTTCGGGAGAAAAATTATCGGAGTTTTCAGCATTCACTGAGTTAATTGCACCTGGAGTTCCTCCTTTTGTGTCGGTTGAAGCAATCCAATTGTATTGGTCTCCACAAGGATTTTCGGGGTCTATTTGTTCTAACGACCAGCCTCCATCGTCTTTGTATGTATTTTGATACCATTCGTTTGTATATGAAACAGTGGAGATAATATTTTCATACATATCAGAAATCACAAATGTTGCTTCGGTATTTCCTAATGCCGGAAAACTGCTGAAGGCTTCCGTTTTTCCGTAAGTCGAAAAAGTAGATGCAATGTTATGAGAACATAAAATTAAGTAATCGTTAGCCAATATCTTCGTTGGAGGTATAGTATACGAATTTGTTCCAACAGTTAGTGTCCAGTTTATTAAATCAATATCGTGGTCGATGCGATTGTAGAGTTCTATATACTCGTAAAGAGGAAGACCAATCGACGGTTCGGGGTCGCACATAAACTCATTAATAACCACATCGTACGGAAAGGTTTCGTAGAAAATAAAATATATTGTTGTGTCGTTTAATGGATTGTCGCATAAGTCAGACAAATTATTCAAGTTTAGAGCATTGATTTGAGATTCGGCAAACTCCGTTGAAAAATACAAATGCACCAATGTTCGATTATCAGAATCAACTCTTGCAGAGTCGGGGTATCCGATATTATTATTTACAAAATAATTTGCAGCTGTTTCGGCTTGAATTTTATTTAAAACTTCAGAAAATCCGACAATTAAATGAGTTTTTGAATAAACAAGCGACTGACTTACGGTTGGAACAATTGTATCAATATTCTCGGCAAAAACAGAGTTTTGAATTCCGGGAGTTCCTCCGCGTGAATCGATAGATGCAGTCCAATTGTAGAGTTCGCCACACGTGTTATTTGGGTCGATTAATTCGAGCGACCAGCCACCATCGTTTTTTGCAGCATCGTTGTACCAAGTATCTGAATATTCAACAGAAGTAATAATATTGCCGGTATTATCTTTAATGGTTAAAAGTTTTCCGGTATTGACAAGAGCCGGAACATTGTAAATTCCGACTACGGCTCCCAAAAACGAAAGCGAAAGTTCTGCGTAATTAGAACAAATCAACAAAAAACCTCCTGCTTGAATCTGACACGATGGAATATCAACGGTTGTTTCATCAACTGTTAAAGTCCAGCCAATCATGTCAATATCATAATTTGTGCGATTATAAAGTTCAATGTATTCGTAATCGGGCAAATCAACCACCGGATTTGGGTCAGCCATTATTTCGTTTATAACCACATCGTAAGGACTTACTTCAAAATATGAAAATGTAAATTGAACCGAATCTAATGTATTTCCGCAATTATCGGCAATGTTTTCAATATCAAGAGTATTAGAAACTCCAGATGCGAAAATTGTGTCGAAGTTTATGTAAAGAATTGTGTTATTATCTGCATCAAAATCTGCTGAAGACGGATTTCCGATGGAATTATTTGCTGTGAAATCGGTTAATCCAAATGTTTCGGCAACTACTTCGGAGAAAGAAATTGCTACTGTATTTGAATCCAAAACCAACACGCTATTAACCAAAGGTGCAACTAAATCAACATTTACGGCATCAACCGAATTGATTGCTCCCGGAGTTCCCCCTGTGCTGCTGAGAGAAACACTCCAGTTTGATTCACCACCGCAATTGTTTTCAGGGTCTATTTTTTCAAGCGACCAGCCACCATCGTCTTTTACAGCATCTTGATACCAAGCATCGTCATAACTTACCTCTGAAATAGTGTTGTTGTTATTATCCTTTAAGGAGATAAATGTGCCACTGTTGGTCAAATCAGAAGTACTTAACATTCCGATTGCTGTTCCGTAAGCTGAAAAAGAACTTTCATAGCTACTGGTACAAATAATTAAATAATCATTAGAAGGAATTGTGATATTTGTAAAAGTTTTTACAGAGCCGCCTGCATCAAAAGTCCAATTTAACAAAGGAATGTCGAAATTTGTTGTGTTAAAAAGTTCAAAGTACTCAGCACCAATTGAACCTATTACCGTAGGTGTAGTTGCAGATGGGTCGGCAAAAATTTCGTTAATTACTACATCGTACAGCGAAGCCACAAAATACAAAAAATTTAAATTTGTGGATAGAATTGGATTTGCGTTTAAATCGGTTACATTTTGAACATTTAAGGAATAAGTTGTTCCTGAAATAAAAGGCGATGAAAAAGTTAAGTGAACAATTTTTGAATCTATTTCATTAACCGTAGCATTTAATGGATTTCCAATTCCGTTATCAACTAAGTAATTGTTGACCGTTTTTGCTGTTACTGAGTCAACCTCTTGCGAAAAAAGAATAGTTAATTGGGTTGCCGATACGAGTTCTACCGATAAAGCTTTTATTAGAGTATAGGTAAAATTTACAGTTGTTGAATCAATAATGTTTCCACTTAAATCAGCAATATTTTGAACCGATAATGTGTTGAGTAATTCGTCGGTAAAATTTGTTGCAAAAGTCAAGGTAACATCGTTATTATTTGAATCAAAAGTTGCTGTTGTGGGATTTCCGATGCTGTTATCGACAGAATAATTTGTAAGAGTTTCGGCAATTGTAGAATCTAAACTTTCGGTAAAATTAAGTTTTATGGAGTTAACCGACAAAACATCGATTGACGAAAGTTCAGGCTTGATGGTATCACCAACTTCTTGTCCTACAAAAATATCGTCGAAGTAGAAATCGTCGCAGTAAGTTGTTGTATACAAACAGTAAAATCCAAAATATGATGAAGTAGTGAAATCATTATTGGTAACAGTTCCTTGCAATTGATAATTTGTTCCACCGGTGTTATCGCAATACAAACTCCAAAGTCCAGTTTCGTCCCGTGTTACTTTTATGCGTAAAATACTTGATGTTTCTGTCAATACAAGTCCTTGTATAATTTCTGTTTTACTTGCCCCCGATTGTTTACACAAACTTATTCTGTCGCTAAATTCGCCAATTGAGACATAATATCCTTCGAGGTTTCCTTCTAAGTTTGTAGAATCGGAAACCAAGTAAACTCTCCCATAGTTGCCTGTTGTTGGGTTAAAGGCAATTTTAAGCCAAAACTCCCATTTAAAGCTGTCGATGCTTGTAGCAATGTTTTCTGTAAAAATATGCGATATGCCTCCAACTGTATTTTTCATTCTGAGCGATGGTCTTAGCTCTGATGGAATTGCCGTTGATGAGCTAATTTCAAATTCTGAAACATCTCCAGTCCATACCGGATTGTTTATAAAATCGCCATCTGAAAAATCGTCAATTATTTGTGCATTACTGAATATTGGTAGTAACAGCATCAAGAGAAAAAGTATCTTATTCATTTTTATAAATAGTTTTGTACTTAAACCACTAAAATAAATAAATCTTTTGGATTAATAAGAAAAATGGTATTCTTATTTTTAATAAAGCAAGTTGTTAAAATATTCGAGGTATTTTTCTCTTTGTGAAATAACAGAATATTTTTCGATTACGGTATTTCGCCCAGATTTGCCAAGTTTATCTCTAAGCTCCTTTGATTCAATTAATAAAGAAAGTTTCTGAATCCATTCTTCTTCGGTATTTGCCAAGAATCCATTTTTGCCATCTTGAATAATTTCTGAATTTACACCAACAGGAGACATAACGGTTGGAATTTCCAAAGACATGTATTGCAAGCCTTTAAAGCCGCATTTGCCTTTTGCCCATTCATCGTCGGGCAAGGGCATAATTCCAATATCAAATTCTGATAAATCTTCTATTTCTGAATTTAATCTCCATTGTACGGTTTTTATTTCGATTAAACTGTTTGTATATGGGACATCAACAATGATTTTGAAATAGACTTTATCACGAAACATTTGCTTGATTTTGTGAAGAGCGGGAATTGCCGTTTCGAAGTGTTTTAATGTTGTTTGTGTACCGGTCCAGCCGATACAAATTTTCGATTTTTCCGTACGATTTTTCAGAATGTGATAATTTGTATTAATTGTTGTTGGAACAATTTTTACGTTTGAATTATATTTTTTAGCGAAAACGGCTAAGTAATTATTTCCAGCAAAAACGATGTCTGCAATGTTAATAATTGTTTTGATTTTTGAAGGCTTTTTAAGCCATCGTAAATTTTTATTTCCTTCTGATACATCATTTAGCCAAATAGAATCGTCGAAATCGAAAATAATTTTTGCTTTCGACATTTTGAAAAGTTTTTCAAACAAAACCGTTCCAATAAAAAAGGCTTCGCGTTGTATGAAGATTATATCGTATTTAGATGCACGAAAAACATCTTTGAGCCTAATAAAGAAGAATTTTAATGTTAGTAGAAATTTTTGAAAAAGCTTTCCTTTACTGTAAAATATTTTATCGTCGGTTTCATTAATCAATTGTGAATAGGTAATCCAGATGTTATTTTCCTTGAAAAAACTCATGTATTGATCAAACCGAAACCGCTGACTCGGAGACCGAGTTGGATATAATGGTGCAATAAATAGAATTTTTATCTTTTTGTTTTCCGACATCGGATACAAAAATATAAAGATTATATCAATTTCTTATAAACCGAGTCGTATAAATCAACTCCCGACTCAAGCGAAAATTTTTCTATTGAGACATTTCTTAAATACTCTGGGGCAATGATTCTAAGCGAATCAATCTTATTTACAGCATCTTTTATGCTTTGCTGATCAAAATTTTTGATACAAATTCCAGTATTTGTTTGATTTATTATTTCGTCAATATCTCCAACTCCTGAATTGCAGATAACAGGAATTCCCATTGCTAGAATTTCGGCCATTTTTGTTGGGGAAGATGCTTTTTTAGAAAATGTTGGTTTAATAAAAAATATCGAAGCATTTGATATACTTATCAATGAAGGAACTTCATTTCGTTCTGCACTAAAAAAAATCAATTTTTCAAATTTAATCTCAATTTTTTCTGCTTTCTCTAAAATTATATTTGTGTTGTCGTTGGTAATAAACAAAAATTTAGCATTCGGTTTTTGTATTGATAGCTGCTTGAAAAAAGAAAGCATTTCGTCAAGCATATACCAAGTCCCCAAGGAACCTAAATAAGACAAAATGTAATCGGCATTTGAAATATTGTTTTTTATTTTTACGGATTCAACTAAATCACGGTCAATATTTTTTTGTGAAAATGTATTTAAATCAGCACAGCAAGGAACTACCTCGATAGGAGAGGGGTCTATTTTATAAAAATCCCAACTTTGAATAATGTATTTTGCAGAATTTGTCAACGAAATCGTATAATCGGCATTTGAAATAAATAATTTCTCTTTCTTTTTGAAATATTCGTATATTTTTTTAAAAACAAAATTTTTTGTGTTCCAAATGTTTCCGTCAACACGTTCGTCGGCAAAAAAGCCACGCATATCAAAAACAAACTTCACATTTGATTTTTGTTTCAATCGCAATCCCACAAAAGCTGATATGTAGCTTCGACAATGCACGATATCAAAATTATTTTCATAGTGAAGTTGGAAAGCCTTTCGGCTCAATTTAAAAATATCGAAAATGGTTGAAAATATTGGAGGTTTTTTGGTGTAAAAAATATAATTCCATTTTATACCACTCTCGTCGATAATTTTTTGAATTACGGATTTTCTGTTTTTGAAGTTTATTTTCTTTTCAGCACTTAAAATATGTATCTCGTATCCTTTTCTTGACAATCCTACAAGGTATGGAATAATCTGCGATTGACCAAGAGAATCGGTTAACCCGTCGTATGAAATAAATAAAACTTTAACTTTCGACATAGATAAGTGAGAAAAATATATGACAAAAGAAATATAAATATTTAATTTGTAAAAGATTAAAGAGAATTATTATGATAGGTTTATCAATTTGGGATTATATTTTCCTTCCCTTATACCTTTTAATTATATATTTTTTCGCACGGAGACATCAGAAAAAAAAAATTAAGCAATTTCCAGAGTATAAATATTACACTCAAGGTCTTTTCGCAAAGTTGTTTGGAGGAATAGGAGTTGTACTAATTTATTGTTTTTATTACGTAGGGGGAGATACTTTGGGATATTGGGAAGGAACAACATCTCTCATAAATTTGATGTTTAATGATTTTGATACATATCTTTCAATAATGTCAAGTAATCTATCTCCAGAAAATTTTAATGCGTTTGACACTTATACTGGCTGGCCTCCTTACTATATGTATAAAGATCCACAGGCATTTTCTGTAATACGATTCTCATCTATCACGACCATTCTTGGATTTAATAATTTTATGCTAATGACCATCCTTGTTGCTTGGATTACTTACCCAGGCGTTTGGAAATTATTTCGGCTATTTTATGAACAATTCCCTGAAATTAAAAAGCAAATAGCTATTTCTATATTATTTGTTCCATCTGTATGTTTTTGGGGATCGGGAATGTTAAAAGATGCTTATACCTTATCTGCCGCCGCATGGTTAGTATATAGTTTTTACATGATATTTATAAAAAAACGAAAAATTATTATCAACACTATAGTTATTGCTATATGCATCTATGTTTTAATCTCGTTAAAACCCTATATTTTTTATGCCGTATTCGTTGGAATAATTATTATGCTAACTCATCACTATTTAAAAAGTTTACAAGGGGGGTTTATTAAAGTTGTTATATTGCCAGTTATAGTTATATTTTTGTGGGCTGGGGGCTTATATTTAATTACTCAAATGGGGCAAGTAGCTGGAGGGGCATACTCATCAGTTGATGCAATGTTAGAAACGGCAGTAGTTACACAACAAGATTTGAGACGTGATTATTATGGCGAAAATACTTTTGATATTGGGACTTTCGATGCGAATATTCCAAGTATGTTAAAAAAAGCTCCAGAGGCTGTCATTGCAGGATTATATCGACCATTTTTATGGGAATGCAACAACCCCATTATGTTAATATCTGGGGTTGAAAACTTCATTTTAATTTTACTTAGTTTTTATATTATAGTATTAATTGTTGTTGCATTTTTTAAAATTGGGTTCAAATACATGTTTAGTAGCTTATTTGACAATTCATTAGTTGTATTTTCATTTGTATTTTCAATCCCATTTACTTTTTTTATTGGACTAACAACCGCAAATTTTGGAGCTTTGGTAAGATATAAGATTCCCTTAATCCCATTTTTATTGGCAAGTTTATTTATTGTTATTTATAAATACAATAGAGACCAAACTAAATCAAAGACATAGTTTTGGCAAGGGTTAAATATTATTTTGAAATTTATATATGAGTATTTTACGATATTGGCAAAAAAATCATAGACATTCACATTTTTTGTATGTGTTTTCAGTATAACATTGAACAATAGTGAAGGACAAGATATATTTTAAAAATTTTAATGCTATTAGAGCAATTGCCGCTATTGCTGTATTGATATCACATATTGAGGCTGATAAATCAAGTTTTGGGTTAATCCCTTTTACTTTCTTAAATCTTGTTCCGATTGGAACTATTGCTGTAACGCTATTTTTTGTTTTAAGTGGGTTTTTAATTACATACCTATTGCTATCTGAACATATTTTATATAAAAAAATTAACCTTAAACATTTTTACCTGAGACGAATTTTGCGAATTTGGCCTCTTTATTTCGTTGTGTTTTTTGTAGGTTGTTGTATATTTTATTCCGAGATATCATTAAAAGCAATACTTTTTTCTTTATTTTTTTTACCAAATATTCCTTTTGCTAATCATGAGCTACCTTCACTGATTGATCCTATATGGTCAATTGGAATTGAGGAACAATTTTATATTTTTTTTCCATTGATTTTTCTTTTTAAGCGAGTTAAAACAACTTTGATTATTATTGCAACATTAATAATAATAAGTTTCGCGATTAGATTTTATATTATTGCTTATGATATAACAATTTTAAGAGAGTACTTTTATTTAGCGAGATTTGATTGCATGTTAATCGGAGCCATTGGAGCTTTTATATCGTTTAATTATAAAAAAAAGAACCCTATAATTATTTCATTATTAAAAGTAATTTATAGTAAATTGATTCAATTTTTTGTTTACCTGCTAATTTTTATA
Organism: Bacteroidetes bacterium GWF2_33_38; assembly: GCA_001769505.1. Classification (GTDB taxonomy): domain Bacteria; phylum Bacteroidota; class Bacteroidia; order Bacteroidales; family GWF2-33-38; genus GWF2-33-38. The sequence continues at coordinate 32,951 of MEOF01000055.1, forward strand.
TATCTGTTTATTTGTTTAAAGTATCAAATCCCTATCGTTCATCAGTTTTTTGCAATTCTATTTGTGATAATGCTAATTAATCTTGGAACAAATAATAAATCAATTATTAATCTAGAGAATAAGTTTTTGAATAGAATAGGAGTTGTTTCTTATGGTATTTATTTAACTCACGGATTTACGAATATGATAGTTTTAAAATACATGCAGGTTGGGAATATTTTTATTGATTCGCTTTTGGTAATAGTTTTGTCTATTATCTTTTCTATTTTGCTTGCAAATATTTCGTATTATTATTTTGAAATATTTTTTATTAACTTAAAAGAAAAACTGCGGAATACAACTGAAAATAGTAAAGTAAATAAGACCAAATGATTAGTTATTCTCTAATTTATTTCGAATTATATAAATTGGTCTGTCTTTGGTTTCGGTGTAAATTCTGAATACATATTCTCCTAAAATGCCAAGAAAGAAAAGTTGAATACTTCCAAAGAAAAAAAGAGCAAGCATAGTTGAAGTCCAGCCTGTAATAGCAACTCCAATAATGTATTTGTATAAAACTATTCCGGCTCCTATTATTGAAATAAAAATTCCGAGAGTGCCAATTATCAGAGCTAATTTTATGGGTAATTTAGAAAAAGAAAAAATTGCATCAAAAGCAAGCTTGATTAATTTAAGATTGCTCATTTTAGCTTCTCCATCTTTTCTGTCAGGTCGTGAATATTCGACAAAACCTTGTTTAAATCCGATAAAAAATCGTAAGCCAGGTAAATATCTATTTTTCTCTTTTAAACGTAAGAAAGCATCTAAAGCTCCACGCGTCATGATAGAAAAGTTCCCGACATTGGCTGGAGCATTTATATTATTAACTTTTTTAAAAATGTAGTGAAATAGTTTAATTTGGGCTTTTTTTAAAAACGATTCTTTTCGATCGGTTCGTTTCCCATAAACCACATCAAAATCGTCATTTTTGAGTTTATTAAACATTTCAGGAATAAGTTCAGGAGGATCTTGTAAATCGCCATCCATCATCACAATATAATCTCCTTTTGCATTTTCCAATCCTGCTGTATATGCAGCCTGATGTCCAAAATTTCGTGAAAGTTCAACAATTATTACATTTGAGTCCTTTTTTTGAATTGAAAGTAACTCTGCTAAAGTTTTATCAGAACTACCATCGTCAACAAAAATATATTCTCTTTGCTCAAAATCTTTCGAAAGCGAAATATTCAAAGCTTCATAAAGCTTTTTAATAATTTTTTCTTCGTTATATAAAGGTATTACAACTGATAGCATTTCAATGTTTTGATAAAAATGATTGCAATATTATTAAAGCCCAAACTCGGTTGTAAAGGTAATCTTTTCCTGAGAAATAATCATTTTTAAGTTTCTCAACTATTTTGTAGTCTAAAACTCCATATTTTTCGATGCTTTCGCGAGAAAGATGTCGTTCAACTAAATAAGACAATTCGTTTTTTAACCAAAAACTTAATGGAATCGAAAAGCCCCATTTAGGTCGTTCAAAATATTCCCTTGGGATGTAATCGTACAATATCTCTTTAAGAATATATTTTTGAACTCCATCTTTAATCTTGAATTCTTCCGGAATATTTAATGCATATTCAACTATGTTATGGTCGAGCAAGGGAACCCTAGTTTCGAGAGAAAATTTCATGCTTGCTCTGTCAACTTTTACCAGCAAATCGTCTTTTAAATAGTATTTAAGGTCAAATAATGACTGAATTTCGACTTTAGATAAATTTCTTTTATGATTAAATTTATAGTTTAGATTAATATTATTATTTGATTGAATAACAATATTGTAAATTTCTTTTTCTGAAAATAAATATTGTTCTTGTGAAAAGATATGACTTTCTATGCTTTTTTCGCAAGGGGCATTAAAAACTTTAGCTGCACGCTGATTCCTGTTTGATAAAATCGACAAGCCTGCTGAAATCGGTTTTCGTAAATGAAAGTAAATCGGATTCGAAAGTCTTTTTGCCCAATTATATGCTCCATATCCATAAAACAACTCATCTCCGCCATCTCCCGACAGTGTCATACTAACATATTTTTTTGCCAATTTCGACACAAACATGGTTGGAATTGCCGATGAATCGATAAATGGCTCATCAAATACGTTCACAATATCGTCAACAAACTCCAATGCATCGTTTTGAGAAACAACAAATTCGTGATGATCGGTTTTTAAAAAACTGGCAACTTTTTTTGCATGTTCCGCCTCGTTGAATTTATTTTCTTTGAAACCTATTGAAAATGTTTTTACTGGTTCATTTGTTAAACTTTGAGCAACGGCCGTAACTAAACTAGAGTCGATTCCGCCACTTAAAAATGTTCCAAAAGGCACATCGCTTATAAGTCTGTAATTAACCGACTTAATAATCTTTTCTTTAAGTATAAGTTTAGTTTTATTATAGTCTGAATGAATTTCATTTTCAATAAAATTTTCAGGTTGCCAATACGACTTAATTTCAAAATGTGTGTTTTTTATAGTTGCAAATGAACCGGAAGGGAATTTATAAATATTATTCCAAATTGTATTTGGTTGAGGAATATATCCAAGATGCAAAAATTCATTTATTGAATTATAATTTATTGTTTTACTATTGTTTATAAATTTTAATTGAAGTATAGATTTTAATTCAGAGCCAAATGCAAAATTTTCTCCATCCCAAAAATAAAAAAGAGGTTTAATGCCTATTCTATCGCGAAAAAGAAACAATTCTTTGTTTTCGATATTATAAATGGCAATAGCAAACATCCCATTTAATTTATTGACAAATTCTACTCCCCACTGTTCAAATGCTTCGAGAATAACTTCGGTGTCAGATGTAGTTTTTAGATTAATATTTAAGCTTTGGGCTATTTCTTTAAAATTATAAACTTCACCATTGTAAACGATAGCATGCTTATTTGAGGCTGAAAACATGGGCATATTTGCTTGAGAGCTTAAATCGATTATACTTAATCGGCGATGCCCAAGTCCAACAAAGTTGTCAACGAAATGTCCATCGGCATCGGGCCCTCGATGAGCAATAACATTCGTCATGTTGATAAGTTCATCCTTGGAAAAAAGATTGTTTTTTGAATAAAATCCCGCAATACCGCACATTATAATGATAGATTTTATGTAAAAGTAAAAAAAAACTCCGAATAATAATTCGGAGCTTTTCAATATGTTGGAGATTGACTATATTTTGCCAACCATTTTTCGTGGATCAACCCATTGCGTAAATTGCTCATCGGTAAGCAAGCCTAATGATATTGCTGCTTGACGAAGTGTTGTTCCTTCTGAATGAGCTTTTTTAGCAATTTTAGCCGCATTTTCGTAACCAATATGTGGATTTAAAGCCGTAACCAGCATCAATGAATTTTCAACATGTTTTTTGATAAATGCATCGTTTGGTTCAATTCCTATTGCACAATTATCGTTAAACGAAACACAAGCATCGCCCAATAAGCGAGCAGAGTTTAAAAAGTTAAAAATCATCAGTGGTTTGAAAACATTTAATTCAAAATGTCCGTTCATTCCTCCAATTGTAATAGCAGTATCGTTTCCAATTACTTGAGCACAAACCATTGTTAACGCCTCAACCTGTGTTGGATTAACTTTTCCAGGCATAATTGAAGAGCCAGGCTCGTTTTCAGGTAACATAATTTCGCCAATTCCACTTCTAGGACCTGAAGCTAACATTCTAATGTCGTTGGCTATTTTCATTAAACTTACGGCAACCGTTTTTAATGCACCTGATGCTTCAACTATGGCATCGTGAGCGGCTAACGATTCGTATTTATTCGGAGCTGTAATAAATGGAAATCCCGATAGTTCGGATATTTTTTTAGCAACTAATTCGGAATATCCTTTTGGAGTGTTAATTCCAGTTCCAACCGCCGTTCCTCCCAATGCTAACTCGGTTAAGTGCGGCAAGGCATTGTTAATTGCTTTTAGTCCATGTTCTAGTTGAGAAACATAACCCGAAAATTCTTGTCCAAGAGTTAGTGGAGTTGCGTCCATCCAATGAGTTCTGCCAATTTTTACAATTTGCATAAACTCTTCTGATTTTTTCTTTAATGTGTTTTTTAGTAAGGTTATTCCTGGAATAGTTGTTTCTAAAATCATTTTGTATGCGGCAATGTGCATAGCTGTCGGGAAAGTATCGTTTGACGATTGCGATTTGTTTACATCATCGTTAGGATGAACAAGGGGTTTTCCTTCTCCCAATACACCACCATTTAATACGTGTGCCCGATTCGAAACAACCTCATTCAAATTCATGTTTGACTGAGTTCCTGAGCCGGTTTGCCAAACAACTAAAGGAAATTGATCGTCGAGTTTGCCAGCCAAAATTTCGTCGCACGCTTTTGCAATTAACTCGGCTTTTTCTTTTGGCAACACATTTAAGTCAAGATTGGTTAATGCGGCTGCTTTTTTCAACACAGCAAATGCATGAATAATTTCTTTCGGCATTTGGTCGTTTCCAATTTTGAAATTATTTATTGACCGTTGCGTTTGTGCTCCCCAATATTTATCGGCAGGAACTTCAACAGGTCCCATTGTGTCTTTTTCAATTCGTATTTTCATAATTATAACCTTTTGTGTAAATGCTAAATTACAACAAAATATCGATGTTTTGCGGAGGCTGTCCAATAACAGCCTTATGTTTTTTAGCAACAATTGGGCGTTGCAACAAAATAGGATTTTTGGAAATTATTTTAATCCATTCATTATCTGTTAATTGAAGGTTTTTATATTCATTTTTGTAAATTTCTTCTTGTGTTCTGATAATTTCGTGTGGTTTTTTATTAAGCAACATCAATAATTCTTGAATTTCTTTTTCGGTTAACGGTTTTTTTAAGTATTCGATTATTTCGAACTGAACACCTTTTGCTTGAAGATATTGAAGTCCTTCGCGACTTTTTTTACAACGTGGATTGTGGTAGATTTTTAACATAACGTATATTTGTACTAATCTTTGTTTTTATTTCAGATTTTTCAGATTTTTATTTCCAATCAAAGATTTCATTTGTGTAATAGCAATTTTATTAAGTTGAACCAATCGTTCTCTTTGCTTCAACCCCTGATGGATAAGAACAGCATTGATACTTTCTATATTGGATAAAACTACCAGTTGTTCAAGAGTTGCCATGTCTCTGATATTCCCTTCGGCATCAGGATTTTCTGTACGCCATTGCAAAGCTGTTTTTCCAAATAGAGCAACATTCAACATATCGGCTTCGTTGGCATAAACGAAAGCGATTTGATGCTTGGTTAATTCACTAGGAATCAGGTTTTCTTTAATTGCATCGGTGTGAATATGGTAATTAACTTTTGCAAGAGTTCGTTGCAAGTTCCATTCTAATTTTAAACGGTCATTCTCGTCAGTTTTCAAACGCTGGTATTCCTTTACCAGGAGTAATTGAAATTTTGGACTAATCCACATGCCAAAATGAAAAGCTATATCTTTATGGGCATATGTCCCCCCATATCTGCCAGCTTTGGCAGTTATTCCTATTGCCCCGGTTGCTTCAATCCAATTTTTAACAGAGAGCACAAAGTTATTTGAACCGGCAGCATTTTTAATTGTACCGAATTCGGTATAATTAAAATCACAATTATACAATGCTTCCCACTCTCCCAAATATTCTATTGTGCTTTTTAAACTAAGCCATTTTATAATTATGGCTTCTTGCATTTGGCTTTTTGCCATATCTGTAAGTGAAATAAAATCATCCTCTTTGTGAGAGATAATCGCAATCTCTCTGCCTTCGATATTTATAATTTTGTTTTTCGACATATTGTATTTATGATTGCTTAAACTTTTATATTTTAAACCACTCTTTGCCTGTGTCATGTGTTTTCACTTGACACATTTTCTGTGCGGTGAAAACACCGAACAGAAAAGAGCATAATTTTTATAATTGAAGGACACTTTTTGTTTCTCTGATGAAAACACTTGAATCATTTAAATATACGAAGACTTTAAATTTAAGACTATCGGTTAGTATAGGTTTTGTGGTAAGCAACATATTATAATCAGATTCTGATATTAACTGTATTTTTGTCTCAAAATCGCCATTAATAAAATTGCTAAGGTCATTAGATACAGAACATAAAGAATCACAATAGCTACATACCAAATAATAAAAATATTCTGTAATTTCAGAATTTGCCATGTGTAATGAATCAAAATCATTAAGGGTGTATATTTTTATGCTATCAATTTTATTTTTGTAGATATAAAAATCCCAAGACTCTGGACATGCATAGGTTTTTAAAATTAAGCCATTATAAATCGCAGATAAATTAATGGTTTTTGTAATTGAATCAACAAAGTTAAGTTGTATTGCAAAATATTTATTTGAGTCTATTTTATTGTCAATAACCTCTTCCTCTATAAATCCACTGAAATAATCTTTATCCGCAAAAACTTTATTTATTATTTCTAAATCTGAAAGTAAACAGTAATGTTCTCGTTCATACGAACTACATGGAATACAACACTCATATGTTATAATCGTAAAGAAAATCAACAATATTAAAATAACAGACTTTCGTATCATATTCTAATTATTATTAAACCTATTTAAAGTCATTTCGCAATTTTTGAATTACCACATTTGCAAATCGTCTCATTATTATTTTTTTACATTTACATTATCAGTTACTCTTGCCCAAACTCCATCAAATAAGCTTTAATAAGTTCGTTAAGCTTTCCGTCGAGGACTGAATTTGCATCGCCGACTTCAACATTTGTACGATGGTCTTTTACTAATTTATATGGATGTAGCGTATAACTTCTGATTTGCGAACCCCATTCGATTTTTTTCTTTTTTCCTTCGATTTCGGCTTGAATTTCACGTTTTTTTTCCAACTCTATTTCGTAAAGTTGCGATTTTAGCAATCGAAGTGCGTTTTCTTTATTCGTTCCTTGTGAGCGACTTTCTTGATTTTCGATTACAATTCCCGATGGGTGGTGTCTCAAACGAACAGCCGTTTCGACTTTATTAACATTTTGTCCGCCGGCTCCGCTTGAGCGATAAGTCTCCCAAGTAATGTCGGCAGGATTGATTAAAATTTCGATGGTATCGTCGACTACCGGACTTACATAAACCGAGGCAAAGGTTGTTTGTCGTTTTCCTTGTGCATTGAACGGAGATATGCGTACCAATCGGTGTACTCCCGTTTCGCTTTTAAGGTATCCGTAAGCGTATTCGCCCTCAAATTCCATCGTTGCCGTTTTAACTCCGGCTTCGTCGCCAGCCAAAAAATCAACCTCTTTAACTTTATAGCCGTTTTGTTCGCCCCATTTTGTGTACATTCGCATAAGCATGGCACACCAATCTAGGCTTTCGGTTCCGCCCGCACCTGAATTTATTTTTAAATATGCACTGAGTCTATCCTCGTCTTTTCGAAGCATGTTTTTTAGTTCGAGATCTTCGATTAGAGTTCGTGTAAAAATAAACTGTTCGTTGAGTTCCTCATCGGTGGCTTCGCTGGCTTTTGCAAATTCGTAAATCACGTTTAAATCTTCGACATTGGCTTCGACTTTTTCGAAAGCATTAGTCCAATTTTTAATTAAGGATATTTCTTTAAGTTTTGCTTCGGCTTCTTTGGGGTCGTTCCAAAAATTAGAGTCTTGAGTAAAAATTTCTTTTTCTTCGATTAATTTCTTTTTGTTATCGATGTCAAAGATACCTCCTTAGCGAATCTTTACGCTCGATTAAATCTTTTATTTGGTCTGATGTAATCATGATTTATTTTGAATTTATGCAAATGTACATGATTTTTTCTTGATGATTTGTCAAATTTGGAACAAATTTATTGGTAAGCGAATCAAGGGTAGAAATACAAATTAGTAATATTTGAAAATACTTAACAATCAGCAAAATAGCCACTATGAAATAACATTCTACTGAGAAATGTTATGAAAAATTGCGGCAACTTTTATTTAATTTTTTAACTCACTGTTCGAATTACGAATTAAATTGCAACTCACTTTAAAAAAAGCTCCAAAAACAAAAATTGCTAAAAAAAATACACCAAGAAATTTATTCGATATAAATCCAATGCTTAATGGCTTAAAACTAGATTAAATTAATTTTTACCACTGTTCGGCTTTTGGTGCTGTTTGCGTGGTCATAAAATCTTTTAAATTTTTTACGGTTTCTTTAGCGTATTCGTCGAGTTGAATAAGGTAATAATCGTATGTGTTGGTGTACGACTGCGATTTTTTGTCCATCCACAATTCGGCAGGAGTATATGAACTTGCTTTAATATTGAAATCGGTAAATTCGTATTTGAATCTTCCGTCTTTTGCTTCTATAATCAGGGTATATTGTAAAATTCCCCCCATTGTTTCTAGTCCATTTTTATCGGCAGGATTCATATATTTGAATCTTGCTTTTCCTAAAATTTTTAACTCGGTAATTGATGTGTCTTTAATTACATCAGTTGGATTTTTATAATATGTATTTATCCAACGCAAAGCTTTTTTGTACAAATCAATGGGACTTCCAGGCGTGGTTACAACCATTGTATAATTTATTTTTTTACTTACATCGTCAACGGGCAGTGAAGGAGTATTGTAAACTGTTTCGCCTTTTTTTTGGGCAAAAGTTGTGTTCAAACCCATTGTTAGCACCAAGGCTAAAAAAATAATTCCAAGTTTTTTCATTTTTGTAAATTTTTATAATCGATTATAGCTTTTGCAATTAGTAAATCTTTAGTAGTTGTAATTTTTATGTTAAAATCGTCGCCTTTAATAAGATTAATTGTGTTTCCGTGAGCTTCAAAAACGCTAGCGTCGTCGGTAAAAAAAATGCCGATTGCTTTGTCGAAAGCCTCTTTTATTAATTGTGTTTGAAAAGTTTGTGGTGTTTGAATCGATTTATATTCCGTTCGATTTACCGCAAAATTTTTACCATCAGAAATTTGTCTCATCGAATCATTCATATCGCAACAAGGAATGGCATTTCCATTTTTTTCGGCTTCGTCAAATGCTCGATTAATGAGTTCTGTGCTAATGAGCGGACGCACCCCATCGTGAATAGCAACTAAGCCTTGGTTTTCAATTGAGTGGAGTGCGTTTTTAACTGAATTGAAACGGGTTTCGCCTCCTTCAACTAATCGATGTTCGGTTGTAAAGTTGTGTGTCAGACACAAATTTTTCCAATATTCTATGTGGTCTTTCGGTAGTGCTACAACAATATTTGTTTTCGAATCGGCGTTTTTAAAAGCACTAATTGTATGCATCAAAATAGGCAAATTATTGAGCAATAGAAACTGTTTTGGAATTTCTTGTCCCATTCGCAAACCTCTGCCTCCAGCTACAATAATTGCAGTTTTATTCAAAATAATCTAATTTAGCAGATAAAAATAATTTTATTTATCATGATAAACAAAGATACGTTGAATTTTCTAAAAAATTTGAAATGTAATAATAACAAAGATTGGTTTGCCATTCACAAAGAAGAATACAGCAAGGCTCTTTCGGATTTTGAAAATACGGTTAAGTTGCTGATTGAAGAGATTCAAAAATTTGATTCACGCATTGTGAATATTGAAGCCAAAGATTGTATATTTCGAATTTATCGCGATGTTCGATTTGCAAAAGATAAAACTCCGTATAAACCAAATTTTGGAGCATACATTGCCGATAATGGACGAAAAAGCACTTCTGCGGGGTATTACATTCATTTGGAAGACGAAAATTCCTTTTTGGCTGGAGGTATTTATATGCCCGAAAGTAATAAACTTAAAGCCATACGAGATGAGATTTATTTTAATGTTACATCGATAAAAATAATAATACAAGAGCCCTATTTCGTTGAATATTTTGGCGAAATTGTTGGCGAAAAATTACAGCGAGTACCAAAAGAATACCCAAAAGAATATCCAGATGCTGATTTACTGAAATTTAAAAGCTACACTATGGTACATAAAGTCGATAACGATTTCTTTGTTTCAAACAACTCACTGAAAAATGCGATAATGGTTTTTAAAGCGATGAAGCCTTTTAACGATTTTTTAAATTCGGCGGAATTATAAAAATGTTAGTTTAGGCGAATATTCACAACATTAAATTACCACCAAATCGTTTTTAATGGCAAACGACATCAGTGCCAAGGCATTTTTGGTATCGGTTTTAGCTAATAAATTGGTTTTGTGCCCAACTACCGTTCGTTCGCTCACAAAAAGAATATCGGCAATTTCTTTATTGCTTAGTCCTTCGCAAATAAGTTGAAGGATTTCTTTTTCGCGTCGGGTAAATTTTATTTCCGACTTTTTGCTTTTGTTTTCTTTGGAAATTTGCTTGGTAAAAAAGTCGAACAACTCTTCGGAGTAATAATTTCCTCCATTGTAAACCGTTAGAATGGCTTTATCAAGCGTTTCTTTGTTTATGTTTTTTATTAAAAATCCTTTCACCCCCGAATCAATCATGCTTTGAATGTATTCATCGTCGTTGAACATGGTTAAGGCAATGATTTTTAGATTCGGATATAATTTCAAAGCCGCTTCGGTTGCTTCGATTCCATTCATCAAAGGCATTTCAATATCCATTAAAACAATATCGGCAGAGTGATTATCCAGCAAGGCGAGAAACTCTTTTCCATTCGAGGCTTCAGCTACTATTTTCGCATATTTTAATTTTCCTAAAACCATTTTAAGTCCATTTCGAAAAATTTCGTGGTCATCAACAATAATAATTTCAATAAATTCTTTCATTTGGCAAAAATTAGCGATAGCAAGTTACATAAAATAATTACAAAAAAATTTCAATTTTAATCGAAAAGCCGTTTCCGGGCGAACTGTCAAATTTATAAAATCCATTAATCGATTTTATTCGGCTAATGATGTTTTTCAATCCCATACCTTTCTGTTCCGAATTCATTATTTCGTTCACATTAAATCCAACACCGTCGTCTTTTAAAAATAATTTTATTTTTTCACCGTCGTTTATCAATAGCAACAATATTTTTGAAGCGTTTGCATGTTTTATTGTATTGTTAATTAATTCACTGATAACGCGAAATAGAATTAGTTCGAGATTTTTATCTAAATGTTCATGAATTTTTTCGTGTTCAAATGAAATGCTGATTTTGTTGGTTTTATTTATTTTTTCGCAAAAAGCGTCAATTGCTTTAACCAAGCCATATTTGTGAATAATTCGAGGCATTAAATTATTCGAAATATTTCGAGTCGAGCTTACCGCCTCATCAATAAGCTCGTTTGAATAACGAACAAGTTCTTTTCTTTCTTCTTCGTCTAAATTTGCCGATAATAGTTCGTTAACATACAATTTGATAGTTGATAATAATGGGCCTATTCCATCGTGCATATCGCGGGCAAAGCGTTCACGTTCACGTTCTTCGGCTCTGATAGTAGAGCTTAGAATTTGTCTTTCGACTTCTTTTCTTTCGCCGACATTTCGCACAACGCTTAATATTAGCCGTTCGTTGTTGTAATTCACTACCCGACTTGTAAACTCAACTTGAATAACTTTTCCATCTTTGCTTACATGCTCCGATTCGAAAGTGTAAGTTCCTAACTCGTAAATTTTACGACGATTTTCGGCAACTTTGTCAACGTATTTTAATGTTTTTATGTCGGACATTTTTAGCTTTAGAAGTTCCTCTCGTGTATATCCAAGCGAATTACAAGTTGCTTGGTTTATTTCAATAATACTTTCGTTTTCGTCGGTTACAAAAATATCGTCGCCGGTGGAGTCAAACAATTTTTGAAATCGCTCTTCCGATTGTTTCAAAGCTTCTTTTGCTTTGCTTAATTTTTTATTGCTAATTTCAAGTTCTCGCAAAAAACGATAAATTCGTTCAGTAGTCAAATAATACAAGAAAAAAGAAAGAATGAGTACAACCAACATTGCTATCGCTGAAGCTCCAATAATTGTATTTCTAATGAATTCTCGTGTTTCTGCTCCAGTTTCGACACAAGTTGCAATATAAAGATCAAATTCAGGATAGTAGCTATATGCCGCCGTTTTTTGTTTGTCGTTAAAAATATAACTTAACACTCCGCTTTCCGACTTGGTAAACAATTTAAACAGCGTGCTGTCTTTCCAGTTTTGTCCTTCGATTTTCGGATGAATTATCGCATTTCCTTCATTATCGAACACAAAAGGATATCCGCTTTCTCCGATATTTAAACTATATAATATTTTTCGCAACTCCGCAAGGTCTTTTTCTTTATCGCCAACATACAGCATGCCTATGATTTTATTGCCTTGAAATATTGGTTCATAAGCTGTTATATACCAATCGTTGACAACATATGCCCTGCCATAATATGTTTTTCTGTTCAAAACAGACTTCACTACCGGTGATTCGTTCGGGATATAAGTTCCAACTGCTCGAATGCTATCGCTATTTAGCACATTGGTAGATATTCGCACAAAACCACTATCGATTCGTTGAAAAACCGTAACAGTTCCTCCAACCAAATGGCTCAAGCTATCAACAAAAGTATTATCAAAATATAATGGTAATTTGTTAAGATTCCATTTTTTCAAGGAAACATTGTGGTTTGTATGGCTGTTTTGATTTACGGCAGATATTTCAAACGCGGTATTTTCAATCGAAAAGTTAAACTTGTAAAATAAATCATTTGCAATTTTGAGGTTTGTTTTTACTTTTTCGAGTTTTAAGTTTCGCTCCCGCTCAAACATTTTTGTAATGGTTTGAACTTCAAGTTTTAAGTTGTTTTCGATTTGAGAATGAATACTTTTAATTGAAATATTGATAAAAAAAACAGTAGCGACACCAATTACAGATATAATAATGAGAGCTATAGGCAAGAACAATCTAATTTTTAAAGAAATTCTTAATTGCTTTGGCAACATTGTTTTTTTGTAAAAACTCAAAATTACTCTTTTTTTGTTGAATAATGAATGGAATCCCCATATTCATTCAATCTTACAATATTTTCAGCATTCCGAATCATTTCGAAAGCCAGATTAAATTCGTAAGATATTGTATTTTCTTTGCCAGGTTTGTTGTTGTAAAGATTATAATTCTCTTTGTATTTGGCGGGCGTAAGATTTGGCATTAAGACATTTGCCCCAATTTCCAAGGCTGATTTTTTTCCTTCTGAATCAATTGTTTGAAAAGCGGTAGTTGAAGCAATGTTGATGTCTTTCATCACAATTCTTAACACGGCAATCATTTTCAACGCCAATTCGTAGCGTTCACGCAAAGACAATAACAAAGAAGAATATTTAAACAACGGTGTTTCGCTGTGTTCAATGTAAGGTCCCATACCACACATATGAATATCCATTTTTTGCATAAAAAGAATATCGTTTGCCAAATCGTCAATAGTTTGAAAAGGCAAACCAATCATGACTCCCGTTCCGGTTTGAAAACCTATTTTTTTCAACACGTTGAGGGCTTCTATTCGCTTGTCGAAATCATGCAGCGAATCATTAGGATGTATTTTATGGTACAAGTCTGAATTTGATGTTTCAATTCGTAATAAATATCGCTCGGCTCCAGCATCAAACCATTTGCGATACGTTTCTTCTGTTTGTTCACCACACGAAAGAGTTACTCGTAATTTAGGGCTTGAAAGCTGCTGAATTTTTTGAAGAATATCCAGAATTTTATTTGTGAATTTTGTCGATTGTATTTCTCCTGACTGTATTACGATAGAGCCAAAGCCATTGTCCAAGGCAAACTTCGCCGATTCAATTACTTCGTCGAGTTGTATTTCGTAGCGACACACATTTTTGTTTCCCTTGCGAATTCCACAGTAATAACAGTTTTTCGAACAAATATTCGACAGTTCTATCAATCCTCGTAGCCAAACTTTATTGCCAACATGTTTTTCTTTGATTTCAGCCGAACGAAGAAAAAGTTTTTTTTCGTCATCATCTTTCGCATTTAGAAGAAAAACAATATCATCTTTCGTGAATTTTGATTTTTGCAATATTTTGTTAATCACTTTATTATGTTTGTAAAGTTTGTAAAAAGGACAATATTTTTAATGTTTTTGGACTAAGATGGGAAATGTAGATAAAATAAATTTGGAGACTAATTGAAATAAAAAAGCCGTGTATTATGGCATTTTGATTTAACTCAATGACCATTACACGGCTTAAAATAGGTTTTATTTTTTAGATTCTGTTAGCACTTCCAAGAACATTCACAATTTTATGTTTGTAAAGTTGTTTTAATGCATCACGAGCGGGACCTAAATATTTTCGAGGGTCGAATTCGCCCGGATTATCAACGAATGCTTTTCTAATAGCTGCAGTCATTGCAATACGTCCGTCAGAGTCAATATTGATTTTACAAACAGCCGATGCCGCCGCTCTTCTAAGTTGTTCTTCTGGAATACCAACAGCATCTTTCATTTTTCCTCCGTGTGTATTTATAACATCAATCAAATCCATTGGAACTGATGATGCTCCGTGTAATACGATTGGAAAACCAGGGATTCTTCTTTCAATTTCTTCTAAAATGTCGAAACGTAATGGAGGTGGAACTAATACGCCTTTTTCGTTACGAGTACATTGCTCAGGTTTAAATTTGTTTGCTCCATGCGATGTTCCAATAGAAATCGCTAAGGAATCAACGCCTGTTTTTTTTACAAAATCTTCGACTTGTTCGGGTTGTGTATAAATTGATTTTGCCGCTACTACATCGTCTTCAATTCCTGACAAAACACCTAATTCGCCCTCTACTGTTACACCGTGCTTATGAGCATATTCAACTACTTGTTTGGTTAGTTCAATGTTTTTTTCATACGAATGGTGCGAACCATCAATCATAACTGAAGAAAATCCCATTTCAATACACGATTTGCATAATTCAAATGTATCGCCATGGTCGAGATGAAGAACGATAGGAATATTTTTTCCTAATTCTTTTGCATACTCAACAGCTCCCTGAGCCATATAACGCAACAAGGTTTGGTTTGCATATTTTCTTGCACCGCTCGATACTTGCAAAATAACAGGCGATTCTGTTTCAACGCATGCCGAAATAATTGCCTGCATTTGTTCCATATTGTTAAAATTGAAAGCAGGTATTGCATATCCGCCTTTTACGGCTTTTGCAAATAATTCTTTCGAATTAACTAATCCTAATTCTTTGTAACTTATCATAATTTTAATTTTAAATAAATTCGATTTTTAATAATGACATAAAGTTAACAACTCTATTTTAATATTAATTATTCTTTGTGTTATTTTTTTTGATATTTGATTTTAAACCATTGTGTTTCTCAAACCTCCAAGGTTTTCACAACCTTGGGGGTTTATTAAGTCTTTTTCTAAAAATCAATTTCAACTACAACCGGA
This sequence comes from Bacteroidetes bacterium GWF2_33_38, assembly GCA_001769505.1. Lineage (GTDB taxonomy): Bacteria > Bacteroidota > Bacteroidia > Bacteroidales > GWF2-33-38 > GWF2-33-38. Next base: position 48,286 of record MEOF01000055.1, read on the forward strand.
CAATGGTCAGAATGAACAACTTGTTGCAATATTTTTGCATTTACCAATTTACTTTTCAAACTATCAGTAACCATGTGATAATCAATTCTCCAGCCTAAATTCTTAGGTCTTGCTCCAGAGCGGTAACTCCACCACGAATATTGGTTCGATTCTTTGTTGAATTCTCGAAAAGTATCGACAAATCCATCGGCGACAAATTGATCAACCCAGGCACGTTCTTCGGGCAAATAACCTGACATTTGTTCGTGTTTTTTCGGATAATTTATATCAATAGGTTTGTGACAAATATTATAATCGCCCGAAACAATTAAGTTTGGACGTGTTTTTCGTAAGTTTTTTAAATATTTATGAAAATCTTCGAGAAAGTCCATTTTAAAATCTTGTCGAGCATCGCCACTTGTTCCCGATGGAAAATAAACTGAGATTAAGGAAACATCGCCAAAGTCGGCTTGTAAAACTCTACCTTCGGAATCGTATGTTGGATTATCCATTCCATATATTATTTTATCGGGCTTAAGCTTTGTTAAAATTCCAACACCGCTATAGCCTTTTTTTTCGGCTGAAAACCAATAATGTTCGTATCCCAATTCTTCGAAAATACGGGTGTCGAATTGGTCTGAACTTGCCTTTGTTTCTTGAATGCAAAGCATATCCGGATTTTCGACTTTTAACCAACCGATGAGGTCTTTGCCTAATGCCGCTCTAATCCCATTTAGATTATATGAAATTATTTTTTTCACTTCAATAGTTAATTTGTTATATCTTCGTAACAAATATCGTAAATTATTTAATATTTATTGTTTTTGAATAAAGGAATCGTTATAAAATCAACAGGCAGCTGGTTTTCGGTAAAAAATGATGACAATCAGATTTTTGAGTGTAGAATTCGTGGGAAAATTCGTCTTGATGATTTAAAAAGTACAAATCCTGTCGCAGTTGGTGATGTTGTTGAATTCTCCTTAGCTGAAGATAATGTTGGGCTTATATCGAAAATTTATGAACGAAAAAATTATATTATTCGTAAATCATCGAATTTATCGAAACAGCATCATATAGTTGCTTCAAACATCGACCAAGCTTTTTTGGTAATTACGCTTGCTTTTCCCGAAACTTCGACGTTATTCATCGACCGATTTTTAATTTCCGCAGAAGCGTATCGAATCCCAACTATAATTGTGATTAACAAAGTTGATTTATACAAATCCGAAAAACTTTCAGAACTTGTTAATCAAATCAAATCGATATACAATCCGATTGGTTATAAATGTATTGAAACATCGGTTGTCGAGAATGTAAATATTGATTTATTGAGAGAATTGATGTGCGATAAAGTGAGTGTTTTTTCGGGAAATTCGGGCGTTGGAAAATCATCGTTGATTAATAAAATTGATAGCAAACTTAATATTCGAGTAGGCGAAATTTCTGATTCTCATCACAAAGGAAAACACACCACAACTTTTGCCGAAATGCATCACGTTTCGAGTGGTGGCTACATCATAGACACTCCCGGAATAAAGGGCTTCGGATTAATCGACATGAAAAAAGAAGAAATGTATCATTTTTTTCCTGAAATTTTTAACTATTCGGCTCAATGTAAATATAACAATTGCACTCACGTTCACGAACCAAATTGTGCTGTAATTCAGCATGTAAAAGATGGCGATATTAGTTTATCGAGATACGAAAATTATCTAAATTTGATATTAAGCGACGAAGAAAAACATCGATAAAACCAACTAGAATATTTAGTTTGTGATTTCGCCTCTAATCGATATTGGTAGTAGTTTTTCGATTTGTTTTTGAGAGAAATTTTCGCCGAGTAAGTACATCAATTTTGCAAGAGCGGCTTCGGTTGTAATGTCTTTTCCGCTGATTACACCAATGTTTTTTAACTGGATGCTTGTTTCGTATTTTCCTTGTTCAACTGCTCCTGCTTGACACTGAGTTACATTAAAAATAATGATGCCTTTTTTTATCGCTTCGGATAATAAGAAAATTACTTTTTGGTCGGTTGTAATATTTCCTGAGCCATAAGTTTCTAAAACCACAGCCTTAAGTTCTTCGATATTTAAAATTGCTTCAATTGCTTTGTGAGATATTCCGGGAAACATTTTAAGAACCACGATGTTATTATCCAACTTTCGGTGAGAAACCAAAAAATCAATATTGGGATGCGAAATTACTGGGTAATTATATTTTATATTTACACCTATTTCGGCTAAGTTTGGGTAGTTTGGTGATATAAATGCCTCAAAATTCTCGGCGTTAAACTTATGTGTTCTATTGCCTCTAAACAATGAATTTTCGAACAGAATACAAACTTCGGGAATTAAAGGCTTGTTGTTTTTCTTTGCTGATGCAATTTCGAGCGATGCAATTAAATTTTCACGACCATCGGTTCGCAATAGTCCAATCGGTAACTGTGAGCCAGTTAAAATTACTGGCTTATTCAAATTTTCGAGCATAAAACTTAATGCCGAAGCAGTGTAAGCCATTGTGTCTGAGCCATGAAGAATTACAAAACCGTCGTATTGCTCATATTTTTCGTGGATAATATCTACCAACTTAATCCAAAATTCGGGACTAACATCTGATGAATCAATCGGTTGTTCGAAGCAATATGAGTCAATTTTGGAGTGAAAGTTTTTCAACAATGGAATGTATTTTAGTAAATTTTCAAAGTTAAACGGTACTAATGTTCCGTTTTCGTTTTGAATCATTCCTATAGTTCCTCCTGTATAAATTATTAATATTGAAGTGTTTGTGGCTTGCATTATTATTATATTATTATTCACAATCAAATAATTCGGCAGGATTTATTTTAAACTGCAGCATATTTGCCGTTATTCCAGCCATCAAATCTATTTCGAAGCATTCTTTTCTACCATTTTGAAAGTTTTACGTTCCGAAATTTGAATTTCTTCACTTACAAAATAAATTAATTCATCGTTTGATTACAAAAAATTTTAATTAAACTTCGACTCTATGATTTGTTATGATAAAATTACGGAAATATTTTATAATGTTAATGCTTTTTTGTATTGTATTTGATAAAATCACAGAATCACATCGAATATGAAATCCATCAAAGAAAATACGAAAAATTCCATCATCAGAAGGAATCGCTATTTTCCTATTGTTTCATTCAAATGGATTTAGATGTATGAGACATTATTACATTTTCTATGTTCAAAAACTCACTTAAAAAATTTATATAATACTTTTTTACAAACATATACATAGTTTATATAAAGTTGTTTGTTTCCAATGACAATATTTGCAAAAACAGTATGTGTAGGAATCCACGCAAAAATATTTTTTATACTAGACATTATACCGAATTATATGCTAAAATTTAATGATTTGTATGACTCCAAAGGAGTCAAATGTTTATAGCAGAATTGTACGGCTATAAACATACGACCACAACGTGGTCGAACTATTTGAATTTTTTTCTAAAAAATTATTCGGTATAAAACCCTATTTTATAGTAATTAGATATTATTGAAAGCTAAGAATTTATTGGTTTTTATAGTAATTATATTGCCTCAACAATATTCAACATCAATTATAGAAAAGCACAGATTAAACAGTACATATTCGTTTACCTGACATATAGCATGTTTTTTTAGCATTTCTTGTTATAACTTTGTCGCAATTATTAAAATATATTTGATATGACTGATAAAAGCAAAAGTTTGTTCACCGATTTTCCCGACATAAGCACTCAAGAATGGGAAGAACTTATAGTTAAAGACTTAAAGGGTGCCGATTACGATAAAAAATTGGTATGGAAAACACTCGAAGGAATCAACGTAAAACCATATTATAGAGCTGAGCATATTTCTAATATCGAATTTACAAAGTCCTTTCCTACCGATTTCCCTTATGTAAGAGGAAATAAAAAATGCGATAACGAATGGAAAATTTGCGAAGACATATACGTTGTAGATTATAATCAAGCAAATCAAAAAGCATTAAATGCTCTAGATAAAGGAGCAAGCGGAATTAATTTTATATTGACAGATAAGAATGTTACCAAAGAGAATCTTTCTACTTTACTCAATAACATTTGTTTAATTGAAACAAACATAGATTTTTCGGGAGCAATCAGCATTCAAAATTTATGTAAAGATCTCCAACATTTCGATTTTTTGTCGGGGGCTATAAACCTAGACTCACTTGGAATTTTAACCATAAAGGGAAATTTTTGCAAAGATGAAAAAGCAGCATTTGACGATGTAGAATATTCAATCAAGAATTCAGGAAAACTAAAAGCGTTTGCCGTTAATGCAGTTAATTTTCATAATGCAGGAGCTTCGGCAACTCAAGAGTTGGCTTTTGGATTATCAATGGCTGTTGAGTACTTAAATAAATTAACCGACAAAGGATTAAGCGTTGACGATATTTCTTCGAAAATGAAATTTGTTGTGGGAATTGGTTCAAATTATTTCATGGAAATTGCAAAAGTAAGAGCTGCCAGATTGTTGTGGGCAAAAATTATAGAAGCCTACAATCCCAAAAATAGTATTTCGAATCAGTTATACATTCATGCCATTACTTCAGAATGGAACAAAACAAGTTACGACCCATATGTAAATATGCTTCGAACAACAACTGAGTCGATGTCGGCGGTTATTGGAGGAGTAGAAATATTAACCGTAACACCTTTCGATATAACGTTTCAAGAATCGGATACATTTTCAGAAAGAATTGCCCGAAACACACAAATTATTTTGAAAGAAGAATCGAACATGAACAAAATTATTGACCCATCGGCAGGCTCATACTACATTGAAAATTTGACGCAAGCAATTGCAAACGAAGCGTTGAAACTTTTTGTCGAAATAGAAGATAAAGGCGGATATTTACAAGCATTCAAAGATGGTTTTATTCAACTTTCGATTAAAGAAATGGCTCAAAAAAGAGATATGAATATTGCCATGCGAAGCGAAATAATACTTGGGACAAATCAATATCCAAATCCATTAGAAAAAATTTCGAATACTGTTACAAAAACAAAAAAACCAAACGTGCCGGAATCTTTAATAGCAGAACCTATTCGCATTTATCGTGGAGCTGAGGCTTTTGAGAAAATTAGATTACAAACTGAAAGAGCGGCAAAAACTCCGCGCGTTTTCATGTTTACTTTTGGAAACTTAGCCATGAGAAAAGCCCGTGCGATGTTCTCCTCAAATTTCTTCGGATGTGCTGGATACGAAATTATCGATAATCTTGGTTTCAAAACCATTGAGGAAGGCATAAAAGCGGCAAAAGAAAGTCAAGCAGAGATTATAGTAATTTGTAGTTCTGATGAAGAATATCCAGAAATAGTCCCACAAATTGCAGAAGTTTTACATACCAAAATATTGGTCGTTGCTGGATATCCAAAAGAACATATCGAAAATTTTAAAAAAACGGGCGTTACAAACTTCATTCATTTAAAATCGAATCTATTAGAAACCTTGCAAGATTTTAACCAAATAATAGGAATTACATAATAATTATAAAAAGATGAAAGCACCTATTTTGAGAATAAACTTTTCAAATTTTTCTTTAAGGACTTCTAAATTTATAACCTATACAAAAAAATTATGAAACCAAATTTCAAAAATATAAGTTTACAAAATAACCCTAAGCAAACTAAATCTTCGGCCGATTGGGAAAAGGAAAACAAGATTGAAAAAAATTGGCTAACTCCCGAGCAAATCAACGTTAAACCAGTTTACAACTCAAGCGATTTAGAAAATATATCACATTTGAACTTTGCAGCAGGTTTGCCTCCATATCTTAGAGGGCCATACTCAACTATGTACGTTATGAAGCCATGGACTGTTCGTCAGTATGCTGGATTTTCAACTGCTGAAGAATCAAACGCTTTTTATCGAAGAAATTTAGCTGCCGGACAAAAAGGTTTATCGGTTGCATTCGATTTGGCAACTCATCGAGGTTATGATTCTGATCACGAAAGAGTTGTAGGAGATGTAGGAAAAGCTGGCGTTGCAATTGATTCGATTCTTGACATGAAAATTTTATTCGATCAAATTCCATTGGATAAAATGTCGGTTTCGATGACGATGAACGGTGCGGTTCTTCCAATTTTAGCGTTTTATATTGTTGCAGCCGAAGAGCAGGGCGTAAAAATGGAACTTTTGAGCGGAACTATTCAAAACGATATTTTGAAAGAATTTATGGTTCGAAATACATACATCTATCCACCAGAAATGTCGATGAGAATTATTGCCGATATTTTTGGTTTTACATCTAAGAATATGCCTAAATTCAATTCAATCAGTATATCGGGGTATCACATGCAAGAAGCTGGAGCAACTGCCGATATTGAATTAGCTTATACCTTAGCCGACGGCTTGGAATATTTGCGAACAGGAATTGCATCGGGCTTAAGTATTGATGAGTTTGCTCCTCGATTGTCGTTCTTTTGGGCAATCGGGATGAATCATTTTATGGAAATAGCCAAAATGAGAGCTGCACGAATGCTTTGGGCAAAAATTGTCAAACAATTTAATCCTAAAAATCCAAAATCGATGGCATTGCGAACACACTCACAAACATCGGGATGGAGTTTAACAGAACAAGACCCGTTTAACAATGTTGCCCGAACTTGCATCGAAGCTATGGCTGCTGCACTTGGGCATACACAATCGCTTCATACCAACGCACTTGACGAAGCTATTGCATTACCAACCGACTTCTCGGCTCGTATAGCACGAAATACTCAAATATACTTACAAGAAGAAACCAATATTTGTAAAGCTGTTGACCCTTGGGCTGGTTCGTATTATGTCGAAACCTTAACCAATGAGTTGGCACAAAAAGCATGGGCACTAATCGAAGAAGTTGAAGAACTTGGCGGAATGTCGAAAGCTATCGAAACAGGAATCCCTAAAATGAGAATCGAAGAAGCTGCTGCTCGAAAACAAGCTCGCATTGATTCGAAAAAAGACATTATTGTTGGGGTAAATAAATACAAACTCGAAAAAGAAGACCCTATTGATATTCTCGAGGTTGATAATACTGCCGTAAGAGAATCGCAATTAAAACGATTGGCAAAATTAAAAGCTGAGCGTAACAACGAAGAAGTTAAAAAAGCATTAGCAGAAATTACAAAATCGTGTGAAACTGAAAATGGAAATTTGTTAGAACTTGCTGTTGATGCAGCAAGAAAGCGAGCGACACTTGGAGAAATTTCAGATGCTATAGAGGCTGTTTCGGGAAGATACAAGGCAGTAATTCGATCAATTTCAGGAGTATATTCTTCTGAATCGCATAACGATTCCGATTATAAAAAAGCCAAAGAACTTGCCGATAAATTTGCCGAACTTGATGGAAGACGCCCACGAATTATGATTGCAAAAATGGGACAAGACGGTCATGATAGAGGAGCAAAAGTGGTTTCAACTGGATATGCCGATATGGGATTCGATGTAGATATTGGACCATTGTTTCAAACTCCTGCCGAAGCCGCCAAGCAAGCTGTTGAAAACGACGTACATATACTAGGTGTCTCGAGTTTAGCCGCAGGGCACAAAACTTTGATTCCTCAAGTAATTGCAGAACTAAAAAAACTTGGTCGTGAAGACATAATGATAATTGCCGGAGGTGTTATTCCTGCACAAGATTACGATTTCTTGTACAAGGCCGGAGTTGTCGGAATTTTTGGACCGGGAACTTCGGTCTCAGTTGCCGCAAAACAAATTTTGGAAGTACTTATCGAAAGTCGAAAATAAAAGAAGAGGGTGTCTCGACTTTTCGGACACCCTCTTTCCTTATCTAACTATCAATTAAATATTTATCTGTATGTTTCTGAATAGAACAGCAATCTAACCTAAGAACTATATCTTAACCATTTCCAAAGTTCTTTGTAGGTAATTTTTTTTCCATACATAAGTATTCCGGTTCGATATATTTTTCCTGCCAACCAAGTTGTTCCAATAAAAGTAAGCACCAAAAGAACTGCCGATAAAGCAATTTCCCAAAAAGGTACACCAAAAGGAATACGAATCATCATTACAACCGGAGATGTGAATGGAATAATCGAAAACCAAAAACTGACTGCTCCATCGGGATTATTTACTACATTTTGACCAACAATAAATGCAACTATGAGAGGAGCCGAAATGGGAAGCATAAATTGCTGTGTGTCGGCCTCGTTATCAACAGCTCCACCGATTGCGGCAAAAAGTGAAGAATACAATAAATATCCGCCAAGAAAATAGAATAAAAACATTCCAATCATTACGGCAAAATCAATGTTTTTCAAGGTTGATAACATTCCTTGTATCTCGCTTGCATTTTCGTCCATAACTGGTTGTATTTCGCTTAACTGACTTGAAGAACCCGTGAATAAATCTTGGGCAACAACTTCTTGTTGAATGTTTGCTGGATTTATGTCAAAAAATACCGTTTGCACAACCGTTACAATCACAAATGTTAATATAATCCAAAGTAAAAACTGAGTTAATCCGACCATTGCAACACCCACAATTTTCCCCATCATCAACTGAAATGGTCGTACTGAAGAAATGATTACCTCAACTATTCGGCTGGTTTTTTCTTCAATGACACCTCGCATAACCTGAGCTCCATAAAGAAAAATAAAAAGATAAATCATAAAGCCAGCAATAAAACCAACTGCCATTGTTAACTCGGTAGAACTTTCCTCCTCAACACCCTCATCTGTCCACTTAAATGTAGAAATGTTAACATTCGTTTTAACCGCTTTTAAAATATTTTCGTCTATCCCCGATGCTTTAAGTTTTTCGCTTTCTAATTCTTTTTCGAGAGCATTCGAAATATGCATCTTTACTCCAAGGTTTGGTTGTTTGTTCGAAAAAAGCTGAACGCCACTGGGAGCACTTGTTATATTTTCGGGAATAAACAGAACGGCGTAATAGCCTGATGTTTTAAAATCTTTTTTTACATCGTCTAAACTTTTATTTTCGAGTCGTTCAAATTTCAAATACTGTGTATTTTCGATAGCTAAACTCACCGCTTTTGTTTGGTCAATAATAGCAATGGTTTTATTGTCTTGATCTTCGAGTTGCGAAACCCAAGCAGGTACAATCATCAAGGCTGCCATTAAAATTGGACCAATGATGGTCATAATAATAAAGGACTTTTTCTTAACTCTCGTGAGATATTCTCGTTTTATGATGAGTGTTATTTTGCTCATAATATTTGTTTTTTATTGTCTATTTCGTTTGTTTCTTCTACGGCTCTAATAAAAATGTCGTTCATGCTTGGGAGCATTTCTCTGAACGAAATAATTTCTCCGAAAGGAAGCACATGTGAAATTAAATTGTTGGTTTTTATTTCTCGTAAAAGCTTAATTTTAATATTGGTAATATCGTTTGCAAAATTATTTTCAACGATTTCATAATCAGGAGTAAGTGTAGCCTCAAGCAGATTTGGCTTTCCTTTAAACTGAATTTCGAGTGTATTTCCTTTAAATTGATTTCTGATATCATGAACTGAGCCGTCGAGAATTTTTTTAGATTTATTGATTAAGGCTATGTTGTCGCAAACTTCTTCAACCGAACTCATGTTGTGTGTGGAAAAAATAATTGTGGCTCCTTGTTCTCTTAAATATAAAATTTCCTGTTTCAATAAATTGGTATTTATTGGGTCAAATCCACTGAAAGGCTCATCAAAAATCAATAATTTTGGTTCGTGTAAAATAGTTACAATAAACTGAACTTTTTGTTGCATTCCTTTCGAAAGCTCTTCAACTTTTTTGTCCCACCATGCTTGAATTTCAAATTTTTCGAACCAGTATTTTAATTTTTTCAACGCATCTTTTTTTGATAAACCCTTTAGCTGTGCCAGATATAAAGCCTGCTCACCAACTTTCATTTTTTTGTACAAACCTCGCTCTTCCGGTAAGTAGCCTATTTGTTCGACATGGTGCGATTTGAGTTTTTCTCCATTAAAAAAAATATCGCCACTATCAGGAGCTGTAATTTGATTAATGATTCTGATTAGAGTTGTTTTTCCTGCTCCATTCGGACCAAGCAGTCCAAATATAGAACCTTTGGGAACATTTATGCTAACATTATCTAGAGCTAAGTGATTAGCATATTTTTTAACAACATTGTGGGCTTCAAAAAGGTTCATCTATCTTTTTTGTGTTAGTGTTTTATCGGTTAAAAGTATTCTTTCATTTTCTCAAAAAAACTTTTTTCTGAACTTGATGGGTTTGGAATAAAACTCGGTGATGACTGAAGTTTTTCGAATATCTTTTTCTCTTCTTTTGAAATGGCACTTGGAATCCAAACGTTGACTTTTACAAGCAAGTCGCCTTTTCGGTATGCATTAACATCTGTTAAGCCTTTTCCTCTTAATCGCAGTATTCTTCCTGGTTGTGTTCCTGGGTCAATTTTAATTTTAACTTTTCCTTCTAAGGTTGGGATTTCAACAGTTGCTCCAAGCGTTACATCGGGAATACTTATGAAAAGATTATACAATAAATCATTATCGTCTCTTATTAACTCTTCGTGTTTTTCTTCTTCGATAAGAACAAGTAAATCTCCATTCATGCCACCTCTTCGTGCTGCATTTCCTTTTCCCGATACCGAAAGTTGCATTCCTTCTCCAACTCCTGCAGGAATTTTTATGTTTACAACTTCCTCATCTTGCATAATGCCTTCGCCGTAGCAAGAAGTACATTTTTGAGTTATTATTTTTCCTTCTCCTCCACAAGTTGGGCATGTTCTTGCACTTTGCATTTGTCCCAAAATGGTATTAGTAACTGTAATCACTTGTCCTTGTCCGTGACAAGTGCTACACTCTGTGTGTTTTGAACCGGGAACAGCCCCTGAACCATCGCAAGTTTTACAAGAAACGTATTTTTTGACTTTTATTTTCTTCTCAACGCCTGTTGCAATTTCATTTAAGTTTAATTTAACTTTTACGCGAAGATTGGTTCCTTTATTAACTCGTCTTGATTGTCGACCTCTGCCACCGAACCCGCCAAATCCACCGCCAAAAACGTCTCCGAAGATATCTCCAAAATTTGAAAAAATGTCATCCATCGACATGCCGCCGCCGTATCCTCCGCTTCCACCAGAAGCTCCGCCAACTCCGGCGTGTCCAAATTGGTCGTATCGTCGTTTTTTATCGTCGTTACTTAATACTTCATAAGCTTCGGCAGCTTCCTTAAATTTTTCTTCTGCAGACTTATCGTTTGGGTTTTTATCGGGATGGTGTTTAATTGCCATCTTGCGATAAGCCTTTTTAATTTCGTCTTTCGATGCATTTTTCGAAACTTCGAGTATTTCGTAATAATCTCTTTTTGACATTTTTTTGCTTTTTGTTTTTCAATCTACCTTATTCTCCAACAACCACTTTTGCGTATCGAATTACTTTTTCGTTAAGTAAATATCCTTTTTCGATCACATCTATTATCTTCCCTTTTTTATCTTCGGTTGGCATTTTGGTAATCGCCTCGTGAAAATCGGTATCAAAATCGGCATCTTTTGTTTCAATCGCCTTGATTCCTTTTTGTGATAAAAAGATTGAAAATTTACTGTAAATCAAATTAATACCATTTTTTATGGCATCAATATCTTTAGCACTATTTATCGATTCTATGGCTCTCTCAAAATCATCGATAATTGGAAGCATATTTACAAAAATGTCTTCTCCAGCAGTTTTCGTGAGATCCATTTTTTCTTTAAGAGTTCTTTTTCTGTAATTATCAAATTCGGCCGAAAGTCTCAAATATTTATTTTGAAACTCATTAACTTTTTCTATTAACTCTGCCTCAATATTTACCTCATTTTTTTCCTGTTTCTCTTCTTGGCTCGAGTCGATATTTTGTTCATTTTCTTCTGTTACTACGTTTTCTTCAATATCTTTTTTATCTTTTTTTCTAGACATTCGCATATTCTATATATTTTTTGAAAAATTAATCGTTTTGAATTGTCAATTTGCTTGCCATAAAACAAAATATAGACAAATTGGCATTTTTGTCTATATTTATTTCAAGTTTATATTTTTAATCGGCTATTTTTTCAGTTCTTTTTCCAAGGCTGACTCCAAATCGGCACCACGTAAATTTACACCAACAATAATCCCATCTCCATTGAGTAAAAAATTCGAAGGTATCGACCTAACATTGTAAGTTTTTGCTCCTTCTGAAGACCAATATTTTAAATCGCTTACATGATATTCCCATTCTAGTTTATCCCTTTCAATTGCACCAACCCAGCTTTCTTTTGATTTATCGAGGGAAACGCTATAAACTGTAAATTTTTTACCATTGTTAAATTTTTCATCTTTATACTTTTGATATGCACCAACTACGCTAGGATTTTCTCTTCGACATGGTCCACACCACGAAGCCCAAAAATCGACTAAAACCATACTGCCCTTTAAATCAGATAGTTTGTAAATTTTTCCGTCGGGTGATTCGTAAGCCAATTCTGGAGCAATATCTCCAATTTGAGTTCCTATAACTTTTTCTTTATTTTCGTTTTGTGCAAAAGTTGATGAAAAGATGAAAAAGCCGACAATGATTGAAATTAATCTTTTACTCATGATTTGTTCTTTTAATTTTAGCTCCTAATTTATTTAAACGACCATCGATATCTTGATATCCTCTATCGATTTGTTCAATGTTGTGAATAATACTGGTTCCATCGGCCGATAATGCTGCAATCAATAAAGCTACTCCGGCTCTGATGTCAGGACTAGTCATTACGGTTGGTTTAAGTTTTAATTGTCGATTGTGTCCAATAACCGTTGCACGATGTGGGTCGCAAAGAATAATTTGAGCACCCATATCAATTAATTTATCGACAAAAAACAGACGGCTTTCAAACATTTTTTGATGAATAAGAACGCTTCCTTTTGCTTGAGTGGCAACAACCAAAAAAACACTCAATAAATCGGGAGTTAATCCAGGCCATATAGCATCTGAAATTGTCATTATAGAGCCATCAATAAATGTTTCGATTTCGTAATTATCTTGTTCGGGAATAAAAATATCGTCGCCAATTCGGTCAAGTTTTATGCCAAGTCTTTTAAACGACGATGGAATGATTCCAAGTTCATCGTAAGCAACATTTTTAATCGTAATTTCTGATTGAGTCATCGCAGCTAAGCCGATGAAACTTCCTATTTCGATCATATCAGGAAGCATTCTATGTGTACAACCTTTCAGCGATTTTACTCCTTCGATGGTCAATAAATTAGAGCCAATTCCAATTATGTTAGATCCCATTTTTACGAGCATTTTACACAGTTGCTGAATGTATGGTTCGCAAGCAGCATTAAAAATGGTTGTTTTTCCTTCAGCTAAAACAGCTGCCATTATTATGTTTGCTGTTCCAGTAACCGAGGCTTCGTCGAGAAGCATATAGGTTCCTTTAAGCTTTTTAGCCTTGACCTCATAAAAATTTAAAGAAGAATCGTAATTAAATATTGCACCTAATTTTTCAAATCCAATAAAATGGGTATCTAATCTTCTGCGACCTATTTTATCTCCTCCAGGTCTTGGAATTAACCCAACTCCAAATCGCGAAAGCATAGGTCCAACAATCATTATAGAACCTCTTAGGCTCGAAGCTTTTTTCTTATATTCGTCAGAATACAAATAATCGAAATCAAGATTTTCAGTTTTAAAACTATATGTAGATTCGTTTATTTTTTTAACCTTAACGCCAATTGACGAGAGTAAGTTTATTAAGTTTATTACATCACGTATTTGAGGAATATTTTCAATTACAATTTCATCAGAAGTAAGCAGCGTTGCACAAATAATTTGTAAAGCTTCGTTTTTTGCTCCTTGTGGGGTTATTTCTCCCTTGAGTTTATAACCGCCTTCTATTTCAAAAGTATTCATTTCGTAATTTTATTTTCGATGAGTACGTTTGGTTCGTTTATTTTTGGAAAGAATATCTCGAGTTTCATTCAATTTAAGATTTTCGATAAACCCAAAATTTGTTCCTGCAATTTCTTGCATATCAGAAAAAATCAAATCGTCGCCAACCGATTCTCGATTCCAAATCAAATAAAGTTTTTTCATGTGATTTGCAATGATTTTAATCAGAGCTTCTTTCATTTCGCCATCTTCCATTGTAACCGCTTTTTTAATCATATTTTCCATGATTTTTCCATAATGGCGAAATTTAATTGGGCTTTGCGGAATTTCAATTTTACTTGGTTTATCGTTAAAATGCTCGGGTCTAGGAACCTCGAATGGATAATCAACATCAAGAGTAAAATTTGAAATTATGGCTATTTGAGACCAAATTCTTTGTCTTAAATCTACGTTGTTTTCGCGAGAACTTGAGTTCATCCCGTACATTATATTTGCAAGAGTACTTGCTGCTTTATTTCGCTCGTCTCGATTTTCGATGGTTGAAATAAATTCAATCATTTTTTGAATATTTCTACCATAATCAGGTAATGTAATTTCGTTTCTCGATGTGTTGTAATCTTTATTGTCAATCATATTTTTATCTTTATGAATCAAAAATAGTTCTTTTATGCTAGATGTACAAGTTTAAATATACAAATAGTTCATATTCAACACATTAATCCAAAACTATTTTTAATCTTGCAAATTTTAATAATAAGTTTTTTGTTCCGGCTTCTTTAAAATCAACAATTGCTTTTGTGTTTGGGTCAGAACCTTCGATATTAATAACTACTCCAATACCAAAACGCTCGTGTTCAACTTTCATTCCAATTTCTATATCAAGATTGTTTGCCGAAACTGTCGATGTTTTTGTCTCTGATACTTTTTTAAATTTGTTTTGAATAAAAGGCTCTTTAGGTTTAAACTGTTGATTTGAAATATATTTATTTTTTTGGCTTTTATCCATTGGCTTTTCGTAGGCAAAAGCATCGTCTTCGGGAAGAATAAGGTAATCATTATTAATTTCTCGAATAAATCGACTTGGGATACTCGATTCGAATGAGCCATAACGAAAACGTGATGTTGCATACGAAATGGAAGCAATTTTTTTAGCTCTCGTAACTGCTACATAAAACAATCTACGTTCTTCTTCCAAGTCTTGCAAACTTGACGATGAGCGTTGCGATGGAAATAAATTTTCTTCAGCACCAACAATAAACACGTGTTCATATTCAAGTCCTTTTGCCGAATGAATGGTCATTAAGGTAACCTTATCTCTGTCTTCTTCTTTTTCGCCATCAGCATCGGTAAGCAACGAAACATTTTCGAGATATTTATCAAGTGTTGGAATGCCTTCGTCAAAATAATTTTCGCAAAATTCACGAATTCCATTTAATAATTCTTGTACGTTTTCGTATCTACTAACTCCTTCGGGTGTTTGGTCGGTGTACAATTCTTTATGGATTCCTGCTTTTGAAATAACTTCGTTAGCAAAATCGTAAGCATTCAAGGTAGATACTTGCAGTGTCAAATCAGAAATTAACCCAAAAAAGCTTTTTAACTTTAATACAGTTCCTCTGTTAAAGCCAAAATTTATAGTGTCAATTTTTTCCAATGCATTCCAAGAATCATTTCCAGTAGCTACGACATATGAATTTATTTTTTCAAGCGTTGTATCTCCAATTCCTCTTTTCGGATAATTTATAACTCTCTTGAATGCTTCTTCATCGTTTTGATTAATGATCAATCGAAAATACGAAATAATGTCTTTTATTTCTTTTCGTTGATAAAACGAAAGTCCGCCATATATTTTGTACGGAATATTCCTCTTGCGGAAAGCTTCTTCAAATACTCTCGATTGTGCATTCGTTCGGTACAAAATTGCAAAATCAACATAATTGAATTTATTGTTAAATTTACTTTCTATCAATTCGTTTGCGACAATATAGCTTTCTTCGGTGTCGGTATAACTTTTAAGTACTTTAATTTTGCTTCCGTCTTCATTTTCTGAAAAAATATTTTTAGGAATTCGGTTTGTATTTTTTTCGATTAAACTATTTGCGGCATTAACTATGTTTTTCGACGAGCGATAATTTCGTTCAAGTTTATACAAGGCATAATCGGGATAATCGGACTTAAAATTTAAAATATTTTGAATTTTTGCTCCTCGAAACGAATAGATACTTTGAGAATCGTCGCCCACAACGCAAATATTTTTATATTGGTCGGATAATTTTTTGATGATTAAATACTGCGAAAAATTTGTATCCTGATATTCGTCAACCAAAATGAAGTTAAATTTTTCTTGATACTTTGTCAAAACTGCAGGATGATCACGAAACAATATATTGGTATTCATCAACAAATCGTCAAAATCCATTGCGTTTGCGGCAAAACACTTTTTGGCGTATCGCTTATAAATTTCTCCAACAAGAGGTTTTCGACTTTGTTTGTCTTGCTCAATCATCTGAGCATTTGCCAAGTATCCATTTGGCGTGATTAAAGCATTTTTCGCAAGAGAAATTTTACTATAAACCTCGTTCACTTTGTAAACCTGTGTGTCAAGGTTCATTTCTTTTATTACAGAATTCAAAACGCTTTTTGTATCTGCGGTGTCGTAAATGGTAAAATTGGGTTTATAGCCAAGTGCTTCGGCTTCGAATCGTAATATTTTTGCAAATATCGAATGAAAAGTTCCCATCCACAAATGACTTGCCGTTGTTTTCCCTACTAAAGACGAAATTCGTTCTTTCATCTCTTTTGCTGCCTTGTTGGTAAAAGTTAGAGCTAAAATTTTATAAGCTGGAATTCCTTGCCCCAACATATAAGCTATTCGGTAAGTCAAAACTCTTGTTTTTCCTGAACCGGCACCTGCAATAATCAACGATGAGCCTTTATAATTTTTGACTGCATCGAGCTGCTCTTTGTTTAGTTCTTGTAAGTAATTTGTATCCATAAAAATTCCACCAAAGATACTTTTTGAAACTTGAATAAGGATAAATTGTTAATAAATAGCTTGTTTTTTTTTATAGTTATGCGAATTAAGAGTTAAAAATAAAACCAATAAAAGCATCTGAAATTTTAGCATACACATGAACTAAGAGTTTTTTAGTAAACCTTGCTAGCTCTGTAGAATTCTTTAACCAGAAATACAAAAGTTGTAAGAGAAAAACGCAAAAAAATATTTTTTTATTAAAAAAGAGATGATTCAAAAAAACGCAAAAAAAAATTATAACTTGCTCTCGAAAATTAATGTGAAATTTTGTTAAAAAACAAAAAATACGTGATTTTACCTGGTTACATCATGAGAAATTTGGTGTCATTTATATGAAAGAAGAAATTAAAAGCGAAATATTAATTAGAGGACTTCTTAATAATGACACGAAAGTTTTTGATTATATAGTCAAAAAAATCAAACCTAGTATCATTAAACATATCAGAAAGAAAAAGGTTAGTAAAAATGAAGCGGAAGAAGTTTTTCAAATATCAATGATAAAGATTTTTGATGTATTAAGGAATAACGGAAATATCGAGAAATTTGAACCCTATTTATTAAAAACTTGTTTAAATACGCTTATAGACAGAGTCGTGGAACGGCAAAAAGAAGAAGATAAGAATGAGAAATATTATAAATCAATAATAGAACAACTCGAAGAGGATGAAGCCTTTATTGAAATAATAAGAGAGGTATTTAGTAAATTGGATAAAGGTTGCAGAGAAATTTTTCAAATGAAAGCCGATGGAATGAATTTAAATGAAATTGCTGAAAAATTGGGTTATACCGAACGATATTTGATAACTAAAAAAGCAAGGTGTAAAGAACGATATTTGAAGATTTTAAATAGAATGAAATAAAGTGAAAGCGAGAGTGAAATATTCAGAATTAGTCTGTCAATTTTTAGACGATATGCTTGATGAAAATCAATTAAAAGAATTTCATCAAGAGCTGTGTGTAAATGAAGAATTAAAAAAGGAATTAGAAGCTCAAAAAAGAATATTCAACATAATAAAAGATAAAGAAAAGGTAGATTTTTATATGTCTTTAATGCAATCAGAAAAAAGAGTTAAAAGACAACGTATTTTAAGAAACGGATTAAGCATAACATCAGTATTATTGATTCTTTTTTCAGTTTGGTTTATTAATAACGAATATTTCTCGAAAAAAACCAATGATGAGATATTTGCAGAATATTATTCCCTCGAAAGCCCCGGAGTTATCACTATGGGACCAAAAGAAATAAAAGAGACTTTAGATAAAGGATTATTAGAATTTGATTACGGCAATTACGATACCGCATTTGTACTGCTACAAAATGCTTATGATGCAAAAATAGACGATATAAGAGCTGCCGTTTATTTAGGAATTCTATATATTGAAAAAAAAGATTACCAAAAAGCTATTGAAATTTTAAAAAATATTAAGGACAGTGAAAAAACAGTTTTTAATGAAAAAATAAATTGGTATCTAGCTTTAGCTTATATAAAAATCGGAGACCGGGAAAAAGCAAAACCACTTCTCGAAAATCTTGATTCAGGCTGTTATAAATCACGAGCAATAAAAGTTTTAGAAGATTTTTAAAATCAACCTCTTAAATTAATCTCTCGCAATTACAATACAATCAGAGCATTATCTATTTTTTCAATTATTTTTTTCTAAATAATGAAAAAAATAATTGATGTCAAGTGATTACCAAAACTACTTTTTTCTGTCATATGTATGAAAGCGGAAACCGAAAAGCTTATAGAGTAGGTGTGACGTAAATAATAAATTAATTGTATGGCACAAGAAATTAGAGATACTTACAAGTATCATTTTAAGGTAGGAAATGTAATCGTTCATGGGGGAATTTCTGATAATTTAGTTCGCAGAGAAAATGAACATAAAAATTCCAGCAAGTATACCATTCACAATGGCAATGACTTTATTGGAGTAATGGACATATCAGTCAAGTAGGTGTTGCAGTAACTAGAGAAAGTGCACTGCAATGGGAACGAGAAAATGGATTTGTGGCTAATCAGTAAAAATATGATAAATACTAAAACAAACAAATACATTGCTTTTCAGAAAAAAAATCCTATTATAAATACCATCTTAACGTCATTAGTTAGCATTATTTTAGGATATTTATTTTCTTATTTCATTGAGATTAATCCTTCAATAAAAAGAATAGAAGCTATTAATAATAAAGTTTTAACAAAACAAGATTCTTCAATTAAAATTCTTACCGCAATAAACGAGAAATATACTGTTAAGAATATAGAGGGCGAAGATTTGAAAGTAGGTTATAGCAGTCTGGTAAAAGAAGATTTAGTTAAAGTACAAGGTATTGATTTGGAAAGAGGCGAAGAGATTTATTTAATTAATTATATTGGAAAATATAAGCCATCCGTTCGACTAATGGTGGAAGAAGTAATAGTAGATCAAACAAACAAATTGAACAAAGAAATCAAAATTTATATTAGTAAAGAAGCATTAACATTATTAGGTTTAGAAAAAGAACTATACAAAGGTATTTTTACTTTAAAAATGAAAAGGGTAATAAAATAACAAGCCCATATTAATTATTAAAAAACAACATTATGTCATCAGAAATCAGAAAACAAAAAAAAGAAGTTCGCAAACTTGAACGTAAAGAAAGAAAAGCAATTTTTAATAAATTGTTAGCAGCTGCAATAGCTGTAAAAGATATGCAATTAATCGAAGGATTATCTTACAAAGAAAAAATTGCAAGAGTGTGGTCAGTTGTTAAACCAACATTAGAATTTGCAATTATTTTGAAAATTACCGGCGAAAAATTCGATACGGCTGCAAATAAACTAATCATAATTGGAAATAATATTACAGGTAACGAAACCACCGACCAACAAGCAATTGAATTTCTTAATACGCTTTCTTCTGCTTGGAATACTATTGAAATGGCACTTGAAGTAATAAAAATTGCAGCACCTGACGATAAAGACGAAGATATTGATAAAATAATCGAAATTGGAGAATGGTTATTTGAAAATTCAAAGTCTTAGGAAGATGGCACTTTTTTTTGAAAACGAGATTGATTTCAACATAGCTTCGAAACAAACTGTAAGTTATGAAAAATCGGATGCTAAATGGAGTTTATATCTAAAAGATATTACTCTAAAGCAAAATTTTGATGGTTTATTACCCCAAATTTTTAATCCCAATAATGAGATTTACTTATATGTAATATGTTGGGATTATAGCGGTAATGCCCCTATTATTTATCCGTTGAATGATATTGACCCGGCAAGTTTAATAATTAGGATTAAAAAGAATAAAGTTCATAAGTTTAACGGAGATGGAGTACTGCTTTGGCCTCGTTCTTATGTGCATGGAGCACTTCATATTAATATTACATTAATAGAGGACGACAAAGATATAGTAAAAAGAGGTGAAACGCTTATGGAAATTAGCAAAGCAATAAATAAAAGTAAGCTATTTGAACTAACATCCGCCATAAGCTCAAATCCTGCAACAATTACTGGAGTTGCAGTAGCTAAGGCAATTACTGAAATTTCACGTGTAATTGGTAGCATTATGTCTAAAAATAAAAACGATTATATAAACTTATTTCAAGGTTGCTTTGGTGTTGAAAATCATAATACACCTGAAAAAAAGAATTATCCTTTTGCAAACCAACAAGCCGAAATGAATTTGGAATTTATAGTGAATTAATTTTCTACAGCGGATGCCGAAAAGCTGTGAAATAGAGTAGGCAAACAAAATTATAAATTATAATAATTATGAAAAAACTTTATTTATTTATCTTAACATTGGCATTAAATGCGATATGTTATGCACAGAGTACAGTCGTTACTGATGGCTCTGGCGATGCAACAACAAATTATGTAACAAAGTGGGAAGATGGTGCTTCCTACAAAATTAAGAACAGTTTGTTGTATGATGATGGCTCCTATATTGGCTTAGGGACAACTTCGCCACTAAGCAAATTTCATATGGTTGGAACAGATTCTAATAGCAAACTGATTTTACAGAGAAATTATTCGTTAGGCTGGGGAACTTCATTAGATTTACGGACGTTAAGTAGTACTACAGATTATATATATAGCGAAAGAGCAATTGGTGCTGTTGCCTTCTCAGGAGAATATAATGGTGATGCAAATGTTGGTGTTGGAGCACAAATGAGAGCATATACAACAGAAAATTGGAGTGCTTCAGGCTATGGATCAAGACTGGAGTTTTTAACAGTAGCAAATGCCTCCACTACTGGTGTCGTAAGAATGACAATAGGCAATGACGGAAAGGTTGGGATTGCTAATACTGCACCAGGTTCTGAACTAGATGTAAAAGGAACATTACGTTTAACAGGTTCTACTTCTGGCTACGTGGGCTTTGCACCTGCTGCTGCTGCCGGTTCTACAACTTATACTCTTCCTTCTGCTGATGGTACAACAGGCCAAGTATTACAAACCAATGGTTCAGGTGTTTTAAGTTGGTTAACTCCTTCTACTCCAAGCACCGGTTGGCAAATAACTGGAAATTCGGGAACAACTGACGGGACTCATTTTATTGGTACTACTGATGATGTTGCCCTTAATTTTAGAGTGAATAATGAAAAGGCTGGTAGAATATATGGTTCAACCACATTTTTGGGTTATCAAGCAGGAAATAGCAATACATCAACTGGAAGTATGAATACTGGTATTGGAAATCAAGCATTATATTCAAATACAACAGGAGATTCCAATACTGGTGTGGGATACTATTCGTTAAAAGATAATACAACAGGCTATAGTAATACTGGCGTTGGAGAAGCTAGCCTTACTGCAAATTCAACAGGGTACTATAACACAGCTATGGGATTTCGTTCACTTGACGACAACACTACAGGATTTAATAATTCTAGTTTTGGTTTTGGTGCTTTAAACACAAATATAAGCGGAAATTATAATACTGCCGTAGGTGCATCCTCCCTTTTAACGAATGAAACAGGTAGTTATAATACTACACTAGGATATTATGCTGATGTAAGTGGACAATACTCAAATGCTACAGCTATTGGTAATGGAGCAACAGCTACTGCAAGTAATGAAATAATGATAGGAAATACCTCGGTAACAGAAATTGGTGGTGAAGTTGGTTGGACAACCTACTCAGATGGTCGTTTTAAATTTAATGTAACCGAAAATGTTAAGGGTTTAGAATTTATAAATAAATTGCGTCCAGTTACGTATCAATTAAATACCAAAGAACTTGACGATTTTGTATCACAAAATATGCCTGACGAGAATAAAGCTTCACGCAGAGAAGGAATGGATTTTACACCATCAACCGCTATTATTCATTCCGGATTTATTGCACAAGAAGTTGAGAGTGCGGCAAAAGAATGTGGTTTTGAATCTTCTATTGTACAAACTCCCGACAATGATGCAGACCCTTATGCATTGACTTATGCCGAAATAGTTGTGCCTCTTGTAAAAGCAGTACAAGAGCAACAAAAAATAATTAATGATTTAAGTACTACGGTAAATGAATTACAAGAACAATTGAATGCTTTAAATGGCAATGGAGAAAAAACAATGCAAAATAATATTGGTGCACAAGGTAATTCAATAAATATTCATGATTTGGAACTCGCCGAAAATGCTTTTCTTTATCAAAATGTACCAAATCCTTTTAGTGAAGGAACTACAATAAAATATTTTATTCCTGAAAACGCCAATGCTCAGATAATTTTTTATAACGAATTTGGCAGTCAAATTAAAATATTTAACATTGAGGAAAATGGTATGGGGCAACTAAACATTTCCGCATCAAATCTTGCTGCGGGTATGTATTCTTACTCTCTAATAATCAGCGAGAAGGTTATAGATACCAAAAAAATGATTAAACAGTAACATTTTAATAACTAAAAAAA
The DNA here is from genome assembly GCA_001769505.1 of Bacteroidetes bacterium GWF2_33_38. Lineage (GTDB taxonomy): Bacteria > Bacteroidota > Bacteroidia > Bacteroidales > GWF2-33-38 > GWF2-33-38. Next base: position 71,062 of record MEOF01000055.1, read on the forward strand.
GCTCATCTTGTTGATGAGCTTTTTTTTTATTCTAAATTGTAATTTTTTAATAAATTTTATTCTAAACTATATTCCGGATAGACTCTAATAGAAATTTTTGATGAATAATTATCGGTAAATTGTTAATAAATAGCTTGTTTTTTTTATAATATGTTAAAAATCTTTACTTTTATGGTCTAAAAAAATACATTTTTTGAAAAAATAAATTATAATTTATGAAAAAACTAGTATCGTTCACGTTCTTTTTTATGCTGTTAATGTCTGGAAACCAAATGTTTGGACAAGCTCACAAAGATGACATTCAACTTTATTTCAACACATCGGACGCTGCTTTTAGCGAGTATGGCGATTACATAAAAGTTTCATTTTTTGTCGAAGGTATGTACAATAGTTCAAAACCATACCTCGAAAAAGCACATGAAATACAGGAAATTGAAAAGTTAAGCATAAAAAATATGCCTAATCAATATGGTCAAAACGAATCTTATGCTTTACTTGAAAAAGAAAACTACCAAGTTGGGTTTACAAAACTTGTGAATACCGTTTTCAAAGAGCAAAATGTTAAAGCTGGAGAAAACAAGGAAATAATTGATATTATGACCTTTCTAAACAATAATCCTGTTAAAAAATAAATAAACATCAATATGAAAAGGAATATCTTTATCCTATCTGCAATTTTTCTACTGGGTTTTACAACTGTTTTTGCTCAGATAACGGCTCCTACAGCCGATTACTTTGAAATAACAGAATATAAAAATCCCTCGACTAACCAATTGCTCCCGGTTGAAATGCAAGATTCGGTTTACGTATTTTGCTCCGATGATTTGGATGCAGGTCAGTTAATTGCTCCATTATCGGCTGGCTGTTCATACGAATGGGGTAAATATGTACCCTCTAGTTCAACTTATACAACTTTTGCAAATACACCAACCGTATCGAATTTACAATCAGGCGGTTATCAGGTTCGCATAAACTGCGATGGGGAAATACTTACTTATCGAGCATGGGTTTTTGTTAATCAAACCATCGTTGAAGTTGCAGATTTACAAGGAGTTTGTTCGGCTTTTAACTTAAACGGAACCGCGAGTCCTGTAACCGATTTTACAATTTATAATCCACCGGAAGACCCTTTTATTATTGATGCCACAACAGAAATTACTGTGTGTTTCACGGCAGACCATACATTTGTATCCGATTTGGGTTTTTATTTGGTTGCTCCAACCTATGGTCCAAATTGCGATAATCCGGCAGAGCCCGGAGATTTTGGTATTGTAGAATTATTGCCTTCCATCGCAGATTATGATAATGTTACTAATTTACCCCAATCTTTTTTTGGTTGTGATGGCGATTATTTTAATTGGAACTGCAATGATAACGACAATGTGGTAAATTTATGTTTTACTACAGAAAAAGAAGCAAGTAATCCAGCCCACACTCTTTGTGTAGGAGAACACGAGGAGATTCCATCTGTCCCATTAACCGGCACGTATGCATCTACCGGACCTTGGAGTACCATTTATGGAACTCAGGTTCCTGCGGCTTCAGATGTAGGAGTTAACTGTGGATGGACAGTACAGATTTATGATTGTATAGATTATGATTATGGATATTTTACCAATGCAACCATTTCGTTTTCGCAAGAAACACCAACTGGAACCGTAACACATTACTACGATTCAGGAAACATATCATCTGCTATTAATGATAACTCTTGTTCGGCCAATCTTGCTTCCATTTTCGAAATTCCTTCTTATAGCTATCAATATACCGTTGCCAATACCGTTCAGTATCAATGGTCGGCTAATCCAACTGTAACGATTCCAAATGCAACCACTTCGTTAACCCCACTTATCGACCCACAACCTTCAGTCCCTACTTGGTTTTACTTGTCGGTTACCGATTATGTTGGTGGAATTGCAACCGGTTGTACAAAAGTTGATTCAACATTATTTCAACCTATTTCTGATAATATTCAAATCACATCTGTTGGTCCGTTTTGCGAACTTGAATCGAATGTTTATTTGGAAGCAAATACTACCGGTGGAGTTTGGACTTCTACTCCCGGCTCTCTTATTGCCGGAGCATCAACAGGTTTAATAAACTCGGCCGCAAGTCCGGGTTTGTACGACGTTATTTACACCGTTTCAAACGGAAACTGTAGTTATGCCGATACTGCTCAAATAGAAATAAAACCAAAAGTTTTCATGTCGAATTTAAGTGTTGACTGTATCAATGCCAACGATCATTTCAAAGTTTGCTTTGATGCTACAGGAGCCTATAGTGGAACATTAAATTTTACCATTAACGATACGTTGAAAAACGAAAATTTTGATGGAACAACTTTCTGTGACACATTGGAATCGCCAAACAAATTTGTATTCGAAATAGATAATGGTACTGGTTGCAACTCAATTTTAGACTCTATCTATCACGATTGTGGTTGCGGAACCTTTGCCGGAATTATGAATCAAACCGAAATTTATGCTTGCGATGGAGACATTGCAACAGCAACGCTTGATAGTGCTTTCCATACTGATGGAAACGATATTTTATGGTATTATTTACATACCGGAAACCTATATACCATCGCAAATCCTATTGACTCAAACACAACCGGAATATTCACAGATGCTAACGTAACCTACGGTGTTCAATATTATATTTCTTCTGTTGCTGCCGATTCTTTGATAGATGGTCATATTGACTGGACTGATTTCGATTGTTTAGACATCAGCCAAGGTACACCTGTTACTTGGGTTCAAAGACCTGATGCGAACATTGTAGATAATAGCTTACAAATTTGCGGAAAATCAATTGGTTTGGAAGCAGACTCTGTACTCGTTGGTCAAGGAAGTTGGTCGAGCTACGATGCTCCGGGTACTACTTCTTTTCTACCTTATAACGACTCGCAAACTCCAACCGTGGTTGTTCCAACTACCGGACAATATCATTTTGTATGGACGGTTGATAACAACGATTGTATAGACAAAGACACCATAACCGTTTCGTTTATTCCTACTCCGGTAGCAAATGCGGGTAGCGATACTTACGTTTGCGGAAATTCATACACACTTGTTGGCGATTTAGATTTACCATTAATTCAAACGTCGGGATTTTGGACAATGCCAAGTAGTGATATTACTGAAGTTGTTCATAATGACTCATCATCTACGGTTACAGTTACCGAATACGGAACGTATTTATTTACATTTACGGAAGCTGCTGGTGGTGGATTATGTTCTGACGATGACTATGTGAGCATTCGATTTATCAGGCCTCCACAGCCTGATGCAAATCATACTGACTCAATTTGCGGGCAAGATTATACCTTAAATGCATTGAATACAATCAATGGTAGTTGGGCTCCAATAACAGGATTGGCATTCCTGCCAACTGTCTCAGACCCACAAGCCTCCGTTTCAATAAATTTATCGACCAACGACTCAACTGTTTGGTTTCATTGGACTGAAATTTCAAGTGAATGTAGTGCTACAGACAGCGTTGCGATTGTTTTCGCTAAGCCTCCAGTTGCATCGATTGATTCTTCAGCCGGAAATACTACGACCATTGTTTGTGGAAATACAGCAATATTAGTAGCTGATATTACCGGAACTGAATATGCTCAAGGAACGTGGTCGAGTAATTTATCTGGAGTTGTTTTCAGCAATGTCGATAGCGCCTACACAAGTATGACAATTCCTGGTAATTACTATGGAGAAGATGCTATTTTCAAAACAAAGGTATTTTGGATGATGCGAAATGCTGGTTGTAGTCAAATCGATACCGTTACGATAACATTTTACCAAGAGCCTGAACCTGACGCAGGAATCGACACTGTTGCTTGTGGGTTAGATATTGTTATGAATGCCGAATATTCTTTGGGAGACGGTAGTAATGCCTATGGTCAGTGGTCGAATGTTGCAGGGCAGTTTGCAACTATTGACGATAATGATAATCCAAATTCTGTTATTCATGCTGATATGGGATACGGTGTTTATCATTTTGTTTGGACAGAAACCAATGTTGCAGATGGTGCTCCATCATGCAGCAGAAAAGATACTATAGAAGTTGAGTTTATTTCAGTCCCTTTTCCTGATGCTGGGGACGATATTTCGCATTGTGGAAAAGAGAATATTTGCCTTGATGCAACTCCAAGTGGAGTAGCTGATTCGGCGTTTTGGGTAACCAAGCCAGGGGTTGATTATATCGCTAATGGAGGAACTCAATCACAACCAAACACTTGTGTTAATGTTGGAAACAGTTTCGTGGGCACAACATTCTATTTGTATTGGAGAGAATATCAGGATATATGTGTAGTAGAAGATTCTGTGCAAATAACTGTGGTTGCACAACCCTCTGCAACATACGACGCAATAGATACAGAGATTTGTGGGAATAAGGTATATAATCTTAAGGGAAATAATCCGGGAACTGGCTCTACCGCATATTGGTACGACTTGATTACAGGAACAACATTTATTCAAAACAATCACTATTCAAATCCCGATACTGCAATTGTAAATACCTATGGGTTACATCAATTGTATTGGTATGTTGAACAAACGATTGGAAACACAACTTGTTCTGATACTTCTGACGAGCTCGTGTTGAATTTCAGAAAAGTTCCAACTCCTCAAGCTCATATTTCAGGACAAGATTTAGATACAACTTGCGGACATTATTATGCCCTACAAGGTGTTCAGTCAATTGATACTTCAACTGTAATTTGGTTAAGCAATGATGCCGGGAACATTAGCTTTTTATCAACCAGCGGAGCCACTGGAAATGTGATTAACGACACCGTTTATTATAGTCAAATAAACCAAGTTAAAAACATCTACTTAGTTGAAGCAAATGGAAATGGCTGTATAACAAGAGATACCATAAGTGTAATGTTCTCAAAAATACCTTCGGGTGAATTCTCATACACACAGGCAAAATGTTATCACGATGCTAGTCAGCCTTTCACATTCGAAGCTTATGAAGACACCCTGCCACGATACGATTGGGGATTTGACGGAGGAACGGTTGCATATGAAACCGGTCAAGGAACGGATGAGGCAGGGCCTTATGATTTAAGTTGGGAAGAAGATTCCTTGCATGAGGTATATTTAGTTGCGTATAATTCTTACAATTGCCCATCAGACACCGTAAAGAAAGATATTTACGAGCCCGCAAAATTAAGTGCATATTTTAGTGTATTATCTGCATTGTGTAATGGCAATACGGGTATGGTGTCAGCAAATCCAACATTAGGCGGTGTCGATTACGACAATTACGACGCAATTGAAACGTATTGGTTACCCGACCCTCAAATTTCATCTCCTTATAATTTCACTCAATCGAATATGTATTCAGGTAGCTACCAATTTAAAATTGAAGACGATTTCTGTAGAGCAGTTGAAACTGTCGTTATCCCTGATAGCGGATTGGTAACAGCGGCATTCGAAGTTACCGATACAAGCGGTGTTGCAGAATATGAAGCTTGCTTTTACAACAAATCAGACAACGCAGATTCTGCCGAGTGGCATTTTAATAACGAAGAAACATTCTATCAAATAGTTAAAGAAACAAGTCCTTGTTTTACTTACGAACATGGCGGAGAGTTTTGGGTTCGATTAATATCGACAAGTACCGAAGGTTGTAAAGACACGGCGTACTACGAGTTTATACATGTCGAGGCAATTCCTGATGTAGAAGCTCCAAACGTATTTACACCAAATGGAGACAATGTGAACGATAAATTCACAATTAAAACCGAAACTCTTGAAAGTTTTGAAGGCTACATTTTCAATCGTTGGGGGCGTAAAGTTTACGAATGGTCAGATGTAAATGACGAAGGTTGGGACGGCACAATTAATGGCGGAGCAAAAGCCGCTCCAGGTGTTTACTATTACATTATAAAAGCCGTTGGTTCTGATCCTGATGCAACTGAGTTTGAACTCAAAGGAAACGTAACATTGATTAGAGACTAATTGAAAATCATAAAAAGCAAAAACCCTCAAAATTTGAGGGTTTTTGCTTTTTATATGACACATATGTGATTTTTTAGATTCCCTTTTACAAGGGAATGTGCCTCAAAAAATTACCACATACCCGCAAAAGCGGGTATCTTATTTTTAAATTGTGTCGGTCACATTGAGTTGTAATTGGTATTAATTCGTTTGAACACCAAACAATACTCTTTTTTCCTTTTCATTCGTTATAATTTCTTTGAGTTGTATTTTCAAATTATCATCCTTATTAGTATTTTCATTCTTTGCCAAAAAAGTAATTATTTGCGAAAGTAGAAGAATCGAATGCCGGCGAATCTCCCAATTCGAAGAACTTTGAGCATATGCTTTTATTTTGTCAAAAGCTATTTCGGAAATTGAATCGTTTTTTAAATTTTGTAAATATGTCCCATAAAAATCAATTGTGTGAAACTTATCATTTCCATTTCTTGAGTCAATTTTCTTCAAAAAATATTCATTTATGTTTTCATTACCATATTTTGAATAAATATCAAGTAAATAATCCATAAAATTTTCATCGTTTTGAAATGATAGAGAAAGTTTATACGTTGCTTCATAATCGTTTTTAAATAATTGCGAAAAGGCTTTTGAAACGACTAAATAAGAAGAATCATTTATTGATTCTGTTAACGTTTCTTTAATAAATTCAAACGGAAATATTTCTAAACAAGAAATAGCCTCCGCCCGAACAATTGATTTGAAGTCTTTTTTTGCCAATACTTTCAAGTTGTTTAACATTCTTTCTTTCTGTTGAGTAGAAACTGAATCTAGATTAATTTGCGATAACAAGTAACATGCTTGTTCTCTAACTTTCCAAACATCATCGTTCAATAATATTAACAAGCGATTAAGTTTTATAGAATCTGAGATATTTTTACTGCTTAATGATTGTATAATGAATTCCTTTTCAAAAAATGAATGAAATTTTTCTAATGCCAAATCATAATCAATGATATAATTTTCGTAATCGACCTTTGCAAGAATGGCTTTCTCATTATTGAGCCGCACAATTTTAGGCTCTGCATCAACACTAATTGTATCAATGTATTCTTTATTTTGAATCTGAATATTTTTAGTAATCATTGAACCATCTGCCAAATAAATCTCAATTTCAACTGGAAAAGAAAAAAGTTCGTTTTCTTTTTTTAGTTGAGTTTGCTCAATTTTAACAAATAATTGTTTATTTACCTTGTCGTATCGACTTAAAACACTCAACTCTGGATGTCCCTTTTGATGATACCATTGATCAAAAAACATTTTTAAATCTTGACCCGAAACTTGCTCGAATGCCTTTTGCAAATCGTAGATATTTACCGATTTGTATAAATTATTTTCCAAATATTGGTGTGTGGCTTCAAAAAAGATTTCGTCTCCCAATAGCTTTCGCAATTGATGAAGAATTGAAGCCCCTTTTTCATAGGAATGATTATTAAAAACATCCCATTCAGAATTGTTGTAGTGATATTGAATCGTAGGCGATACAAAGTAATTGGTTTCATTCCAATAATTATTTACAATACGATTCAAGCGAATTTCCGCTTCTGTTTTCCCATATTTATAATCGAGCCATAAATATTCGCAATAAGTTGCAAACGATTCGTTTAAGGTTAAATTACTCCATGCCTCGCAGGTAACTGCGTTCCCAAACCATTGATGTGCAAGCTCGTGAGCAATAATTCCTTCGTTGTTATCATCAAGTCGTTCACGTGCATTTGTTTGAATAAAATCGTGAAAAATTGTGAGCGTATTATTTTCCATTGCACCATCGTACATATAATTGCTTACCGCAACTTGACCGTATTTCTTCCATGGGTAAGGCGTTTTAAAGAGGGTTGAAAAAAACTCAATCATCTCAGGTGTATTTCCGAAAATATTTTTTGCCTCCAACTCGTATTTTTTACTCACATAATATTCAATATCAACATCTTTCAGTTTTTCACTCACTTTTGAAAATTTTCCAATGTTTAACGATGTTAAATAAGGTGCTTGTGGTTTATCAAGTTTCCAATAAAAAGTGCGAGTGCTATCTTTTCGAGTTAAGGTCGAATATATCAGTTCGCCATTCGATAAAGCCATCAAACTATTATGAACTGTAATATAAATATCTTGAGTCATTCGTTGATTTGGAGAATCAATCGTAGGAAACCAACACGAAGCAGAAGTCGTTTGATTTATGCTCCATGCTTGCGGAAAAATTCCATCTTCGGTATCTTCGGCTTTTACAAACGATAATCCTTGTTTATACGGATTGTCCGTAATTCCTCTTTCGTACAATGTACTTGGAATCGCAGAGTAGTTTATTTGAATAATAATAGTGTCGTTACGGGAAAATGTACAATCTAAATCAATATCCAACATACGATTGTCGTACGAATATTTTAGAGGACTTAACGACGAATCGGTTTTGATTTGTATTGAATTTATGTACAAACCTAATGCATCTAATTTAATTTTATCAATCGATTTAAAATGAGGCTTTACGTGTATAATGGCGTCACCGTATATTTTTTCTAGCATCCAATCAACTTTTAAATCTAAAGTCGTATGAATTACATCAACTATTTTTTCTCGTGCCGATTGAAATGGAGGACGATTTACAACATCTTTTTCGATTATTTCATCAACCACAACTGTCGAATCGACCCGAATGGTATCGTAAACTATAACAATCAATGTATCTGTTTGCGAAACTTTTGTTGTTGATTGATTTGATAACATCGAGCACGATACAATAATGCTTATAGTAAACAATCCAATGAAATATTTTAATGTCATATCTTTAATTTGAAAAATACAGTATTACAAACTTACAAAAACATCTCATAATTTGTGTATATAGTCAGTATGTAATATATTTGGCTTAAAATTTGGAATTCTTGAAACATTCTCAAATTTTATGAACTAATTTTTGCAATATGAAAAATTTTATACTTTTTATCATCGCAGTTTTTATTTTATCGGGATGCTCAAGCTCGAAAAAATACATGGAAAAAGGAATGTACGACATGGCTGTTCGAAAGTCTGTCGAAAAACTGCGAAAGAAACCTTCAAGCAAGAAAAATATAATGGTTTTGGAGAAATGTTACCCACTTGCCAATGGTTTAGAAAACGACCGCATTAAATATCTGAAACAAGAAGGGAAACCAGAAAATTGGGATGAAATTTTTGGCTTGTATTCAAATTTAAAAGACCGTCAGAAACTTGTTAAAACAGTTCTTCCATTAAATTTAGAAGGAAAAAATATTAATTTTCCGCAAATCGACTATGATGCTGAAGTAATAAATGCCAAGAAAAATGCAGCTGAATATTACTATATTCATGCACAAAAACTCATGGAGAGCAATTTAAAAGACGACCAACGTGCGGCTTATTACGAATTAAAACGGGTTAAAGATTTTTACGCAAATTATCGCGAAACAGATGTTTTAATGCAAAAAGCTCGCGAAAATGGATTGAGTTGGGTGTTAGTGCAACCAGTAAATAAATCGGTTTACAAATTATCTGACGAATATTTAAAAAGTTTGATAACTGTTGATTTGCCACAGTTCAACACCGAATGGTTGCAGTACACCGAAAAAAACATTTATAAAAACGACTACGTAATAAATGTTGCGATAAACATTGTCGAGATTTCAGCTGAACGTATAAAAGAAGAACAAGAAATAGATACCAAAAAGGTTGAAGATGGCTGGGATTATTATCTCGACGCAAATGGAAATGTTATGAAAGATTCTTTAGGCAACGATATTAAAAAACCAAAGTACAAAACAATTACTTGCAAAGTTTTTAAAACAATTCAAAACAAAGTCGCACACCTTGAAGGAAGCATAAATTATATTGATGCTTCGACCGGACAAATTCTCAAATCTTTACCAATTGCAGCCGATAATGTTTTCGATCATTTATCGGCAACAGCATTGGGCGATTTGGCGGCTTTAACAACCGACCATAAAAAAATAATCGGACTTAAGCCACTTCCATTTCCTACCGATCAAGATATGATTGCTCAGGCAACAATCACGTTTAAAGACGTAATTAGCAAAGCCTTATACAACAACAAATACTTTTTGAAGTAAAATAAATGCACGACAGTATAAATAGCGAAAAAATAGAAAAAGCAGTCCTTGTAGGAGTTATTAACCAGCAACAGAGCGAAAAAGAAGTAAAAGATTATCTCGACGAATTGGCTTTTCTTGCTGAGACAGCAGGAGCAGAACCCGTAAAATATTTTACTCAAAAACTTGAATTTCCAAATTCAAGAACCTACATAGGAACTGGAAAACTGAATGATGTTAAGACGTATATTGATGAAAATGAGATAAAACTCGTAATTTTTGACGACGATTTAACACCTTCGCAAATACGAAATATCGAAAAAGAATTAAATTGTAATATTTCGGATAGAACCAATTTAATTTTAGAAATATTTGCACAACGAGCAAAAACTTCGCATGCCAAAACACAAGTAGAATTGGCTCAACTCGAATATATGTTACCGCGACTTACTCGTATGTGGACACATCTTGAACGCCAACGAGGAGGAACCGGAACTCGTGGTGGTTCGGGTGAATTACAAATCGAATCAGACCGGCGAATCATTCGCGACAAAATCGCCAAGCTAAAAGACGATTTAAAAAAAATAGATAAGCAAATGGCTACTCAACGAAAGAATCGCGAAAAGCTTGTTCGAGTTGCATTGGTTGGATATACAAACGTGGGAAAATCAACCATCATGAAACTAATTAGCAAAGCCGATGTGTTTGCCGAAAATAAATTATTTGCTACGCTTGATACAACTGTTCGTAAGGTGGTGATTAATAATTTGCCCTTTTTACTTTCCGACACCGTTGGTTTTATTCGAAAACTGCCTCATGGCTTAGTCGAATCGTTTAAATCAACTCTTGATGAAGTTCGAGAAGCTGATATTTTATTGCATGTTGTTGATATTTCGCATCCTAATTTCGAAGATCAAATTACCATTGTTAATCAAACTTTAAAAGAGATTAATGCACAAGATATTCCTATGATTTTGGTTTTTAACAAAATCGACGCATATCAATATATTGAAAAAGACGAATTTGATTTAACTCCACGAATTCAAGAAAATATACCATTAGAAGAACTTCAAAATTCGTGGATGGCAAAAAAAGATACTACTACAATTTTTATTTCAGCAACAAACAAAATAAATCATCAAGAATTTAAAGATTTATTATACCTAAAAATTAAAGAAGTTCACGAAAAACGTTACCCGTATAATTCGTTTTTGTACTAAATAATGGACGAAAGTTTTTTTGAAAAGGTTTACGATGTTGTTCGATTAATTCCGTCAGGTAGAGTTACCTCATATGGTGCAATTGCAAAATATTTAGGAATTGGCAAGTCGGCAAGAGTTGTTGGTTGGGCAATGAATATGTCTCATTCTAATGAGAAATTTGTGCCAGCACATCGGGTTGTAAACCGAAACGGGATGCTTACCGGAAAACACCATTTTGCAAACGAAAAAATGATGGAAGAGTTATTGCAATGCGAGGGAATAAAGATTGTTGATGATAAAATCGTTGATTTCAAAAAACATTTTTGGGAGCCAATGAGTGAATTATAAAATTCCTAAATTCGTATGATATAAAGTAATGTAAACAAAAAAGAGAGGAAAACCTCTCTTTTTACCTTTTTACTATCCGTTTATTAATTCTGTATATTCGGCAAAATCTAACAACTGATTTAATTCAGTAGCATTCGATAAGCTTATTTTAACAATCCAACCTTTTCCATAAGGATCTTTATTTATTAAATCAGGAGTTCCTTCAAGTTCTTCGTTAAACTCAATAATTTCACCCGATGCTGGCATAAACATGTCAGAAACTGTTTTTACGGCTTCAATCGTTCCAAAAACCTCTTCTTTTTTAAGAGTTTCGCCAACGGTTTCAACTTCGATAAATACAATGTCGCCTAGTTCGCCTTGAGCAAAATCGGTAACACCAATATAAGCTTCATTACCTTCAACACGAATCCATTCGTGGTCTTTAGTGTATTTTAAATTTTTTGGAACGTTCATAATATATAATTTTAGTTGTTTCAGTCTCAAAAATAATAAAAAGAATTTATACTATGTATAGCATAAAACATAAAAAGTGCGAAATTTTACCTCCCAAAAATTACTCAATATCACAATCGTGTGTACCACCAAGATCTTCGGCTTGATTCTTAACCATAATTTCAAAGTTTTCGACATCTTTTTTCGTATTACAATATTCGTCGTAAGAATAAGAATATTCTACTCCATACTCATCGGTATATGTATATGAGCAATTAGCACATTTACGACACGAACTAAATGAAACTGACGAAATTATTACGATAAGAAAGATTATTTTTTTCATGACGAATTTGTATAAATAAAGCACTAAATTATGAAATATATTTAATGTTTAAAAATGTTTTTGTATAACAATATTTGAATTGTCGAATAAATAAAAATCGCATAAATATTCACAAAAATAAATATTAGAATGCGATATTTTTAAATTTCTAGAAATTCTTCAAAATCAGCTTGATGAAGTCTTTCATAATCAACTTTTTTCCAGACTATCCCATCGTTTAGAAAATATATTGCTGGCAAGGCTCCGCCACTTAATGAAAAAAACTGCTTGTCATTTCCTGGTAGAATATTCAAATATGGAAACGGATACGATGCTGTTTCCTCCCACCATTTTGGTAACAAATCAACATCTCCTCCTAAAATATAGTAAACCGGAATTTCCGTATCCAAATCTTTGCGAATAATCGATAATTTTTTTGACGCCAACTTACAATATTTGCATTTTAAACTAAAAAAACACACTACTTTTTTGCCTTCATTCAATTTAATTGTATCGTTATTATATACAAAATCGCCTAATTTTTCTACTTCCAATTTATAATTTGAATTATCAATATTAATCACGTTAAACTTACTCATTTCTATGTAATTAACAGCAAATGAAGTAAATAACGACACAACTAAAATCATTATTATTAGTAGTTTCTCAAATTTCCATTTAAATGGATTGTTTTTATAAAGCAAATAAATTGTAGGAATTGCTAAAACTATATTTTTAACTATAGATTCTAAGGGATTCATTTTTAAATATTCTCCGAAACAGCCACAATCGGCAGAATTATTTGTTTTTATCCATAAGAATAGAAGATAAAATGTGAAGAATACCAACATTCCGATAATAAATTTTAGCGTAAGTTTAGTTTTTACGTTAAAAATTAAAGCAAGACCCAAAATAAATTCCGAAGCAATTAAAAATCGAGCAAGAAAGGGTGTAATATACCAACCAAAACCTAATTCAACGAACGAAAGTTCGAACGGTTCAATGAACAATAATTTACTGGCACCAGAAAAAATAAATGTGGCTCCTACCAGTAATCTTAAAAGAAAATGAATTATTGTTTTTGTCATGTTTTTGAAATTTTTTATAAAAAAAAAGGCCGTCTATTAGACAGCCTTTTTCGATAATACTTTAAATTAGTCTAAAGTACATTCACCTTCGTATCCATAAGCAAGATAGTAGTCTGACCACTCAGTACATGTGTCTTCTGCGTCACCTTTTTTCATTTTCAATAATTCATATGAATAATCATAAGAATAATCTCCATAAGTGAAAGCACAAGTACAAGTATAATCTTTTTTACAAGAAGTAAAAGAGAAAGCTACAAGAGCTACACCTGCTAATAATAAAGATAATTTTTTCATTTCAAAATTAATTTTGGTTAATAATCTGTTAATAACTGAGTACAAATATAGTTAAATTTTATACGCTCCAATTTATTTTCTTAGTCTTTTTATATGTTATAAAACATATTCGATTCGTGCAACCCTCTTTAAATAAGGGTGTGCTATTATTAAATAATAAGCATTGCATCGCCATAAGTACCAAAACGATACTTTTCTTTTACGGCAACGTTATACGTATTAGAAATTATGTCATATCCGCCAAATGCCGACACCATCATCAATAGCGTTGAATATGGGAGGTGAAAATTTGAAATCATTCTATTAGCAACACTAAAATCGTAAGGGGGGAAAATAAACTTATTTGTCCAACCTTCATAAGGTTTTAATAATCCTTGAGTGGTAACAGAACTTTCTAATGTTCTCATTACTGTTGTACCAACTGCACAAACATTATGCCTTCCTTCTTTTGCATTATTAATAATATTTACAGCTTTTTCGCTAATAAATATTTGCTCTGAATCAACTTTATGTTTAGTCAAATCTTCAACATCAACGCTTCTAAAATTTCCTAATCCAACATGAAGTGTAACTTTTGCAAAGTTAACGCCCTTTATTTCAAGTCGTTTCAATAACTCTCGACTAAAGTGCATTCCTGCGGTTGGAGCAGCTACAGCCCCTTCGTGTTTTGCATAAATCGTTTGATACCTTTCTGCATCTTCGGGCTGCACGTCACGTTTTATAAATTTTGGAAGCGGCGTTTCCCCTAATTGATATAAGGTTGCTTTAAAATCATCATATTCGCCATCGAACAAAAAACGGAGAGTTCTTCCTCTCGAAGTAGTGTTGTCGATTACTTCTGCCACTAATGAATCGTCATCGCCAAAATATAATTTATTTCCGATTCTGATTTTACGAGCAGGGTCAACCAACACATCCCATAAACGTTGATCTTTGTTCAACTCTCTTAAAAGAAAAACCTCAATTTTTGCTCCGGTTTTTTCTTTATTTCCATAAAGTCGAGCTGGAAATACTTTAGTATTGTTAAAAATCATTACATCTTGATCCTCAAAATAATCAATTACATCTTTGAACAATTTGTGTTCAATTTTTCCAGTCTTCTTATCCACAACAAGCATTCTTGATTCATCTCTATTATTTGAGGGATGAAGAGCGATAAGTTCTTCGGGTAATTGGTAGTTGAATTGTGATAATTTCATCTGTTTTTAAATTTTATGTTTTGAGGTCAACTTGAAACATTCAATAATATAATTGTTTGTTTCTATTTTGTAAAATATATATTAAAATATCGACGTAAGTACGTGAAAATCTAAATTTAGTTGCAAAGTTTAATTTTTTTTTCAAAATCTTCAATTTTATCTGCGTTTTCTACATTAAAATCTCCAATTTTTGTTCTTTCTAGTCCAATTAAATGTCCTCCGTTATTTAACTCCACACCAATATCTCTAGCCAACGATCGAATATACGTTCCTTTGCTGCAAGATACTCTAATTTTTAACACTGGAGCAAGATATGATAATATTTCTATAGCGTGAATCTTAATTTTTGAAGTCTTAAGTTCAATTTCTTCTCCTTTTCGAGCAAAATCGTATGCTCTTTTTCCATTTACTCGTTTTGCCGAAAAAACAGGAGGCATTTGCTCTATTTCGCCCTGAAATTTATTAAGCACATCTTTTATTTGCTCTTCTGTAATATGGGAATACTCGTAGGTATTATCAACATCTGTTTCTAAGTCAAACGAAGGTGTAGTTTCTCCAAGTTTTATGCTTGCAATATATTCTTTTTCCAGACCTTGAAAAGATTCAATTTTTTTGGTAAACTTGCCCGTACATATAATCATTAATCCAGAAGCTAAAGGATCTAGTGTTCCTGCATGACCTACTTTAAGTTTTCGAATCCTTAAATTGTTTTGTATAATAAACTTCACTTTTCGAACCAAATCTGTCGAAGTCCAATCATATGGTTTATTTAGTAGGAGAACCTCTCCGTCAATAAAGTTATAGTCCATTTTAAATGGTTAATTCGTATCCAATAGAATAAAGTAGAATAATTATGGCTCCAACTATAATTCGATATACACCAAATGCTTTAAATCCATATTTTGTTAATAACGCAATAAATGTTTTAATGGCAATCATTGCCACAATAAAAGCAACGGCATTTCCAACTAATAATTGTGAAATGTTGTCAGAATTTATGATTTCATAATTTTTTAGGAGTTTATAAGCCGAAGCAGCAAGCATAGTTGGGACAGCTAAAAAGAAAGAAAACTCAGCTGCATTTTTGCGATTTAATTTTTGAGCCATTCCTCCTATAATGGTTGCCGCCGAACGCGAAACGCCCGGAATCATGGCAATACACTGATATAATCCAATTACAAATGCATTTTTAAACTTCAAGTCTTGTTTTTCGCTTGGATTTTTAAACCATTTATCGACAAATAACAAAATTATTCCTCCCAAGAAGAGCGAAATAGCGACAACAATAACATTTTCCAACATCATGTCGATGTAGTCTCCTGCCAAAAAGCCAATGACTGCTGCAGGGATAAAAGCGGCAAAGAGTTTTAAATAAAATATTTTACTGTAAAAAATTTCTTTCCAAAAAATAGATGCAAAAACAGAGTGATTTTTAAAAGCAGAACTAATTCGTTTAAAATCAATTTCATTCGTAAATTTTTTCCAATACAGAACCACCACCGAAAGTATGGCTCCAAACTGAATGTTGACTATAAATGCTTTTACAAAATCAGAATTTTCAACACCAAGAATTGATTGTGCAATAATCATATGTCCAGTTGAAGAAACTGGTAAAAATTCTGTTATTCCTTCAATTATTGCAATTAAAATTAATTCGAACCAACTCATTATTTTTTGCTTCTAGGCTTTCTCATAATTGCCCAAAACTCAAGGGCAAATCCTGCTATTACAATAATGGGGGCTAATGTTATTCGTCTAAAACTAAAAACCTCTTCGTTGAAAACGTTTGGGTCTTCAGCTTTTCCTCCGACCATAAGCATGAATCCAATGAATATAATTACAAATCCAACAATTAAAAGTATGTAATTCTCTTTAGAAAATGCAAATTCAGTTTTGTTTTCGTCAGTTGATGCCATATTATTATTTTATAAATATAATTGATCTTGTTTTATTCGAAGATATTTGTTCACAGCAAAAAAGGTTGCGACCATTGTAATAAGTATTCCCAATACAATTACCAAAAAAAATAACGCCCCTATAATTTTGTAATCGTAAAGGGTAATGACTTGTTCGAATTCGTTTTGAATTCCGTAAATTACGCCAATAAGCAGACCAATGGCTATAATTGCCCCTATAAATCCCTGTATGGTACTTGAGACTAAAAAAGGAAAACGGATAAATCCGCGTGTTGCTCCAACAAGTTTCATTGTGTTAATAATAAATCGCTTAGAATATACTGCCAACCGTATTGTGTTATTAATTAATGCAAATGATATTAAAAACAATAACACACTAAATGCAAGTAGTATAAAGCTAATTTTTTTAACATTTCTATTTACTAAATGAAGTAGATTTTTGTGATAATAAACATTTTTAACTTGTGGATAATTTAAGAAATCAGCTTCAATAATTTTTAAACTATCTGGGTTGGCATAATCGGCCAATAAATGCACATCAATCGAAATGGGCAATGGATTATATCCCAAAAAATCGACAAAGTCCTCGCCTAATTCTGCCGAAAAATCTTTTGCTGCCTGCTCTTTCGTTACAAATTCAGTTGCTTTTACATAACGGGTGGCATCAATATCTTTTTGTAAACGAATAACATCAACTTCTTTCACATTATCCTTTAATATTACCGAAAAACCTATGTTTTCTTTAACGTAGTCGGATAACCTTTTTGCATTCAAAACCAATAGTCCAACATTCCCTAATAAAAACAAGACAAGCGAAATGCTGATAATTGTGGTTATGTACGACGTTCTTAACCGATTTTTAGTCAGTTTATCTTCTTTTCTACCCATACTATAAACTATAGACCTGCAAAGATATTATAATTCTTGAAACAAGGTAAATGTTTATATATTTTTAACAAAATTTCGTTTGTTGTAACATTGGATGATAAAAAGTTTCCAGTATTCTCTAGTTGCTCTATAGCAAAACTTTTACTCGACTGTTTGTTGTTAGTGTCATTTTCTCAAAATCGAAATTTTCGATTAAATTTATACCTGGGCTTTTTCCTATTTCTAAACTGCCGTAAATTTCGGATATATCAAGGGCTTTAGCACCATTTATGGTTGCCCAGTTCAGAATTTCGACAAAAGGTATTTCCGGAAAAAATTTTGCAATTGTTTTCATTTCATCTAGTATCGACAAGCTTGTATTTGACGCCAAACTATCGGTTCCCAAACAAATTTGTTGATTTGACTTGTAAAATACATCAAGTTTTGGTAAATTATTTTCTATAAAAATGTTTGAATTTGGACAGATACACCAATACAAATCGATAAATTTATCAGATAGTTTTATGATATCCGTATCGCAAACATGTGTATTATGAACAAGAATGTTTTTATGATTCGCATTCAAATTTTGATAAACAAAATCGCTTGAATTTGAAAAATTTGATAAGTAATTCAAATGATTTTCGTCAATTGATTTTATATAATCAAACAAGTGCCCCGATTTATGAACAAACAGCTTTTCCTCGTCAATGCTTTCGCTATTATGGATAGATGTAATTTGACGATTTTTCGAGTTTGTAGAAATACGTAACATTAAATTCTCAGAAATAGAATATGGAGCATGTGGAACAATACTAGCTAGTAAAGATGCTGACTCGAACTCTTTTAAAAGTTTTTTTGCATAATCAATTTTATCATTCGCAGGAATATTTTTAATTCCAAAAACCTCAATAAAAGTGTGGTAGTGTAATTTTGACTTCCTTTTTATTGCAATACTCGAATTATTATTTGAAATATCGCCGACAGCGACAATTCCATTTTTCTTCATTTCAAAATCAGCATGCAAAATGCTTTCTTCAATTTCAGTTGGTGCAAGCACTCTTTTTTGTTCAACTTGTTGCACAAACGAAGTCATGCCTGATTGCGGTGATATTTTATTTTTAAGAAATGATAGTTCAATATGCGAATGTGTATTTATAAAACCTGGAGTAATTACTCCGTTATAAAATTCAAGATTTTCGATTTCTTTTAAATCGCCATTTGTATCAATAATATCGATAATTTTATGGTCATCATCTAATACAATTATTCCGTTTTTAAGCGGTTTTGAGTTTGATGTAAAAATATAATTTGCTGAAAATTTTCGCATTACTTACTTGTATTCGCTGCATCTTTAAATACATCATTAACCATACTTTTTCCTTCAAGTTCGCTCATTTCGACGAGAACGTCTTCATAAATTACGTCCAAATATTTAGGATCACGGGAATAATATTTTAAACTATTATCAAATCGACCTTTTTTAATATTATATTTTTCGAAAACAGCCTTATAACAAGAGTATGAAAAATCACGTTTTTCATTATCTTTTAAATTCGATGTTGTAACCATCGCATCAGCTAAATGAATATCTACCAATACCAGAATCAAGGTGTCTCTAGATAATAAATCTGATGGAATTGCTTGTTTTTCTATGTTCTGTTTACACGAAATAAAAAACAGAGATAAAAAACAGAAACTAACTAAAAAAAACTTCATCATTTATTCGTTGCTTATCGAAATCGGCATTGTTTTGCGTGCTTTGTTAAATCGAATTCCAAGCATTACTTCGTGTGAACCGCTACTGGCCTTTTTAACCGAAGAAATAATCATGTCGTAAGAATAGCCAATCATCAACTGACTATCAAGATCATATCCAATCATGAAAGCAATAGCATCGGAAGTTCTATACGAGACGCCAAACCAAGCCATTTTCATATAACTAGCTTTAAGGCTAAAGTCAATCTGAACAGGAACTTTTGTCATTGCTTTAACCAAAACCGACGGTTCTATTGTAATAACATCAGTTACTGGAAATTTGTATCCAGCAACCACAAAAAAGTGATTTGTTAATCGATTCAAGCCACTCAACGTATCTTCATAAAAATTAATATTATTTCTCAATAATTGATTTGCTGAAAATCCAACATAATATTTATCAGAATAAAGATGTGCACCAAAACCAGCATCAGGGACATAATCAATATAATCTTGTTGATCGAGTGGGTCAAAATCATCTTTTAACGTAACTTTTGTACCATCAATTTTATATTGTAAAACTCCAGCCGTTAAGCCAAGTGAAAGACGAATGTTATTTACAATCTTAAGGTTATAAGCATAAGACCCATATAACCCAGTTCTTGAAGTTGGACCCGTAAAATCGCTAAATAAATACCCGCCAAATCCCATGCTTTTACTTTTATGAGGACCATACATGCTTAATGTATATGTTCGGGGAGCATCTACGACCCCAACCCATTGGTAACGATTATTTGAACGAGCGACAAAATAATCGTCAACCCCCGCGACTGCAGGATTATTAATAAAATCGTTCAGTGCATATTGAGTGTATTGCTGCATTTGTTGTGAAAATGCAGCATTTACAATCAATATTAGTGTTAGTATTATATTAAATTTTCTCATAGCTATTTCATTATTGTTACTGGTCCTGAAATCACATGTTTTTCATAATCATTATTTACATTTATGATGTAATAATAAGTTCCCATCGGTAAAATTTTTCCTTTTGCAGTTGTTCCATCCCAAGGTTGGTTATATCCTTTCGAATACCACAAACTTTCTCCCCAACGATTAAATATTTCAACTTCGATTTCGGGATAATAATCTAAATAATCGATTATCCAAGTATCGTTAATTCCATCGTCGTTTGGTGTAAATCCGGTAGGGAATTTAATTCTTGGTATTATGCTTACAAGAACAGAGTCGTGCTGAACGCAACCATATTGACTAGTTGTAAACACATAATATAAGGTCGATTCTTCAGGTGTTGCTTCAGGATTATAAATTGTTGTATCACTCAACCCTGTTGATGGTGTCCAATAATAAGTGGTAAGCTCATCTCCTCCATCAACTGAAATTTCAGCAATTTCATCGTAATAAATTTCAACGTCGTCGCTTGCTTCGATATTTAACAATGGGTAAATATTTACTAACATCGTATCGGTATCGTAACAAACATTTTTAGCTGTTAAAATAAACATTGTTGAATCCATTGGGGTTACAAAAGGATTTGAAATGCTTGAGTCACTCAATAGTTCAGTTGGAGTCCAAATTAATGTATCGGCTCCGGAGCCAAATAATTGAACTGACTGCCCAAGACAAATAGAAGTATCAGGTCCTGCATCAGCAATAATTATTATGTTTGCATTTACAGTTATTGAATCAATTTGCAAAATACAATCTGCTTCATCGCTAATTGTTACACTATAATATCCCGAAGCAATATTGTGTAAATCTTGCGTAGTTAAACTATCAGGATTCCATAAATATGTGTATGGAGGAACCCCTCCCAAAACTGTCAAATTAATATCTCCATCAAATGTTGAATTTTCACAAGTTGTCAGATTTGTAGTGTATGAGGTAGAAATTAAGCTTGGAGTAATTATTTCAATAGAATCGGATATAAAATACAAACAACCATTGTTATCCTGAATATTTGCTAAATAATTACCTTCACAAAGTCCAACAGAGACTGAATCTTCAGGAGGAGTTTGCAAGCTAATCCAATGATATGTAAACGGAGCAACACCGCCAGAAGCATGTAAAGTAATCTCGCCATCACATTCGCCATTACAAGTTATTCCCTTAATTTCACTTACAACCTCAATTGGGTCTGGACTAGAAATATCAGCAATTCTTACTCTGCTACATAAATTACTATCATAAATGGTAACAAAATGCATTCCAGCACACAAATCACTAACCGTACTTGTATTATCTCCGGTTGACCAAATATATGAATATGCAGGAGCTCCTCCAGTTGTTGAAATAACAGCTTCGCCATTACAGTTTCCATAACAAGTTGCGTCGGTTATTGAAGAAACAACAGGGCTTAGATTCGAGGTATCGATTACTTCAATCATGCTTGTATCAATACAACCGTTAAAATCTTGAACAGAAACGGTATATAATCCTGCAACCAAATTGATTGCTGTTGTTGAATCTTGATGAAGCACATCGTTCCATAAATATGAATATGGAGAAGTGCCGCCAGTAACTGAAATTGTCGCAGTTCCTTCGTTTCCTCCATTACACGATACCTGAGTTAAATTACTAAAAGTTCCTACGATTTCGGCAGGCTCAAGAATAGTTACATTCTCTGCGTAAATACAAGTTCCTGCATCGGTAACCGTAACATTTATGATTCCTGCACATAAAGCACTTGCCGTTTGACTAGTTTCATCATTTTCCCACAAATATGTATATGGAGATGTTCCGCCTGCTACAGAAATTGTTGCCGAGCCATTACATAAACCAAAACAAGTAACATCGTCAGAACTTACAATAGAAGCTGTTAGTTCCATTGGCTCTATTACCTCTGTACTATCAATAAAAGTACAATTGTTTTCATCAGAAACGGTTAGGTAATAAGTTCCCGCTATAAGGTTACTAATAATTGTGTCGTTTCCGGTAACTGACCATGAAACAGAGTAATCCGGCGTTCCTCCTGTAATATAAGCGAAAACGCTTCCGTCAGATAAACCATTACAACTTATATTACTTGTTATGAGTTGAACACTTAATACATTTACGTCTTGAATTACGATTTCAGCAGCATCGGAACATAAACTATCGTCAACCACGGTTACATAGTATGTTCCAGCACAAAGAGAGTCTGCGGAAAATCCAGTATCCGTTATTGGTGTAGACCATGTATAAACGTATGGAGTTGTACCGCCATCGGCTTCAACAGTAACACTTGCATCGCAAACGCCATTACAACTAATTGGATTCAAATCGATAATTGAAACGGCAACACTTGATGTGTCATTAATTTCAATTGTTTGGGTTGATGTACAAGCATTTGCATCGGTAACCGTTAAGTGGTAAAACCCAACACACAATCCGCTAATCGAAGAGTTCGTAGAATCGTTTGACCAATCGTAAGTATAAGGAGAAATTCCACCTGAAACACTTACAGAAGAAGCTCCTACACAAGAACCACAATAAGCAGAATTATTGGTAAATGTTGCCAAAATTTCGGCTGGTTGATAAATGGCAGTATCTAAAATTATAAAACATCCATTAGCATCGCTAACTGTAACTTCATAATTTCCTGCCGTTAAATTAATTGCAGAAATCGACGTTTGATTATCCGACCACTCAAATTCATAAGGAGGCGTACCTCCGTTAACCGCTAGATTAATTACTCCATTTGCATCGCCATAACATAAATTATCGACCGTGTTTAAAAGACTAGCCTCCAAAATAGTTGGTTCAACTAAACTAACGCTATCAACGCTTACGCAGCCATTACCATCTGTAACTGTAACAGTATAAGTGTCCTCAGCTAAATCAAAAATATCCTGAATAACTTTTCCGTTTGACCATAAATATGAGAAACTTGTTGAAGAGCCCGTAACCGTTAAATCTATTTTTCCATCTTCTATTCCAAAACAAGTTGGATTAGTTGGATTAAACGTCAAAATGGTTGAATCGGGTTGATTGATATAAATTGAATCAACCGTTAAACAATTTGAAGAATCTAAGATTTCGATAAAATAAACACCTGCAGGCAAGTCTGAATAAGTTGAACTATCGGCATTCGTATATAAGTTAGGAGTCCAACTATAAGTATAAGGAGCTGTTGCATCAGATATCACAGCCGTTGCCTCGCCTATTTCATATCCAAAGCAAGGGTTGTGTTGAACATCTGTAAATGTGATAAATCCATCTAAGTCGCTAATCAATACATTTATAGAGTCTCGGCAAGAATTAAAATCACTAACAGTAACCATATAGATTCCTGAATGAAGCGTATCAACCGTATTAGTAGTTTGCCCTGTTGACCATTCGTATGAGTATGAAGGCGTACCTCCACTGGCAACAATCGTAGCCGCACCATCGGAAAAAGTACAATGAGAACTTAAAACATTTGTAGTTGCTAAAGAAAGTGGAAGAGGAGATGATATTTCAATACTGTCAATTTTTGTACAACCATTATCATCGGTTATTGTTACATTGTTCCAGCCGGAAGTTAATTCATCTGCATCTTCGGTAAATTCTCCACTTGTCCAAACAAAAGAATATGGAGTTGTACCACCAGACACCGTTAAATTCGCTTGCCCATTATTTTCTGAAGGACAGAGAACGCCTGTCCCAATAATAGAGCTCGTCAAACCGGAAAGTGGTTCAATGACTAAAGCACTATCAGATAAGAGACAATCGTGTGCATCTTCAACCGTTAAATAATATGTGTCTCCACTTAAACTTGAAATAGTTGATGTGTTTCCACTAGGATTCCAAGTATATGAATATGGTAAAGTTCCTCCGGTAACAGTAGCAACAATTTTTCCATTATTTAAGCCAAAACAAGTAACGTCAGTTATTGCAAATGAAACATCTAACACGTTTGGTTCGGTAATCGTTACCGAATTAATACTTACACAAGAACCCGAGTCTGTAATAGTTACTGTGTAATTTCCTGCAGCAAGATTATATGCCAATGAATCGTTAAAGTCTGAATTCCAATTATATAAATATGGCGAAGCTCCTCCGGTAATAACAGCAATCGCTTGACCAATTGTATCGCCGAAGCAAGGATTATGGACAACATTTTCAAAGGTAATAACTCCGGCATCGACATCAGAAATTGAAGCTGAGCCTTCTTTTTCACAACCAAGATTATCAGTAACTGTTAATTGATAAGTGCCTGATGATAAGTTAATTGCGTGGGCCGCAACTTGGTCATCTGCATTTGAGTCCCACAGATAGGTATAATCCGGGTTTCCTCCTGTTGCACTTACTGTGATTTCGCCATCAGAGAATGTACAATGCGAGTTAACAATGTTATAACTTAATACAATGTCGTCAGGTTGAGTAATCTCTACGCTATCAACAAACATACAACCCATTGAATCGGTAACATAATCAACGTAAACACCTGCGTACAATGAATTAATGTCTTCCGTTGTTTCTCCGCTACTCCATAAAAAAGTATATGGAGGAGTTCCTCCCGAAATCATTGCATCTATTTCGCCTTCGTTAACACCATAACATTCGTTATCAAGAGCGATGAAACTTATTGATATTCCACTAGACGGAGCAGAAATCGTAAAACAAGCTGATTTTTGACATCCGTTATCGTCAGTTACCGTTACGCAATAGCTTCCTGCGGTTAAATCCGTAATCGTAGTGGTTATTTCAGCATTGTTCCATAAAACAGTATATGGACTTGTACCGCCTGAAATCGACAAGACAATTTTTCCATCAGATACTCCAAAACAAGAAACATTGGTAAGGGTGCCTGAAATATTTATTTCTGAAGGTTCTGTAATATCAACTGATGCTGTTGATATACAACCATCAATTGCCTCAACAATTACATTATGAGTTCCTGCACCTAAATTATAAGCTAAAGAATCGTTAAAACTGTCGCTTCCCCAGTCGTAAACAAACGGACTAGTACCGCCAGTTATCACAGCAATCACCTGACCAGAAGTATCTCCATAACAGAGATTGTGCAAAATATCTTCGAAAGTAATTGTTCCTGCATTTGCATCAGAAACCAATGCAATTTCAGCTACAAAACATCCAGCAACATCAGTAACTGTGAGCGTATCAGCTCCAGCCGATATATTAAGCAAATCTTCCGTCGTTTCTCCGCTTGACCAAAGATATTCGAGAGGAGCTTGTCCCCCAATAATAGTTGCATCAATTGCTCCGTCGGCTTGATTACAATTAGAATTTATAATATCAAATGTTACCGTAATTTCGTCTGGTTCTCCAATATTCACAAAATCAACCTCTGAACAAGTATTTGCATCGGTTACAAGTATGTTTGTTATTCCTGCACACAATGAATCGGCACTCGTACCATTTTCTCCGTTTTCCCAATCAATTGCGTATGGTGATGTTCCACCAATTATACTTACCAAAGCTTCGCCATTGCATTCGCCATAACATAAGGCGTCGGATTGTGAAATAATATTTATCGTTATTTCATCTGGAGCGGTAATTTCAACTGAATCAATCTGTGTACATCCATTATC
>MEOF01000056.1 GCA_001769505.1 Bacteroidetes bacterium GWF2_33_38
TATTCCTCTATATTTTGAGTTGCTGGTGGTAATATTAAGTCCGTAGGCGGTGGTGGTGGCTCCTGACAATGTTAAATTCAAACCATTTGCTAAGGTGCCGTTTGTTAGCATTGTTAGTAGGTAATTGTTTGTGGGGCTGGTTGTGCCAATTGCTGTTTTTCCTCCCTGTGGTTGTAGTAGCAGGTCATATGGAGTTGTTCCAATAGTAGAAGCAGAACCTTCCTTCATTACCTGTATTTTTCCTGCATTTGCATCAATGTCTTCTGTAAGTATCAGGTCAACATCTCCATTTTTTACAGATAATCCTGTGCTGTTAGATTTTCCGCTGTAAATAGTAAAACGTGCAGGCGGTGTAGTAGTTGCAACCCCAAAATTCCCGTTTGAGTGGAATCTTGCTTTTTCTGAGCCTGCTGTTGTAAAACCTAATATGCTCTGGGCATAGTGAAAAATTCCTGTTGTAGTATCTCCATAATATGTAAAATCTGGAGTAGTCGCAGTTGAATAACCATTATTTCCTCTAATCATCGCCGCCGATGTAATAGAGGTATTGGTAGCTGTAAATGCAGATTGTCCTACTATTTGAAATTTATATCCGCTCGATGGGGTTGACGTTGACCCAATTATTGCATTTCCATTGTCATGAACTTTAATCTGTGCAAAACTCACGATTGAGAGTATCGCTATTCCAATTGTTAGTATATATTTTTTCATTTCTGTTTTTTGTTTTTAGTTATTTTTGTTCTTTTTAAATGCTTTTAGAGTGATTTTTATTTGCTAAATGCTTTTGCTACGGCGAGAAACCAAAGTCTAACAAAAATAACTTGTGCAAATAATTGAAGGGGGGTGTTTGACTCTTGATGTGTGTGTCGAAACAGTTTTTTTCTCTTAATGTGCGGTGGCAAAAACTAAATCTTTTTTTGTCCAAATTTGTCGTTTCGCTCTCTTTTGTTTCCATAACTCAAACCGTTTTTTAATTGTTATGACTCTTGCAAAAGCGTATTATTGCCTTGCTGGTAACGTAGGAAGCTACACGCAGGTGCGGATTGCGGGCGATTTCCTGTCAAGCCGAAAAGCAGCCCGGGCGGAAAGATGCACACAGAAAACCACTGTTGCCGCACTTGACGGGTAGCTGATGTTACAGGCTGGCGTTCTTTTCGTCCGATGTTTCCAAAACCTTTCATAAAAACCCTAATTGATTTGGTATAAATTTTCTAAAATCCTTTTGTTTCTTTTTTTCATTAAATCTATAGTATGCTCTTTGTATTGCTTATACTCGTCAATAGTTTGAGGTAATGGTGGTCTGTTGAAATTGTCAAACGGTAAAGAAAATTCAACTTGTTCTTGTTGGTCAATAAAGTCTTGTAAATGAAAGAAGTCAACATAACCTTTGAAGTCAATAAATAAGTCAAAAAAGTCTTTGTAGTTTGTTAAGGTCTTTGAAAGTGGGCTTTCTTCGTCTCTGTAAAAACGTCTAATACATTCCAATGTCAAATCAAACCTGTCGCAAATTATTCTGCTAACACCTCTGGCTTGATTAATTGTGAATCCATTCTTTTTATGGGCAGGAAAAACTATATGTCCGCCAATTGTCCGAACTTTATGTTTGAGTTCTTCTTTTTCCAAGTCAGAAAGCCAACCGTCAAATTTATTGCTATATTTTCCGTCAAAATGCGGACACATCCTGTCGCTTGACAAGTTCATACACAAATTGTTTCTAATTAGAAATCTGCCATAACTGTCACCTTTAATTTCCAAAGTAAATATTTTTCCATTAGGCAATTCTTTACTCCATAAAAACTTGTGGGCTTCATACAATTTTTGACTGTCTGTGTCAGGGTCGCCGCACTTACTGTCTTGTCGAAAGTCAAAATCTATATCAATTATTGCCATTTTTTAAATATTCAATTTCAGTCTTACTATTTCGTTGTCGTGTCGGTCTTTACGCTTGCCTGTAACATATGTATACCCGCATATTGCGGGTATCTTCAATATATCTATTTTGTATATGTTTTTGAATATCAACACATAAACAGATACTTGCGATTTTTATGGTTTGTAAATGTTGCATTTTTATATCTATCGATTTTCAAATTTTTATACTTCAATAACAAACTTAAAAATTAAAAACCGCTTTAGCAATTTTTAAATAACTAATTTACAAAATATTTAACTTATCCAATGGACTTTTTAAATTTTCAAACCCCTTGGTTGTTATATGCGTGTATATTTCGGTCGTTTTTGAGTTCGAATGTCCTAACAAACTCTGTATATATCGCAAATCAACTCCATTTTCTAACAAATGCGTCGCAAAACTATGTCGCAATGTATGAACCGTTACATATTTTTTGATTCCTGCTTTTACCGCCGCCGTTTTCAAAATGTTTTGAATACTTCTTTGCGAATATTGTTCTCCATTTTGACCCTCGAATAACCAAACTTTTGGTTTATATTTTAAAAAATATAGTCGTAAAACTTCAAGATTTTTATTCGAAAGTATGCTTATGCGATCTTTTTTACCTTTCGATTGCTCAATTTTTATTTGCATTCGTTGCGAGTCAATATCTTTAATTTTCAATTTCAAAACCTCACTAATCCTCAATCCTGCCGAATAAATCGTCATTAAAATTGCTTTGTGCTTAATGTTGTCAATCGAATTTAAAATTTTAGTCACCTCCTCTTCGCTCAAAACTGTTGGTAATGTTTTTTCTCTCCTTGGACGTTCAATGTAATAGAGTTTTCGCTCACCCTTTTTTAGTTTTTCGTAATAAAATTTTATAGCATTTATAGTTTGATTTTGAAACGATGTCGATACTTTTCGTTCTACAACCAAATATCGCAAAAAGCTACTAATCATCTTTTCATCAATCAAATCAATATCAATTTTATGATAATAATTTATAAACTCTTCAAAACACGATTTATACGTTTTTATGGTTTGCTCGCTATATCGTAACTCTATTAATTTATCAGTATATTCTTGCGGACAATATTTATAATTAGGAATGTCAAAAAACGAAATTTTTGAACTTTTATTCGTATCAATTTCTTCTTCAAACTTCACATTAAAATTCAGATTTTTAGCAAATTCAGTAATTTTATTCAAAAAAATTTCAGAGTAAGGTATAGTCCACCAACTATTGTTTACATCCCATTTATTAAAAGGAATTTGTTTCACAAAACTGCCGAAATTTCTATCGAAATGCGAAATAATTTTTATACGATTTGACTTTGTTTTAATCAACAAAACTTCGTTCTTATGAATTGTGTAATGCTTCTTCTCTCTATAAATATTTTCTTTCTTCGTTTCATCAATTAATTCATAAATTCTTGATTCGAAATACTCTTTCAATAAGTCCGAATTTGTTTTATAATTAGGTACTATCCAGCACATAGCACCATTATCCCATCGACTGAATTTAATTCCTCGCAAAAAGCAACTATCGGCTTCGTTTTTAGGTAATTTAACAATTATTTTTTGATCAAATATGGTAATCGAAACCTTTTTATTTCCAATCGGTTTATTAACTCTGGTCTCAATGTTTTCTCCAATTTCAATTTCAGTTTTTTTCACCGGATATTCAATATCAGGAAACAACTTTTTTAATTTATTAAATGCACTTGCCGTGTACGGAATATGCCACGCACTTTGCGTTCTACTCCATTTTGCATCTTCAATTTGCTTTAATTTTTGCGAAAGTTCATCGTTGTAGGGAAATTCAATCTTTATCCGACTTTCGCCTTTGTGAGAAATCTTACTTGCTTTCATCTAATAATTGCGTATATACATCCAAAAATAGTAAATACCCGCAATAAAGTCAAATTTTTCTACCTCTGTCAGGTGTTTCTCTTGAAAGCATTAACCTCAAGCAACAACTCGCAATCAATAAATTTACTTCTGCACAAAAAGTGTGTTGGCACAGCAAAGAAAATCAGGCTCCCTTTAGGATTGGGGTAAAACTGATTTCAAATTTATCTAAATTTTAAATATTTGTAAAACAACCTCTTAATAATCATAATAGTTCGGTATATTTTGAGATTGCTTCGTTCCTCGCAACGACGAAGTAGCTAGTTGTCTTCAAGTTACGTCATTGTGAAAGTAGTTAAGCAATCTATTGATTAATAGTGCTATATAAAAATATACAGAACCATTGTAATCACAAACTAAATTTTTTACGCCTTTGTTGGTGTTATCACCATATCTGTTCAGGAGACTGTTTAAGTTTTAAGCAACATCGTACAATCATAAATTTACTTCTGTACAAAAAGGGCGGTGGCACGGCAAAACGGCGAGCCGGCGTTGGGTTTGTGCGTGGTAGCATCGTTTTGCCTTGATTTTTTGTTACTTTTTCATCTAAGGAAAAAGTAAAAGAATTTATTTTTTTCTTGTTCTTTTTTCTACCAAACAGATGTGATGTTGCCTCCTACAAACATTCTATCTCCATCAGCTTTTTATATGAAATAAATAATTATCATTTCGAACTTCCTGTGAGAAATCTACTTTTTACAAAATAATTTTTTTACTAATCGCCTTCTTATCATTAACAATGTTTACAATCACAATTCCTTCAGCTTGATGAATGTTTAGTTTTGTTTCGTTTCGAAAAGTGCCTTCATTCAGAATTCTTCCGTCAATGCTTACAATTTTGTAATATGTATCGTCAGTCGAAAATGATTTTAACAAAAATGTTTTATCGTTTTTCGAATAAATAATTTTAAAATCATTGTCTAATGTTTGAGCATCTACCGATGTTCCAATGCTTACTTTTTTATAAATCGGTGGATTTGTACAAGCTTCTGAATCGGTTTCGACTACCGAAATATATCCACTGCTACTGCCCCAATTTACCACAAGCGACTTGGTACCTTGTCCCGAGACAATTTGTACTCCTGCCGGAAAAATCCATTCAAAAGTAGAACTCGAAACATTGTTAACCGAATAAGTAAGATTTGTTTCGCTTTCGTTTACAAAACTATTTCCGTTGATGCTAAGCAAGGGAATAAGCTCAAAAAATCGTGCCGCCCAATAGGTAGAGTGAAATCTCATATTGTACGAATATATTTCGGCTGTTCCACCTTGATACGAACAAGTTCCTGTATCGACCGATATTCCGTGTCCCATGATCGAAATTTTGTAAACCACCATAATTGTATCCGTGTTTTTCGAGAAAATTGTTTGTTCGGTGTACAAATTATCAAAAAAATTACTGTTTGCTTCATCTGCAACAGCGTCGGTAGCGTGCACATTTGTCCACTGCTCAATAATTTCGTTTATGTTTTGAGGCTTTACGGTATTGTCTGATAAGCCATGAAATACTGAAACTTTTGGATAATTTCCATCGTAAGTTGAGTAAGCATTTCGAACGATATTTCCCCATTCGGTAGCCGATTTATCAATCAAGCCGTTCATAGCGTAATAAGCTGTGGTTATATCTGTTCCCGATTTATAAGGCGTTCCCGCCATTATAGCCCCAGCCGAAAAAACATCAGGATAACAAGCCAGCAAAACATTCGACATTCCAGCTCCTGCCGATAAACCTGTTACATATATTTTTGTAGAATCAATTGTATAATTCGTTTTTAAATGTTCAATCATTTCGATAATCGAAGCCGGTTCACCGCTGTTTCTTTCTTGATCTGCTGGTAAAAACCAGTTAAAACAATAGCTTGAATTGTTTGCGTATTGTTGCTCAGGATATAAAACAATAAAACCGTATTTGTCAGATAATTCATTCCAACCGGTTGTGTTTGAACAATCAATTGCCGATTGCGTACATCCATGCAATGCAACCACAATTGGAGCAGAAGTTTGCAAATTTGTTGGAACATGAACATACATTTTTAAATTTCCTTGATTGGTTCCAAAGCCTGTAATTTCTTGTAAATCTTGTGAATAAAGATGATAACAGAAAATACTTATAATAACAGAAAATATTATTTTTTTCATTTTTCGAGTTTTTTATAAAATTCGTTTGCAATATTGAGTTTTTCGAGTGTACCAATGTCAAACCAAAAATCGTTGTCGTGTTGATAAGCTGAAATAATATTCGACTTCGATAATTCGATATACGATTTTGTAATCGAAAATGGACCTTTTTGATTTAAATAGTTAAAAATTTCTGGCGATATAATTTGTACTCCGCTAAAAGCAAGCTGATTTACTGACGTATATGAACGAGTATGAATGATTTCGTTTTTCTCGGTGTTTTGCCATCCACAAAGTTTTGATTCGTTATCGAATAAAAAATATCGCGAAGTCTTTCTATTTCTAACGGCTAAAGTTGCCAGCGATTTATTTTTAACATGAAAATCGAGCATTTGAGACAAGGATAAATTTGTAAGCACATCGGCATTGTGAACAAAAAACGGTTTATTGTCGTCGAAAAACCAAGATGCTTTTTTTAAACCTCCGCCTGTTTCTAATAATAAATCAGTTTCGTCAGAAATAACTATGTCAATACCAAAGTTTTTGTTTTGGTGTAAAAATTCCAATATTTTTTCAGGAAAATGATGAACATTGATTACAATTTCACAAATATTTGCTTCAATAAATCGTTTAATAATTCGCTCAATTATAGTTATATTATTAACTTCAATTAAAGCTTTAGGCTTGTTGTTGGTGAGTGGTTTTAAACGGGTGCCTAATCCAGCGGCAAATATCATTGCTTTCATTATATTATTGTATCAGTATTATAAATTAAACGTAGCCGAAAGTTCTAACATTTTAACAATTGATTTTCGAGCTTTTTGCTGTATTATTTCATCAACAAAAATTTCGTTGTTTTCGTTTAGTAAACAATTATATAATTTTTCGAGCGTAACCAATTTCATATATTTACAATCGTTGCAAGCACAAGTAGCATCGTTTGGCGGTGCAGGAATATACGTTTTAGTTGGATTTGATTTTTGCATTTGATGTAAAATTCCTGATTCTGTAGCAACAATATATGTTTTAGCTGAATCGGTTTTCGTAAATTTTAATAAATCAGCTGTAGAACCAATATAATCGGAAACAATTAAAATTTGCTTTTGACATTCGGGATGAGCTATAATCTTTGCATTAGGATGTTGTTTTTTTAGCTCTAAAATTCGTTCTAACGAGAAATCGTCGTGCACATGACATGCACCATCCCAAAGTAACATTTCGCGTCCGGTTACGCTATTTATATAATTTCCAAGATTTCTGTCGGGACCGAAAATAATTTTTTGGTCTTTTGGTAAACTATTAACAATTTTCAAAGCGTTCGATGAGGTACATACTATATCGGTCATTGCTTTTATTTCGGCAGTTGTATTTACATACGAAATAACCAAATGATTTGGATTTTTAGCTTTAAATTTTGCAAAATCATCGGCTTTACAAGAATCGGCTAACGAACATCCAGCTTCTAAATCGGGCAATAAAACTTTTTTATCGGGCGAAAGAATTTTAGCCGTTTCGGCCATAAAATGCACTCCAGCAAAAACAATTATATCGGCTTTGGTTTCGGCAGCAATTTGCGAAAGTTGTAAACTATCACCTATATAATCAGCTATATCTTGAATTTCTGGATTTTGATAAAAGTGAGCAAGTATTACTGCATTTTTTTGTAATTTTAGTTTTTGAATTTCAGAAACCAATTTTGAATTTTCGAACTTATTAGTCATACAATATATATATTATATTTTATATAAATTTAAAAGAAATATGATAATGAATATATCCTGTTAATTGTGTTAGAATAAATATTTCATTTTGTTTTGTTTGTTAAAAAACTACATTTAATTACAAGTTTATGAACATTAATTTAATATAGTAATATATTGAAAATCAATAAAAAAATTAAGTATTTAACAGCTTGTTAATACCTTTAATTCTTAATTACTTTTTAGTTTATTAACATATAATTAATGTTGATTTCAATTTTAAATAATAAGCTAAATTAGTAGAAAATTTATTTTTTAAATCAAATTATTTTTAGAAACAATATTGCAATCGAAAAATCAAATTATTTTTATTAAAACTATTTACCAGAAATTAACAATCTATTAACTATTTTTGTGATAAAATTTGATGCATTGATATTTAAATAGATAGTTAATTTTAATTTAGCTAACTAATTGAAAAACAAAAGATAATAAATTTAATAAATTGTTAATAAAGCTAAGTAAATGAAAACCAAAAAAATAGGAATGGCGTGCGATCATGCCGGATACGAATATAAAGAAAAAATTAAAGAAATGTTGCAAAATCAAGGTTTTTTGATTGAAGATTTTGGAACTTATTCAACCGATAGTTGCGATTATCCCGATTTTGCACACAAACTAGCCTTTGCAGTCGAAAATAAAACGGTAGCTTTTGGAATTTCTCTTTGTGGAAGTGGAAATGGAATTAATATTACTGCAAATAAACATCAAGGTGTACGTTCGGCTTTGTGTTGGACAGAAGAAATTTCCAGATTAGCCCGTTTGCACAACGATGCAAATATTTGTGCCATGCCGGCTCGTTTTATTAGTTTTGACGAAGCAAAAAAAATAATTTATGCATTTATGAATACTTCTTTTGAAGGAGGAAGACATACAACAAGAATCGAAAAAATACCCGTAAAATAATTATTTATAATCATTTGTACATTTATAATGAATAATATTGTACATTTGTAATGAATAAATAATTTAATTATGTTATTAAAATCAGTTTTAAAACAAATAATTGAACTCCAGCAAATTTTTTATTTACAGCATAGCGATGGGATGAAGAGAAAAACACTTAGTTCGCTAAAATCAATAAAAACACATGCTCATATTATTTCAGGAATTCGAAGATGCGGCAAAAGTACGTTGCTGTTGCAACAAATGAATAAAAATTATAAAGATGCATTTTTTATAAATTTTGACGATCCTCGCATTGCTGATTTTGATAAATTTGATTGGATAAAACTTGATGAAATAATAAGAGAAACAAACCAAAAAGTTTTATTTTTTGACGAAATTCAAATAATTGATGAATGGGAAAAATATGTGCGTCAAAAATTAGATGAATCGTATAAAATTTATATCACAGGTTCTAATGCTTCGCTATTGAGCCGTGAACTTGGAACAAAATTAACTGGACGGCACATTGGATATGAATTATTTCCATTTTCATATGTTGAATACATAACATTTAAAAATTTAGAAAATTCGGTTGAAAGTTTATCGAATTATATGAATGATGGCGGTTTCCCCGAATATCTAAAAACAGGCGAAAAGGAAATATTGTTACAATTATTTAATGATATTTTAATAAGAGATATTTCAGTAAGATACGGAATACGCGATTATAAAACCTTACAACGCTTGGCTTTATTTCTTATTTCAAACATAGGAAATAGAATAACAGGAACAGCTCTAAAAAAACAATTTGGTTTTGGTTCAACTGTAACAGTTTTAGAATATTTATCGCATTTAGAAACTTCATATTTATTTTTCTTTATTCATCGATTCAGTTATTCGTTAAAATCACAATCGATTAACCCTCGAAAAGTTTATTCGATTGATAATGGAATGATTCAAATTAATTCAATATCGTTTACTGATGACATTGGACAAAAATTCGAAAACTTAGTTTTTTTGCATTTACGTCGAAAATATTCTGAAATATTTTATTTCAGCGAAAACAAAGAATGCGATTTTATTGTATTTGAAAACGGAAAACCGATTGAGCTGGTTCAAGTGTGTTACATGTTAAATAACGATAATTTCGAAAGAGAAACCTCAGGTTTATTCGAAGCTATGGATTTTTTCAAATTACCATTCGGTACAATTGTAACGTTGAATCAAAACGACAATTTTGTTGAAAAAAATAAAACGATAAATGTTATCGAAGCCCACAAATATTTCACGAAATAAAATTAGCTTGTTAAAACAATGAACAAAAAACAACAATTTATAAAAGATTCAGAACAAAAGGCTTTTGATACAAAGCATAGAACAATTATCGATTTTAATATTGGTAAATACCGAAGTGCTGTTGTAAAAGGCAAACAACAATTTATAAATCTTGATTTAGTTCGCCAAAATGTTTCGAACATCAAACAACACACGGTTGAAAATTTAGATAAATATTTAAAAGAGTTTGAAAGCAATTTTACTAAAAACGGTGGTAAAATAATTTGGGCTGATACTGTTGAACAAGCATTGAGCGAAATTATACGAATATTCAATGTAAACGAAGCAAAAACGGTTGTTAAAAGCAAATCGATGGCAACCGAAGAAATTAATTTGAACGAATTTTTAGAAAAAAACAATATTGAAGTTCTCGAAACCGATTTAGGTGAATACATTGTTCAATTGGCAAACGAAAAACCATACCATTTAATTTCGCCTGCCATGCATAAATCGAAGCAAGATGTTGCTGATTTGTTTTACGAAAAATTTTCTTTTAAGCAAAATGCTGAGCCCGAAGAACTAACCGAATTTGTACGACAAAAACTTAGAAAAAAATTTGTTTCGGCTGATGTTGGAATCAGTGGAGCTAATTTTTTAATTGCCGATATTGGCGGAATTGCCTTGACTGAAAATGAAGGAAATGCATTGCTATCGACCTCTTTTCCTAAAATTCATATTGCAATAGCCGGAATCGAAAAACTGATTCCTTCGATTAACGATATGAACCAAATTTGGCCTTTACTTTCGACACACGGCACAGGGCAAAAAGTTACGGTTTATAATTCAATAATTACTGGACCCAGAAAAATAGGGGAACTCGATGGTCCCGAAAGAGTATATTTAGTATTACTCAACAATGGTCGAACCGATATTTTGGCAACCGAACATCAATATCAAGCTTTAAAATGTATAAAATGTGGAGCTTGTTTGTACGAATGTCCGGTTTTTAGAACCGTAGGTGGACATACATACGATTCGATGTACGGTGGACCGATTGGTTCGGTGATTACTCCGTTCATAAAAGGAAAAAAAGACTATTCGCATCTCAGTTTTGCATCTACTTTGTGTGGAAAATGTGCCGAGATTTGTCCCGTAAAAATTCCAATTAACAATCTATTGCTTCATAATAGAGCTGATTTTGTAAACGAAAATTTAGTTGCTCGAAAAGAAAAAATATCATTCGAATTTTGGACTTTTGCTATGTCAAAAAGAATTCGATTCGATTTTGCAAATGGCTTTTTCAAAAATATATTTATAAACATATTTGCAAAAAACATATTCGGAAAAAAACGCCAAATGCCTAGGTTTTACCGACTTTCATTTTCAAGCTTAATTAAAAAGAAAAAAATATTTTATTAGCAGATTAAAATACCTACAAATATTTTATTAATTTAACCAAAAATTAAACTTTGTACGATGTTATCAAATACATGCAAATACGGAATAAGAGCTTTGGTATATTTAGCTGTAAACACAGATGGAAGCCAAAGAATAGGAATAAAGCAAATTTCAGATGATTTAGGAATTCCTTCGCCATTTTTAGGAAAAATTATGCAGCAATTAGCTAAACATAAATTGCTTAGTTCGTACAAAGGACCCAATGGCGGTTTTATTTTTCTTAAAGATCCTAATGAAATTTGTATCTTAGATATTGTTAAGATTATTGATGGAACAGACTCATTTATAGACTGTTTTATGGGTTTAAAAATTTGCGAAGGAAAAGTAGAAAATAAGGATAAATGTCCCTTACATAAAAAATCAGGAATTTTGAGAGATCATATTTATGAAGTTTTTGAAAAAACTACCATTGGCGAAATAGCAAGCGACATTAAAGCTACTAGCAAAAGCGATAAAGAAAAATGGTATGTTTAATTGGAAAAAAGGCACAAGGAAGAAGATAATGTGCTAATATGCTAATTGCAAGTTACTAATTACTAATTGCATATTGGCTTTACGAACTTTACAAACTTGATGGACTTTACTAACTTGATAAACTCAAAGATGATTAAAACGGTTTTTATCAATATTATTATTGCTCTTGTTTTTTTTTCGAACTCACAAGCGTGGAACGGACGCGGGCACATGATAATGGCATCGATAACCTACAATAAACTTTCGCCAGCTGACCGTGATAGTGCGTTGACTTTGTTAAAAAATCATCCCGACTACGAAACGGTTTGGAAAAATGGTTACAACGGCTGGGAAAAC
This sequence comes from Bacteroidetes bacterium GWF2_33_38, assembly GCA_001769505.1. Classification (GTDB taxonomy): domain Bacteria; phylum Bacteroidota; class Bacteroidia; order Bacteroidales; family GWF2-33-38; genus GWF2-33-38. The sequence continues at coordinate 12,115 of MEOF01000056.1, forward strand.
GATGTTTCGTTTGGCACCTATATTTTTATGAAAGCTAGCATTTGGGCTGACGAAATAAAGTGGAAAGGAAATCCGAATCACCGAATGAACGAATCGGAATGGCATTATGTAACCTACAAAATACAATTTCCCGATAAACACGATACAACGCTAAACAGCAGCAGCAAACAACCCGATGTAGTTTGGGCAATCGAAAATGCAAAAAATATCATTAACGATAAAAAGGAGTCGTTAAAAACTCGAGCAATTTATCTTGCATGGCTCATACATTTGGTGGGCGATGTGCATCAGCCAATGCATTGTGCCTCATTATTTAACGACACATATACCGATGGAGATAAAGGCGGAAACCGAATTTATTTTAAATATGGAAAATCGACGATAAACTTGCATTCGCTTTGGGATAATGTACTCGGAAAAAGCAAACAGTACAAAGGAGTTGTAGAATATGCAAACGAAATTTCGGAAAAGAATACAAGCAACAATTTACAATTCGAAAATAACCCTCGGAAATGGAGCATCGAAAGTTTTGAGTTAGCCATTAAAGAAGGCCATTTAGACGGAAATCTTAAAGGTTCAGACAGCAAAGAAACCGATATCTTGATTCCCGAAAAATATGCAGAAAACATGAAAAATGTTTCTGAAAAACAAATTTATATTTCGGCCATACGACTTGCCCACACCATAGAAGAACTAAATTTTTGAAACGAAACAGTTTCCCCAAAAGGTCTTTTTTCATATTTTTTTCATAAATTTTGACTTACAAAAAATAAACAAACCATTCGATGATTTATAAAGATTTCTTTTTTATCTTTAAAAAATAAAACGTACCAAAAGGTTGGATTATACAAGCAAATTCGGTTGTATTTGCGTAACTTTGGTACGGTTATAAATGAGTTACCAGCAAGGCAATAATACGCTTTTGCAAGAGTCATAACAGTTAAAAAACGGGTTGAGTTATGGAAACAAAAGAGAGCGAAACGACAAAT
>MEOF01000057.1 GCA_001769505.1 Bacteroidetes bacterium GWF2_33_38
TTTTTCTTTTATTTCTGTCATGTCGTTTATATTTCTCGCTTCGTTGTCAAGGTGTCGCTGTCTTTTTTAGCATGAACGCTAACGGACAGCGGTATGTTTTTGTTGCCGACTTCGGAGCACGTCACTGTCAAGCCACGATAAAGTTTGAAGCGAGCCAAAACCGTTGATTTCAGCACTATCTCGGCAATAAAATATACCGCATGTTACCAACTGGCCTACTTTCTTGTCAAGCGACATACCTTTAATATTTTCAATCGGCTCTGTCATTCCATTTTGACTGTTGGGCTGTGTGTCGGCAAAGTTTTATTTTTCTTTAAGGTGGAGAATTTTTTGTTTTTTTCAGGGTTGGGAAAAGCATACTCTTTTGCAAGCTTTGTTTTGTGTTTAGGCTTGTGTGGCTTGCAAATGTGTATGCTTTAGCGTTGGCTTATTCATTTTTCTTTTTTAGTTTTTTGGTTTCTTTCATTATCTTTTTGTCTTCAGATTTTATTTTTCTTTCAATCTTTTTTATGTCTTCTGCTGGGGGCAATTCTTCAGGTTTTATGCCTCGTTTCAGAAGAATACCTCTTACTTCTTTATTATTTTTAACATGCTCGGATGTAATTTTTGTTTCGGTGTCAAGGTCTTCTTTCCGAATATTAAAGTTTGTAATTTCTATCGCAAAATCCTTAGCCTTTATAGTAATTGTAGGTAAAAAATCAGCAAGTGGGCGATTATCAGGAACACTGAGTTTCACTTTCATGTCTTTTGTGGATTTTCCGCCAAATAATGCTTGGTCTCCTTTACTGCGAATACGTGCAAAGCCCATATCGTCAATGCCCTTTTGAAAAATTAAACCTGAAAGTTCTTTTTCTGAAATTGAAAGCTTTTCTCTTGCCTGTATTCTTTCCCATTCCTGTAAGCGTTGTTCAAGTAATTCCTGTTTACGTGTCTGAATGGCAAAGTAATTCATTGCAAAAGCAATTTCGTCTTTTCTTGGGTCACCATTTTGAGCTATCAGATAACATGCATATCTTGTGAGCATAATATCGTCAATTTCTCTTTTTGAACCTGAACCCAATACAACCATTTTGCTGACGTCAGCAAAATGGTCGTCTATGGCTTGACCTGCGTTATTACACGCTGTTTTTGCCTTATCAATTACGATCTGGAAGTTTCGCCATTGAGTATATCCAAGTAATTCCTGTAAATCACGTGCAAACCAAAATTCAACATTATCCTTTTCATGAGATGCACTCTCAAAACTTTTATGTAGATAATGTACTATTTCTTGTTTCATTTAGGATAACAATTAGAATAAAGAAAATTACTTAACAAGAACATCTGCAAATAAGATGAAATTGTAATCAAAAATATTATCAATTTCCTCCTTGTCATTTTTATAAAGGGCAGAAATAGGCACACCTTCTGTATTACCAGAGAAATCAAACCAACCATTTGGAAATCCTTCGGTCAATAAATATATTCCATTGATGACAGGACTATAAATATCAATATAGTTTTCAGGTTTAAAAGGTTCTTCATGACTAGCAATATTATTACCAAAAGAAATGCACGGCTTTTGGCATTGAAATTTACAATTAATAGCTTTTATATTACCTTTTAATATTTGAATTTTTTTAAAATATATTTTTTCACAGGTAACAATAAAAGAAGATTCTTTTTTTGAAAATTTAATTTCGATAGATTTTGTTTCCATTACTATAATTATTTTGTGCAAAAATACAAAATAAAATAAAAAGGCGGGCATTGCCCGCCTTTTTTCTATTCAATTATAAGTTTTTGATACGTAGAGCCTTTCAGCGATTGAAGTTTTAAAATATAGACACCTGTTGAAAGATTTGAAATCATAACATCATTTTTACCAACAGCAAGATTTAATTTATAATAGCTTTTTTTACTTGTTAAATCAAAAATTTCCGCAATACAATTTGATTCAGAGCATTCAATGAAAAATGTTCCTTTATTAGGATTAGGATAAATACGGAATAAATTTTTAATTTCTGCTGTTTCAATGCCTGTGATTACAGAGCTATAAGATGCATTCCATCCATTATCTCTTACAGATTGGTCACTTAAAAACAAGACAAACATACTCCCACCACTTGATGTGACTGGGCTCGGCAATGAAGTGCCAGTATAAGTTCCTAATATATTTGCTGTTGTATCAGAACCATCAAAGACCAAAACTCCGTCATAATCTTGTTCTGTTGTAAACTGAGAAAAGGATAGAGTTATTGATTGTGCATTTGTTGGCTGTATTAACCATGAACATTCAGAATTATTGCCGTATTGACTAGCATTACTACCATCTGTTAAACTCCCGCTTACACTTGTAAGAACAGTATTTCCACTACAATAATTAATTGTATTGGTAAGATAGTATGCCGAAAAACCGGAATTTGTTTCAGAAAAGTCAGTAGTAAACTGAACAAACAATGAACCTCCAGTTGAAGATACAGCAGAAGGAATACTATTGCCAGAAAATACCCCAAGTAGAGGAGCAGAAGAATTAACCCCATCATATACTTTAACCGCATCGTAAATAGTACCATCTTCAGCAGGGGATTCTAAATCAAATTCGTCAAAAAATAAAGTTATAGAAGTAGCATCCGTCGGTTGTATTAACCAACTGCAATTAGCATTATTACAGTAATTACTACTTCCGCTTCCATCGTCAAACGATGCATAATCAAGATTGGTTGTAGTGGTTCCTGAACAGTAAGGCGTACCTGATGATGTGTAATTGGCTGTAAATCCCGGTGCTGTTGTGCTAAAGTCGGAAACAAAAACGACAAGCATTTCGCCACCGCTTGATGTTATTGTACCAGGATTCGATGTGCCTGTATATACTCCAAGTTGCGTGGCATTTGTATTATTACCATCGTAAACGATTATACCATCATAGTCTTGTTCTGTATTGAATGCACTGAACGATAAGGAAATTGAAGTGGCACAAGGCGGAGCAATTAGCCAGTAACAAGTTTGATTATTGCCATAGTTACCTGAACCGCTACCTTCGTTAAATGAGCCTGTTTGAGTAGTCAGAAGAGAGCCACCGTCACAAGTTGCAGTACCTGTCGTTGTATAATTAGCAGACCAACCTGTTTCATTAACGGAACCGTCTGACATAAACCGTATAAGCATAGCACCATCAGAAGAAGTTATTTGAGGAGGCATTGTTGGGCCCCACCATGTCATTAAGACAGCATAATTTGTATCAGGACCATCATAAACTAAAAGACTATCGTAACCGTCCTCTGTTGAAAACTCTGTGAAATTTAATGTTATTGAATTAGCACCTGCAGGTTGAATTAACCACATGCAATCAGAATTATCTAAATAATTTGCACTACCGCTACCATCTTCAATAGTTCCGTATGAATCCGTAAGTGTAGTTACTCCGCTACAGTAAACATTATTTGATGTATTGCCCAACCCTACAGCATACCATGCGTCTTTAACAGCCCAGTATTCAATTGAACCGGCACCGTATAAATCTTCTGCTGCTTGTAAAGAACCAATCATTGCATCATAGTATGTTGCACTTTGAGATAAATAATTTGTAAGATTTCTATAAGCGATTTTTTCAGCTTTAGTTATGCCTATTCCGGTAACTGAATAAGAGTTACCAAAATCATTTGTGCCTGACCCTCCTTGACTTAATAAATAAAACCAAAAGTTCATAGCACCTGAATTTGTGTGAACACCGCCGTGGTCGTTTTGTAAATTACTTATATCTTCCCAATATTGACCTTGATAAGTATCAGGTAATGGTGATAACCCGTTATTAGGAGTTGATAAAGACCGAAGAAAATAGGGGCTTTGCATTGTAATATCTTCACCAACTGTCCAATTTGCTGTTGATGGTTTAGCATAAAATTCTACACATGTTCCAAAAATATCTGCAAATGATTCATTCAATGCTCCTGATTCTGCTTCATAATCTAAACCGCCAAAGCCGTTATATTCAACTACCGCATGACCAAATTCATGTCCGGTTACATCTAAACAAGTTAGAGGGCTAAAAGTACTTGCACCATCTCCAAACGTCATGAATTGACCATTCCAAAAGGCGTTTTCATATTCAGTTCCATAATGGATATATGACTTAATTGTGGAACCTGCTCCATCAAAACTGTTACGACTGAATTTTGTTAAAAAGTAATCGTAAATTTTCATAGTTGCCCAATGAGCGTCTAATGCAGAGTTGCCTTGTGCAGTAATATTATATGTCCCGCTATTTCCAGAACCTGAATATGATTGAGTTCCGTTAACAAGAGAAATAGAATAACTCCCTCCGAAGTCATTAGAACCTACTGCATCATAATCCCATAGTTCAAAGTAATACGGAGGATTGGTAAGGTTTATTCCAATGTTAAAAGTCAGCGGAGGAAACTGATTATTTATATAACTGGTCTCAAAAACTAAGGAATTACTTCCGTCATATATTTTTATATAAATATCAGGGAGCTCGTCTGATAAGGTCATGTACCACCATGATGTACTTATAGAGCTCACTGAAATTTGGTCAAGCGTATAATTCTGTTCATTCCAGTTATTGTCTGTATCGGTGAAATCAACGGCATCAGCATAATCTGTGGAGTTCAGCATATTATATGTTTCTATATTTCGCGTATTATCATGTAATCTGTAATACCCTCCCATATTCTCGGTTTCGATTGTCTGTGTTCCGCTGTACATTGTAGTTGCAGAACCGCTATCATAATTAATTCTGCTAATCTGTTTAATAATTTCTCCGGTCTTAGCGTCAACAAAAACATCTAAAATAGAATATGGACTTGTAGAAGACATTGTCATTTTATAGCAAAGAAAATATTTGTCATCGTCATTTGCTGAAACAATAAATAAATCAATCGGTTCAGATGAGTTACTCAACATAAAATTATCGCCCAATTTATTTATACAAACTGATAACGCTTGTTCAGAGGTTAAAGAAGGAATAACATCTATATCTGTTATATCAGTCAACTTTCCACTTATTTTGGTCGGCTTTCCCTGTTTTTCATGCAGCAAAATTCGTGATGCATAAATTTTAATTCCTTTAAAAGTCTGTTGATAGCAAGAATGGATATAACCCAGTTCGTCAGTTTGACTTTTAAAAAAGTCAAATTCATTTTCTACTGGTAAGGAAAAAACTTTTCGGAGTTCCTCTGAAACTGAACTTTTTGTCATTGATACTTCTTTGGAATAAGTAAGCAAAAATGATTTCCCTTGTTTCTGCAAAGTCCACGAATCTGTTTTTTTCTCTACAGTTTTAACCGCAGAGGGTTTAACAATTTTTTGTTTACTTAAAGTACCCTTTGCTTGAAAGGGACTTTTGAAACTCGGTGTTAACTGGCTTTTCTGCCCTAAAATTACACCACTGATTAATATCCCTGATATTACCAGTAACAATTTAAAAAAGTAAAAATTTCTCATAAAATTAATTTTTTAAAAGATTAATAAATTCATTGTAAAAACTTTCGATTTCGGGATTTACTTTGTGCTTCCCGTCGCCCCATGAAATGTAATTTTCCTTTCCGTTGCTTTTGATTTTAATGAAATAGTACATATTACCCGGATAAATAAATTTGCAAGTATCTAATTGTACTGCTTTGGCTTTACTAAAAAGTTCAAAGGTTTTCTCTTTTGAAATTTTTTTGATTTTGGTTTCAGATTTTGGCAATTTTTCATGTTTAAAGATTTCACCTTTGGGATTTAATATATATTCCGTTACATTACCAGTAAATCCACCGCCGTTTCCAAAAGTTAGTTGTTCCACGTCTGTTGAATTTTTTGTAATTGAACAACCTACTATAATTGCATTGAGCAATAGCAGTTTGATAATTAAGGATTTTCTTAATATTTTCATTCTACAGTTTTCCATTCTGTTAATTTATTCATAGTATCAAAAAAATCCTTTAAGTCTGTAATGCTTTCCTGTGGTACATCTACTTTTGAACCATCCTGCAATAATATTTGAGCTGTCTTATTTGCTGCATTAAATCCAGTTAACCAAACATTATTGCCGGAACTTAAAGAAATATCTAATCCAATTTTTACTTCTTGTGTTATTCTTGCAGGTCGTCCGGGGATTTCAATTTTTTTTAGACTTGCCTTACCCTTTACTAAAACTAATCTGCCGTCAGGATCATAGCAGTAATAAATATCTTTTGAAAAATTGAAAACTAAAAGCACTTCGCTTGATGCATAGTTTATTCCTGTCCAATCAACTTTATTCTGAGTATCATAGGAATTACCTTGGATAACTTTTACCTGAGCACCAGTCAAAACTTGGTACCAACCAGTAGTAAATGCTTCAGTCTGAGAAAAGCAGTATGTTGATAAAATCAACAATGAAAAGAATACAATACATTTTTTCATAATTCTGTAATGTTAAATTATGCTTACTCATAAGGCTTTTCAGCTTACGCCCCGTACTCTATTAAGGATTTTCCGGTTATTCCGTATATAAAAAAACAGCGTGGTCAAATTACCTACCGCTGTTGAGGTCCGTCCAAGAACCCTGCAAACAAGTAAAGCAACGACCACGCCTTGACGTGGCGTTTTGCTTTTTCCCTGTTTGCATTAGAAATTTGGACGGTTCCAACAACAGAATTTGGCTAAACGCTATATTATTAAGATGTCTTTATTTATTATTCTTTAAACCTCCTTTTTTAATTTGATATTCAAAAATACGATTTTATTTAAAATAATTTTAATTCCTATTAAAAAGCGTTGGCAAAAAGCAAGCTCTTTTTGTTTTTATGGCAATGTCGGGATGGAATGTGCGAAAAACAAAATGTGCTTGCTGTGCGTCGGCAAAGAAAAACAAAAAATGTGGGTCGGCAAAAAATAAAACTTTATCAGGTCGGCTGGTGTGGTCGGCAGTCATTCCGATTAGTCTTTCTTTTCTGTCTTTGTATGTCGTCTTGTCAATTTTCATGTCGCTGTCTTTTTTCTTAGGCTTGTTGGTAACGGATGGCGGTATGGTTAGTTGCCGATTTCGAAGCACTTATCTATCAAGTTACAACTACTTTTGATACGAGCTGTGACGCTCGAATACGCACTGCACCGGCAATTAACTATACCGCGTGTTACCGCCTGGTGTTCTGTCTTCCAGTCTTGTAAACCATTGTCATTATTGAGTTTCTTTATCCATTTCATTTCTGTTTTTTCTGTCGGCTTGTGTGTTAGCGTTTTTTATTTTTTAAGTGTCGGCAAATTTTTTAAAACAATTTCACTCGGTGCGTTGGCTTTGCAAACTCTTTGACAAAGCTTTGATTGTAGCTTTGGCTCGTGGGGCTTTGGCAATGTGTTTGCAAATGCGTTGGCTAATAAATTATTTCAGCAGTATCATATACATTTTTTATTACCTCTTCATTAACAGGGGTCTGTCCTTTTTTATAACCAAGGTCTGTAACTCGTAAATATTTATAATCTTTAAAGCCTGCCTTGTCTAATATTTGTTTTCCGCAATCAATTGGGCAACCATCCAGCATAAGGATGTTCTTTTTCTTGAAATCTTCAATTGATTTTTCGATACCTGCACCAACAACGGCAAGGCAATTCATTTTCCGAACTTCATTGTCCCGAAGTTTTCGGGCAACAATGTCGGTAATTTGCCCTAAATCACAAGCACCTGAGCAAGCTAAAACCATGTATTCACTTACTCCGCATAAACATGAACTTTTTTCTTGATTTTCCATTTTTCTATTTTTATAGTTTGTACTCAAAACTCAATACAACATGATGTTGTAAATTTATTGAAGCATCGTCAGATTGCCATCCCTGATAATTTAAGGATATATTTACGCCATTTGTTGCGTTATAATGTATCCCTGAAATATATGCTTTCCCTGTATTTTGATAATACCAGTTATGAATATCATTATTAATTGTATTTGCCTGTAACTTGTCAAAACGAGCAAACAATTCAATTCGTTTAAATATTCTGTATGCTCCAAAAAAAGAATAACCAAATAAATCGTGATTAGTAATATTCAGATGATTTTCACGATAATTAAACTCTCCACCAATCCTGAATTTTTGCTTGAACTTATACCCTGCAAAAATTGAATAATGTGTTTGCCCTGATGGTTTTAACGGATTGTTTGATTGTGAATAATCATAATAAATACGAGTTTGCAAGCTTTTGACAGGATAATAATCGACACCCGTAGCAATCTTAACATCACCATAAGCGTCTTGGTCAAAACGGAATCCTTCTCCATTTGTAAGGGCTATATCAAAGCCTATTTTCTCATTGATTTTAAAGTAACTGATTACACCTAAATCTGAACTCGGGATTCCATAATATTTATCCTGAAAAGTGGGTGCCACATAGCGATAGCCCCAAAATTTCTCTTGCGTAATATAATGATTCTGTAATACCCCACCTGCTTGAATTTTAATATGTTCATTGGGTTTCCATTCCAACGATGCAAATTTCAAGGTCATTGTATAATAACTTCCTTCTTTCGAGGTGTTTGATGTATTAAAATTAAGTCCAGTTGTGTCGGTTACTACTATTTGTCCGACTGTAGTTGGGCGACCTGCATCAATTATTATTTTACCCGAAAATTGTTTACTAAATTGATATTCATACCCAAAATGAGCTCGACCAAACCAGAAGCCATATTTTTTTTGTGCATCTTGGGTAGCATTATAGTCAAAGTTTCCAAAAACTTGAATGATAGGTTTTCCTGTTGGTTTAAATGTAGTATCTGTTTGAGAAAATATCAATACAGGTTTTAAGGATACAAGAATGAAAAATAAGAAGATATGCTTTTTCATTGTTTTCTTCTTTAAAATATGCTACCATAAATTAACCCTGAAACTGCTGCCATTACAACAACAAGACTAACATATACAACAGTTTTTTGAGTGCCAAGGACACCACGAATTACCAACATATTAGGCAACGACAATGAAGGACCTGCCAACAACAAAGCCAAAGCAGGACCTTTACCCATACCCGATGCAATTAATCCTTGTAAAATTGGAACTTCGGTAAGCGTTGCAAAATACATGAAAGCTCCTACAATTGAAGCAAAGAAATTTGAAAATATTGAGTTACCTCCCACTAACCATTGTATCCATTCGTTAGGAATTACACCTGCTATGGTTTGTCCATCGTGTGTTGAACCAAGTAAAAACCCTGCTGTTATTACGCCAATGGCAAGTAATGGCAGAATTTGCTTTGCAAACCCCCAAGTAGAAATTGTCCATTCTCTGTTTTCATCATCTTTTTTGTCCAAAAGCGTAATGATACTCAATGCTGCTATACCAACCATCATTGGAACAAGCGGAGCAAGTTTTGCATTTACAATAAGATTTGAAGATAATAATGCCGATGCAACCGTTGCAATTGCAGCTAATAAAACCCATTGCCATTTTATTTTTAGTATCTTGATTAATGAATAACCAAGGAACAATGAGAAAAATCCTGTAATATACCATTTATAAGCCCATAAATAATACCAAGTACTTGAAACATCATCTGCTGCGGGTTTTCCCCAGTTTGCAAAAACGAGTATTAAAACAAGTGTAAAAAAGTGAAACGATGTTTGCCACATTGGTCGTTTTTCGGGTGGCAACTGAATATTCATTTGTTCTTCTTTTTTTATCTTTTCTTCTTTTCTATAAATAAATGCCATTATTAAGCCAATTATTACGCTAAAAGAAACCGCACCAATAGTTCTGGCAACGCCCATCTCAAAGCCTAAAATCCTTGCTGTTAAGATTATTGCCAAAATATTGATAGCAGGACCTGAATATAAAAAGGCTATTGCAGGACCTAAACCTGCTCCCCGTTTGTGAATGCTGGAAAATAGGGGTAAAATAGTACAACTGCACACGGCTAATATTGTCCCTGAAACAGCAGCCACAGTGTAAGCCAACCATTTTTTTGCATTGGCTCCAAAGTACCGTAATACTGAACCTTGACTGACAAATACCGAAATTACACCTGCAATAAAAAAAGCAGGCAACAAGCATAATACAACATGTTCCCTTGCATACCATTTAACCAAATCAAATGTTGCTGTTATTGCAGTATTAAATCTTGCACTTTCAATTGGCAAGAAAAAAGCAACTCCGAATATTACTGCAATCCAAATTAGGATTTTTATTTCTTTTTTTGTTTCCATTTTATTTCATTTTATAATTTCGCAAAATAGCGGAATGAATTATTAAAAAAATATATTGTTATTGAAGATAAAAAATGTATATATAATACAAACCTACCAAGATAAAAATTGCAGATACTACCCTGCGAAACCACAATTCAAACACTTTCAACCCATTGTATAATTTACCTACACCCGATAAAGTAAAGGCAATTAAGTATGCAAAAATAATTACGGGTAAGCCTGTGGCAATTGCGAAAATTAAAGGTAAAATTAACCCTGATGTACTTGATATTGTAATAGGTATCAACATACCAAAATACAATACGCCACTATAAGGACAAAAAGCTAAAGCAAATAAAATACCCATTAAAATTGCACTTATTCCACTACCTTGTTTTTCGCTATTTTGAAATTTGTCGGTTATATTACCAAGTCCCGGAAATTTTATTTTTATAAAGTCAAGCATAAAAATCCCTATTATCAATAATAATGGACCTAAAAATTTCTCGCCATTGCTTTGAAAAAAAGAAGCAACATGAAATTTGCTTGCTCCAAAAAACAAAACCACTCCAAGTGTAACATAGGTAATTGCCCTTCCTAATGTGTAAAGTAGTCCGTTAATAAATACTTTTCGTTTGTTTTCAATGTTTTTCCCAATAAATGCGATTGCTGTAATATTTGTAGCCAAGGGGCAGGGGCTTATGGCAGTCATAAGCCCTAAAATGAATGCAGTCATTACAGGAAACTGCGAATTTTCTAATAAATTTTGTAGAGTTTCCATGATTATTTCATTGATTCAATCGTTGTCCTAATTTTTTCTTTTAACATTTCAGGTTTAGTTTTAGCATTCATAAAAGCATTGCCTGTTAGGTTTGCTTTTTTGTCTCCTTTGACAATTAACAGGGTTTGACCACTAACTTGAAATTTTTCAACAAGTGCTTTATTGACATCTTCTTCGAAGTTATAAGACTGTAAAACTATTTTGTCCCCATAAAATTCTTTTAAAGTTTCTTTGGTAACAGTTTCAACTGCTTGACAAGTTGGACAACGATGAGTTGCATAAAAATAATAAACATGAAACAGGGTGTCGGAATCTTGAGTAACTTCATTTCTCACCTGTTCATTATTTGTTTTTTGTGAACCTTGATTACATGCAACAAAAATTGAAGTTGCAATAAATAAAATAAGAATTTTTGCTTTCATACATTTACTTTTTAATTATTTGACTTGTTTTTAATATCCTTGCCGAAAAAACTATGACACATAATTTTGGCCTTTTCAAAGTTTTCACGATTAATACAGTATTTAATATATGGGGATTCAATTTCACCTTGAATTAAACCTGCAAATTTCAATTCTTTTAAATGCTGTGATAATGCCGACCTTCCAACAGGAAGTTCTTCAATGAGATTCCCGCTATAGCAACAAGCATCCATTTCAGAGAGTTTCATTAAAATGTAAACCCTTACTGGATGGCTCATTGCTTTTGCAAATTTTGCAATTTCTAAAACATCTTGAGAAAATTCGATTTTCTTAGCCATTGATATGTTTTTCAATTAACTTTTTAATTTCATCTTTTGAAGGAACCCGTCCGCTGATAAGAACTTTTTCGTTTACGACTAATCCAGGAGTTCCCATAACACCATAGTTCATAATTTGAACAATGTCTTCAACTTTGCTTATTTCAGCATCAAAATTGTTTTCATTTACGACTTCAGTTGTCAACTTTTCAAGTGTTTTGCACTTCGGACAACCTGTACCAAGAATTTTAATATTCATTTTCATTGTCTTTAATATTTATATTCATTTTATCATTTCACAAAATAACGAAATGATTTTCATTCTGCCAAATATTTAACAATAAATTTTTAAGAGTGGCTAAATTGCACTCTTTGACAAAGCTTTGGCTTAAGCGTTGGTTCGTGGGGGCTTTGGCAATGTGTGCAATGTGGGTCTGCAATTGTTTTAAAAATGTGCGGTGGGCAAAAAATAAAAAAACATTGGGTCGGCTTGAGTGTCGGCTTTCTGGTCTTGTCAATATTTCGTTTTTCTGTCCTTTCACAATGGTTTACTTTTCAATTTTTCTATGTCGTTGCTGTCTCTTACACTTGGCGGTAACGGCTGAGGCTATATGCAGTAAGGGATTGCGGGCTACGCTTCTGTCCACCTACACAAAATTTAATGCGGGCTACAATGTTTGAATTTTCACTGAAACCCTTATTGCATATAGCCTTTGTTACCAGCTGGGCATTAGTCAATCTGTCTTTGGGTTGAGTTATTTCTCATTTCATGTTTTTATTTTTCTTGAAAACTCAGAATTATGATTTATAAACCTATTTGCTTAGTAAATACACCCCCATCGCTAAACTTTACTTGCACAATATAAGTACCATGTGCAAAACCTGCTGTGCTTATGGTTGCATTACCCGAATTAATAT
>MEOF01000058.1 GCA_001769505.1 Bacteroidetes bacterium GWF2_33_38
TATTTTATGCTCATATTGAAACAGGGGAGTTATATATGAGTTCTTAAAATAAGAGGCTTACAAAAATTAACCGAACTATTGTAATCAAGAACTTGACTAAAGAGGCTAACCGAATTAAAATTTAGGTAATCCGCTTCTCGTTGTTTTAAGTTTATATGTGAATTGATAAAGCATAACAAAGTACGAGTCGTTGGCTTTAGAGTACTTATCAGAGTGATTATCTAAAAAATCTGAAGTGGTATATCGGTTTGATAACTCAATTCCAAAAGACCATTTTCGATTTATTCCATATTTAAAACCAATACCAACAGGAATTGATAGTGCAGTTTTGTTATAAGTTCCCTGAGGAATATCAATTCCTTCTTTTTGAGCTTTAGGATCAAATATAACAACTCCAGCACCAAACAAAACGTAAGTATTTAAGTATTTGAACTTAAAATATTTGATGTTTGATAGTGAATATTTGCGTCCTGACCTTTCTTTTAAAATCGATAATTCTGCTTGAATCGATGGTTCAATTATACTAGATGTGAAACTTAAGGCTCTCGCATTTCTACCTGGATCCGAAGTGTTTTTATCGTTTGCAGAAATACTTCCGTAAATAAAATTTAATTTTAAAGCCACTCGTTCTATTACTTTGTATCTTGCAGCAAGGAATATTACAGGACGTGTGGATAAAATATCAACATCTTGAATTGAAAATAAACCATGTTTGGCAGTTTTATTTGAGCCTCCTAAATCGCCCATGAAAAATGTATTCCCAACACCATAATTGACTTCATATCTCGAGCGTTTCCAACTTTGAGCTTGTATTGAACCAACACAAAGTTGAAAAAATGAAGTAATTAATAATATGGTAATCAGCCTATTCATTTTAAGTAAAATAATACTCAAATATAATATGAAGATTTTAAAAAAAAAAATATTTATTTAGAATTATTCTAAATAAATATTAACAAATATTAGAAACAATGTTGAAAATATAATTAAGTATTTAAATATTAGGTTATTAGTTAGATTTATATAATATGCTTATTTATTTTATCCTTAGTACTGAACAATTATAATATCTAGCTCTTATTTAAATTAAAACTAAATAACGATTAGGCTGAAAAAAAATGATGTAAAGCATAACATTTTTTTTTAAGGATATTTACTTTTGCCAAACAATTATAAGAGATGAGTTCTAAAACAGTCGAACATATTGGGTTCGTTCAAGAGATTAACGAAAATGTGATTAAAGTAAGCATTTTAAGTCAATCAGCTTGTGCTGCATGCCATGCAAAGGGAGCTTGTTCCTCTTCTGATATGCAAGACAAAATTATTGAAGTTAAGTCGTTTAATAATTCATTTTCTTTGGGCGAAAAGGTAAATGTTATTCTGCAAGAATCTCTTGGTGTGAAAGCTATGATATTGGGGTATTTGTTTCCATTGATTGTTGTGCTAATATCTATTGTTATTACTACAAACCTAACCTCTAGTGAAGGAATTGCTGGCTTGATTTCAATTTCAACATTAATTCCTTATTATTTTATGATTTATCTTTTTAAAAATAAATTAAGTAAAACATTTTCGTTTGCAATTAAAAAACTTTAATCAATATATATGGATTCAACAATTTTATATACAATTATTTCATTAACAGCCATAGGAGTGGTTTCGGCAATGATTTTATATGTAGTTGCTCAAAAATTTAAAGTAATCGAAGACCCTCGTATTGATGATGCTGCAAATTCTTTACCTGGTGCAAACTGCGGTGGATGTGGATATCCCGGATGTCGAGGTTTTGCTGAAGCTTGTGTTAAGGCTGAAACTTTTGATGATTTATTTTGCCCTGTTGGCGGAAATGAAACGATGAAAATTGTTGCAAAAGCTATAGGCAAAGAAGCCGTTGAAAAAGCACCAATGATTGCTGTTGTTCGTTGTAGTGGAACCTATGAAAATAGACAAAAATTAAATATTTATGATGGAGCAGTTTCATGTGCAATTTCATCAGCTCTTTATAGTGGAGATACTGGTTGTAAGAATGGATGCTTGGGTTTAGGCGATTGCGTAAGTGTATGTAAATTCGATGCTATATTTATTGATAAAAAAACAGGATTGCCAGTCGTTGACGAAGAAAAATGTACTGCCTGCGGTGCTTGTGTAAAAGCTTGTCCAAAACTTGTTATTGAGTTGCGTAAAAAAGGACCAAAAAGTAAACGAATATTTGTCAGCTGCATAAATACTGATAAAGGAGCCTTAGCTAAGAAGAGTTGTAGTGTTGCTTGTATTGCTTGTAAAGCTTGCTTAAAAGCTTGTCCTCACGATGCTATTGTTGTCGAAAATCTTATAGCATACATTGATTTCGAAAAGTGTAAATTATGCAGAAAATGCGTAGATGTTTGCCCAACAGGCTCGATTTTAGAATTAAATTTTCCTCCTAAAAAGGAAAAGCCAGCAGATGAAAATGCACAGAAAAATGATATAAGTTCGGAAACTAATGCTGGTGTTGCAGCTACAATTGAAAAGAAAGAATAATAATATTAATTAAAATATTGTAAAGTGTTGAAGACATTTCCAAAAGGTGGTGTTCATCCTCCAGAAAATAAAATTTCGAAAGAAAGAAAAATTGAGGAATTGCAGTTACCAAAAACTGTAACAATTCCAATATCACAACATATTGGAGCTCCATCGACACCTATTGTTAATAAAGGCGATAAGGTTAAAGTTGGTCAATTAATTGCCAAAAGTTCTGGCTTTGTGTCAACCAATATTCATTCGTCGGTTTCGGGAGTGGTTAATAAGCTTGAAGAAATGCTTGATAGTAGCGGATATAAGCGATTATCGATAGTTATTGATGTTGAAGGAGACGAATGGCTTGATACCATTGATAGAAGTAAAAATATTAAAAAGGAAGTTACCGCAAGCCAAGAGGAAATTATTAATAAAATTTTGGACTCTGGTATTGTTGGTCTTGGTGGAGCAACCTTTCCTTCGCATGTAAAATTATCGATTCCAAAAGGAAAAACAGCGGAGTATCTTATCATCAATGGGGTAGAATGCGAACCTTATTTAACATCTGACCACAGATTGATGCTCGAGAAAGCAGATGAAATGCTTGTCGGAATAGAAATATTGATGAAAGCTATAAATGTTAATAAGGCATTTATTGGAATTGAGAACAATAAACCCGATGCAATTGCTCATTTAATCGAGAAAGCAAAATCATATAAGGGAATAGAAGTTCATGCGTTAAAAGTTCAATATCCACAGGGAGGAGAGAAGCAGTTAATAAAAGCTCTTATTAATCGAGAAGTACCTTCAGGTGGGTTACCAGTAGATGTTGGAGCAGTTGTTCATAATGTTGGAACTGCCTTTGCTGTTTATGAAGCTGTTCAAAAAAATAAACCTTTGTTCGAAAGAGTTGTAAGCGTTACTGGAAAAAATTTAAATCAGACAGCTAATTATTTAGTGCGTATCGGGACTTCGGTTAACGAACTTATTGAGGCAGTAGGTGGTTTGCCATTAGATACAGGTAAAGTTGTGAATGGAGGTCCAATGATGGGAAAAGCAATCGGGTCAACCGATGTACCTGTAACAAAAGGAACTTCAGGAATTTTATTATTTTCAGAAAAAGAATCGAAAAGAAAAGATGTTTACAATTGCATCCGTTGTGGTAAATGCGTTTCGGTATGCCCAATGGGATTAGAGCCATTTTTACTTATGACATTGAGTGAAAAAGCAATTTGGGACAGAGTTGAATCGGAAAAAGCAATGGATTGTATTGAGTGTGGTTCATGCAGCTATACATGTCCATCGAGCCGACCATTATTAGACTTTATAAGATTAGGAAAATCTTCCGTATTAAAAATTATTAGAACAAGACAAAAATAATGAATAAACAAATATTAACAGTTTCGCCGTCTCCACACGTTTATGGAAAAGAATCCGTAAAAAGTATAATGTATGGAGTTATCATAGCGATGATACCAGCCTTTGCTGTATCACTATTTTATTTCGGATTGAGTGCTCTTTTTGTAACATTAGTAGCCGTTATTTCTTGCATAGCTTTTGAGTGGTTAATTCAAAAATTTATACTCAAAAATGAACCTTCAATTTCAGATGGTTCAGCAATTATCACAGGAATGTTACTAGCTTTTAATGTTCCGAGTAATCTTCCTATATGGATGATTGTAGTAGGAAGTCTAGTGGCAATTGGTGTTGCTAAAATGTCGTTTGGTGGTTTAGGAAACAACCCTTTTAATCCTGCTTTGGTTGGTCGTGTATTTTTACTGATTTCATTTCCAGTTGACATGACAAGTTGGCCAAAACCAAGTGTATTAAATATGAATTTGGTAGATGTGCAAACTGGAGCAACGCCTTTAGCTGTTATTAAAGAAGGAGTAAAAAATGGTCAACAAGTTTCGGATTTATTGAACACCCTTCCATCGTACTTTGAAATGTTTATTGGAAATATTGGAGGCTCGTTAGGAGAAGTTTCAGCAATAGCATTGATTATAGGAGGAATTTATCTATTGATAAAAAAAATAATCACTTGGCATATTCCGGTTTCAATGTTAGGAACTATGGTTATATTTTCGGGAATATTGTATTTGGTAAATCCTGATTTGTACGTTGATCCACTATTTCACCTTCTAACAGGAGGGGCATTGCTAGGTGCAATTTTTATGGCAACTGATATGGTAACATCTCCTATGCATCCTATGTCGATGATTATTTTTGGAGTAGGTATAGGCCTACTAACAATTTTAATTAGAGTATTCGGAGCATATCCAGAAGGGGTATCATTTGCAATTTTAATTATGAATGCATTTGTTCCTTTGTTGAATAAAATTAAACCAAAACGTTTTGGGGAAACGAAGAAGGTATAAGGGTATAAAGGTATAAGGATATAAAGGAAAATTACGAATTACGATTTGAAAACAAAATAATAAATACATTTCTTTAAATCCCCCTTTGGGGGTTTGGGGGTTAAAAATAAAAAATATGGCACAAAAAGAGTCGAATTTTACAAATATGGTACTAACACTGATGGTAATTTCATTGGTGTCGGCATCAGCACTTGCTTTTATAAACAAAGTAACCAAAGAACCAATTGCAAAATCGGTAATGGCGAAAAAAGTTGAAGCAATTAAACAAGTTGTTCCAGAGTTTAACAACGACCCAATTGCTGAAATGCAAACAATTGAATTAGCTGATGGAAAATTAGAAATTTATCCAGCAAAAAAAGATGGAAAATTGGTTGGAACTGCTGTGAAAACTTTTACAGATAAAGGTTTTAGCGGACACATAGAATTAATGATTGGATTAGATACCGCAAAATCAATTGTAAATATTTCAGTTTTGCAACAAAAAGAAACGCCCGGTTTGGGAACAAAAATGGCTGAACCTTTGTTTAAAAATCAGTTTAACGGAAAAAATCCATCTTCATTCAAATTAAAAGTAAAAAAAGATGGTGGCGATGTTGATGCAATTACCGCAGCAACAATAAGTTCGAGAGCATTTTGCGATGCAATTCAAAAAGTTTATGACAATATACAAGAAGGAGGTAAAAAATGAACCAAATGAAAAATTTCACCAAAGGATTTATTCGTGAAAATCCAATTTTAGTATTAATTCTTGGAACTTGTCCTACGTTGGCAACCACTTCATCGGGAATTAACGGCTTGGGAATGGGTTTGGCTACAACTTTCGTTTTGATTGGTTCAAACGTGGTTATTTCGATGATTTCGAACTTAATACCGAGCAAAGTTCGTATTCCTGCTTACGTTGTTGTAATTGCAACTTTTGTAACCATTGTTGACCTTTTAATGCAAGCTTACACGCCAGCTTTATACGACCAATTAGGAATTTTTATTCCGTTAATTGTGGTAAACTGTATTGTTTTGGGTCGTGCCGAAGCGTTTGCAAATAAAAACTCTGTACTTTCATCATTTTTCGATGGATTTGGAATGGGATTAGGTTTTGCAATGGCATTGTTGATTTTAGGAACAATTCGCGAAGTTCTTGGAAACGGTTCAATTTTAGGACATAAATTTATTGAAGGCGACGGAATTTTAGTGTTTATTTTAGCTCCCGGAGCTTTCATCGCATTAGGATTTTTAATTGCAATTGTAAACAGAATTAAAGCAAAAATGAATTAATATTTTAAATATATGGAATACATAATTATAATTATATCGGCAATATTTGTAAACAACATAGTTTTAGCTCAATTTTTGGGAATTTGTCCATTTTTGGGTGTTTCAAACAAAGTTGGAACTGCAATTGGAATGACCGCAGCAGTTACTTTCGTGATAATTCTTGCTACCATTGTAACATATTTGGCTCAAAAATACATTTTAGATGTTTTTGGAATTCAATATATGCAAACGGTAACTTTTATTTTGGTAATTGCAGCTTTAGTTCAAATGGTTGAAATTATTTTGAAAAAAGTTAGTCCCCCACTTTATCAAGCTTTGGGAATTTATTTACCATTGATAACAACAAATTGTGCAGTTTTAGGCGTTGCAATTTTAACTATTCAAAAAGATTACAATTTGTTAGAAGGCGTTGTTTATGGAACTTCAATTTCGCTTGGATTTGGTTTTGCATTGGTAATTTTTGCAGGAATTCGTGAACAAATGGATTTAGTGAAAATACCAAAAGGAATGCAAGGAATTCCAATTGCATTGGTAACTGCTGGAATTTTAGCTTTAGCTTTTATGGGATTTGCGGGGTTGGTTTAATTTACCAATTGAAACAATTATAAGGTATTTTTACTCAAAAAAGCTAAAAATTTATCTTTATATTGTTCGCTTATAGGAATATAAATATTTCCAATTACGATTCTTGATCTGTCAATTATTTTTACACTATCGAGGTTTACAATAAACGAGCGATGAACTCTCATGAATTTTGTTTCTGATAATTTTTGTTCAATAGCTTTCATTGAACTTATTGATAAAATAGGTTTATTATCATTTTTTACATAAACTTTAATGTAATCTTTCAGTCCTTCGATATACGTTATATCGTTTAAATTTATTCTTTTAATTTTATAATCTGATTTGAGAAAAATGAAATCAGCATCGGCTTCAATTTCATTACCGACTTTGTTTTCGAGATCAATTATTTTTTTTGCTTTTTTTGCAGCGATAAGAAATTCATCATATTCAAAAGGCTTAAGTAAATAATCGACAGCGTGTAACTTAAATCCTTCAATTGCATACGAATCGAAAGCTGTAGTAAAAACAATTTTTGTTGCATTATCCAATGTTCTTGCAAATTCGGTTCCTGAAAGGTCAGGCAT
The DNA here is from genome assembly GCA_001769505.1 of Bacteroidetes bacterium GWF2_33_38. Lineage (GTDB taxonomy): Bacteria > Bacteroidota > Bacteroidia > Bacteroidales > GWF2-33-38 > GWF2-33-38. The sequence goes on from MEOF01000058.1 coordinate 7,295, forward strand.
TTTAATATCCAAAAAAATCAAATCTACAGTGCTTTGATCGATAAATTCCATTGCAGATAGCGGATTGTCAAATGTTCCCTGAAAATTGAGAAAAGGTGTTTTTTTTATGTATTCTTCAACTAATTGTAAGGCAAGAGGCTCATCGTCAATAGCAATTGTACGTATCATGTGTTGTTTTTTTCGTTTGTGAATTGAACGGTTAAATAAACTTCGAAAATGTTGTTTTTATCGCTTATTACTAAGGTGTGATTAGTCGGAAATAGGAGTTGCAATCGTTTCGATACATTTTCAAGTCCGATTCCCATTGATGATATATGCGAATCTTCATTTTTAAATATTGTATTTATACATAAAAATGAGATATCGTCTTTGGTAACATCCATTTCGATTTTTATTTTCGAGTCTTCGCGGTAACTAACCCCATATTTAAATGCGTTTTCGATAAATGGAACAAACAGCAGCGGAGGAAATTGAATTTCGCAAAATTTACTGGGGAAGTTTATATTTAACTCGACCTTATTTGATAATCGGAGTTTCATCAACTCAATATAATTTTGCATAAATTCAATGTCTTGAGACAAGGTAACATTGTCATTTTCAGATTTATGTAAAACATATCTCATAAGTTTAGAGAGTTGAAGAACTGCTTTTTGTGCATTTTCAGTATCGAATTGAATTAGCGAATATATATTATTGAGTGTATTAAAAAAGAAATGCGGGTTTATTTGATTTTTTAGAAATGCTAATTCTGAATTAATTTTTGCTTTTTCAATTTCTTTTTGCTTTTTCTCATTTTTGAAAAGTTTTTCGGAAAATCGCAGACCAAATCCAAAACTTGATATTAAAACTGAAGTAAGAATGAAGTTGTAAGTAGGCCAATTTTTAGAAGGTCGAGGATGTTTTTTTATATCCTGGTTCATTTTCATGATAAACTCGGGTGGTGGCATCATTTTATTTTCACGCATTGGATTATTATCAAATTTTTCGTAAACAAACGACATAATAACAATTAGAACTGAAGCAAATAAAAAATAAAGACTTTTACGTTTCTTGAAAAAAAAGTAAGGAATCAACCAAAAATAATTGATGTAAAAAATAAGAATGAAAATACCTGTTTGATAGAAACTTCTGACTAAAAACTTATCATCGTTGGACGAATCGATGTACAAAAAGTAGGATGGAAGAATAAATAATATAATCCAAGCAACAATGTGAAGTGAAAAAACCAGTTTTCTGCCAGCGAAGAACGACATATTTCGTAATTTAATTTATCACTAATTTAGGTGTAAAGATAAGTAATCTAACTTAAGGGTAAAAAAAGAAAAGACGATTTGTTCTTATTTACATACCAAATTGGGTTATTTAAGTTTATATTTTTATTCTGATATTTGTTGACAAAATTTTTTAATTATAATGTACGATTCAGGTAATCCGAATTCTCCTGCAATACTGAAATCTTTACAAGCTTCAAGTTTATTATTTAATTGCAATAAAATCAACCCTCGATTAAAATAGGCTTCTGTCAAATTCTTATTTATTAAAATAGCTCGACTATATGAGTCTAGAGCATCTTCAAGATATTGTAATTTATATTTTACAAAAGCGATATTAAAAAAAGCATATGAAAGAGATGAGTCAAGATGAGTTGCTATTTCAAAGTCATTTATTGCATCTAAATATTTATCGTGTATTTGTTGAACAATATTCGAACTTGTTGTATTGATTGTGGTAATTTTATCTTCGGTAAATAAGTCTAAAAGCTCAGCTTCAAGAAATGTATTTATTCCGCGTGCAAAATATGCAGAAGCACATTCCGGATTTTTCGAGATTATATCATTGTAATCTTTTTCAGCATCGTTGTATAATTGCATGTCGGTTTTCTTAATCGCATTGCTAAATTTCGATTTTTCTGATAAAGCGTATAAACTGTCAGTTAAGAGAAAATCATATTTTTTTTGCGGAGTCATATTGATTATTGCCAAATTGCTTTTATTTAAGCAGTGAGAGTCTGATGTTTGCTGATAATATTTAACATCATCAGTTTGGTCTATTGCAATCCTAAATAAAGGCATCATTCCAATAGAAACTGTATCTTGATATTTTATATCAACACTATGAAAATTCGCGTCCAATTTTAGAAATCTAGATAGTATTGTTGAGTCTTGTACTTGCTGTAAACTATCTCTAGTGATATCAATATTACTGAACATATTATAAAGAATATTGTCATTTTTTGCTCCATGATAATCATTTAACTTAATTTTTACAATTGATCTATTGTAATATGCTTCAGTAAAATATGGAAATAATCGTATGGCTTGATTGTAGTCTGATAAAGCTCCTTTAAAATCATTTTTTATTTGTTTTATTCTCGCTCTATTATATAGAGCTTGTATATTTTCTGGGTTTAATAATAATACTTTATCAAAGCTATTCAAAGCATTATGATAATCTTTTTTATTAGCTTCTATTACTCCTTTATTGAAATAAACGATAGAATTAATTGGCTCATATTTTAATATTGTGTTATAATCTTTAATTGCACTGTCAGGCATATTCAATTTTATCCATATTTCTGCTCTATTGTAGTATGCAAATAAACTTCCTTCATTAATTTCTAGAGCTTTGTTAAAATCCAAAATTGATTCGGTATATTTTCCCATTAATGCTAATGTTATTCCTTTTCTTACGAATATATTTTCATTTTGTGGGTTGATTTCAATTGCTTTCTTGAAATTTAAAAGTGCATTCTCAAAGTTTTTACCTTCGTTTTCAGCAATTCCTATACAGAGATAAGCGTTTTCGTTTAAACAATTAAAATTGATGGCTTTATTACAATCTTCAATTGCGTCTTTGTAATCATGTTTATCGAGTTTAAAGTATGCTCTTTCAATGTATAGTTGAGCATTCTTTGATTGTTTTTCTATAACATGGTTTAAATCTATTATTGCGTCATTAAAATCACCAAGGTTATATTTTACAAAAGCTAAATAGTGGTAGGTTTCTTCGAGTAAATTTGGAAAATTGTTTAATACGTTATTTAAATCTTGTTTAGCTCCTAAATAGTCATTTAGGTAATATTTGCTTATTCCTCGATAAAAATACGCTTCATAATTTACAGAGTTAAAGTTGATACAAACATTCAGTTTATTTATTGCATCAATGTATTTCTTATTTGATATATCAAGCTTTGCATTAAAAAGCATTGTGTTTAAGTTATATTGTGAATAACAGGGAATTGCAAGAACAAAAATATAGATGACAATAATTGCTAGTTTATTTAACATGTTAGGGTATGTAAATCTAAAAATAGAACGCATTTATTATATTGTATGACTATAAAAAACGATGAGTTGTAGTTTATATTTCACTGCTCAACATAAAATTTTCGAATTCCTGTTTGTCCATAATTATATCCCACGAATATTTGAGATGTATTTTATTCTCAAATGTTTTTTTTTTTTCATTGGATATGTGCATTCCGAGCAATAGCTGAAGAAACAATTCGGGAATATTATTGCCTGCTTTTGCTGCAAAATAAACCCAATCGGGAAAATGTGGTTTTGCCCCAACCAGAAAACATTCGTTCGATTTTTTTATTTCAAATTCAAATTCAATAGCTCCAAACCATTTAGTCTTATTTATAAATGAACGTATTAAATTTTCGATTTTTGGTATATTTTCACTGGACGAAATCCATGCTGTATCTGTGCTTGAATTTTGTATTTTTTTTACTGAAATTATTTCCCTTGTATTTCCAGTTCCATCGCCAAGAGCAAGAAATTTATAATTTGCAACTTTACACGTTTCCTGTATGAAAACGGGAAATTCTTTTTTAATTAATAGCTTATTGTATTGCCTCTCTAGCTGTTCTTTACTCTCTTCAATAGATAATTCGCCAAACAGATTTGAAACATAAATAGGATAGTTATAATTGTAATTATCGTTATGAATATCGTTTTTTGTACGTATTAATTTTTTGGAGGGAATATTGATGTTTTGAATTTTCTCAGATGATAGGAAAAAGTCGTTAACAAAACTGTTATACTGAATAATTGATGGTATTAACATACGAATACCTCGTTTTTTGAATTGTGGTTTTAGTTTAATATAATCGATAAAATTTTTATCGTAACAAGGTATAATATAATCAATTATTTCTTCGGAAACAATGTGATCAAGCCTACTTAAAAAAACGAGTTTGTTTTTCTTAGGGCTAGGAATGCAATAGCATTTATCAATCAAATTGTGATTTAAAATCCCCGATTCGTATGCATCATAAGTAAATACAATTATTCGTATTTCTAAGCACTTAATTTCACGTAATGTTCGAATAATTGCAAATAAGTGAGCATATGAATTTGATGATTTTTGACCAATGATTGCAATGTGTATTTGTTTGCTATTCGACATCTTTTTTAGAATAATACGTCAGGTTAACACAAAAATATCTTTTTTGAAAAAAATATAGACTATTTGAGAGATTTTCCCTACGGATATTGGAATTTCAGTTTCGAGATTTTTTTTCTGTGATTGAATTTTTAAAAAGTAAAATGATAACCGACTCCAAATACAAAATCTGAACTTGGTTTTTTGACATTATATTCTGTTTGATATAGATAAAATAATTCGATTCCGTGCATTCGGTTTATGGCGTATTCAAATCCTGCACTATATCTAATTTTATCGATAAACAATGGCTCTGAATTGCTCAGTCTGATGTATGATTCTGCATATATCCACGGAGAAATTTTTTTATCAAGGTCAAGTTTGAATGTTAATTTTTCACGGATGTAATTTTGGGGAATCAGTCCTTCAGAAGATGAGTACATATCGGTAAATTGTGATTGTAATCGGGTTCTGAGACGAATTATTATTGGTTTGATTTTTTTACGAAAGGTAAAATCTGCATAAAAGCGATTTCTGTTATCATATGAATCGTCAAGATGTCGTTTGTTTTTATATCTATAACAGGTTGTTATGGAGATGTATTTATTTATTTTGTAATCGACTCCTATTTCGCTTGATATACTACCTAATTCGGTAATATTTTCGTTTAATCTAAATTCTTCTGAAAAAACAATTGAAAAATCGGGTGTTATTTTTTTCTCAATAAATAAATTTGTCCAAAGCCCTGCATCGTTCACTTGTGAGTACGAAGATACTATTGAAAGAAGTAAAACGAGGGTTATATAAAATCGTTTTTTTGACATTTTTCAACAAACCTCAATAGATTCAATTATAATATTCGTAAGACCATTTTTTTTCCGATTTTAAACTTTCTGATTTATTGTAAATTTTTTTGTTTGTTTTTAACCCTTTTACATCGTAATTGAATGTTGTTTTTTTGATAAAAACATCATCTTTGGATTCTGTTTCTTCAATCCTGTCGTTATTGGCATTGTATTTAAAGGTTCGTTTAATGATTGCATTATCTTTTGAGTTAAAGTATGTTTCTTCAATTCTATTTTCATAAGCATCGTACTTAGCCGTTGTTTTATTTTTTATGCTTCCGTCTTTACTGTATTCAATTTCTAAAACTGTGTTTCCTTGTTTGTCAAACTCAATATATGATTCTTTAAACCTATTTTCGCCCTCGTCGCTATGGTTAATTTGTACAACTGTTGCACTTTTAACTTTATTTTTTTTTGCATCTTTTTTACTTTGTCCATGAACAAGAAAAGGAAATGCGAATAATGTTAATAATATGATTGTTCTCATGTGTTATTTATAAATTGTAAACATTGGAACTTCTACTTCTTGCTTCAGTTTTGTAATTTCAATCTCTTCTACTATAGCTATTTCCCCAGAAATATTTTGTAGAGTAGAATCTTTTGAATAAGTGTAAATTGTATATTTTCCTTTACGAAGGTACTTAAATACATAATTTCCATTATAATCTGTTTTAATGTGGTCGCTGTACCCGTAATCATCGCCGTAAATAATATATACGTCTTCATCGGCAGCTACGTATTCTCCGTTTAGCACAGTAAACGTATTATCATAGTCTTTAACCCAAACAGAACCATAAATACTTGAATTTCCTCCCTCACCAGCTTCTTTTGTACAAGATTCAAGAGTTAATGTTATAATTATAAAGGAAATAAATAAAAATGAGTTTATTTTTTTCATAATTGCTTAGTATATTATAATCGGTTTTGTTATTACTTCTTTGCTGCTTATTACTCTTAAATAATAAATTCCTTTACCTAAATAAGATACATCAAAGGTTTTTCCAAAAGTAGATATTTGATTTTGATTTGAATTTATTTCTTCGACCAAAATTTTTTGACCATTCGATTTAAAAATTTCAATTCTAATATCGGCTTCCAAATTATCAATTTCTAAATGAATTGTTTCGGATGTAGGATTTGGATAAATTGAGAAATCGACACGAGGATTTATTCCTACATAATTCCAACTAGAAAAGGAGGGGGGCATATAATCGAAAGTACCTATGCCATTGGGATATCTCCCAAACGTTTTTTCTTCAATAGATGAACTGTAGTGAATAGAATCAATAATCTCCGATTCGTTGTATGCTAATACTATATCGCCTTCACTTTTCGATAATTCAAAATTCAAATTAAGTTCTCCATTGTTTTCCCAAAGGATTAAAAAATCTCGTTTCCGAATTACTGTATCAGGAAATGCCCATTTTGCAATATTTTGGGTATCATCAGATATATACATCCCTTTAAGCCTAATGTTTTCGTTAGTGTTATTAAATAGTTCAACCCAACCTTCGTTTTTTTCGCTATTGTTAAATACATTAACATTGTCTTCTGTGGTGAATTCATTGATTACAATATCTCCTTCATAAACAGCTTGTTGAATAGTGTAAAATTCATATTCGGCACGTTCTGGTGAGTATATTCCGGCACTATCGTTTTGAGCATAAATGTAATATTGTATTGTGTGTCCTTCAGAAATAATATTTACACCATAAATGCTGTCGTTCGCTACTTCGTCGTTACAAATTCCATTATCGTACATATTTTTTTTAAAGAAAATGCCCTTGCTGTCAAACCGATATGCCAGCACAACATTAGTGGCTGATGAAATTTTTACTGTAATCCAAATAGCTTCGCCATTGTGTGGAATTTCGGGTTGATGTTGTATTTCTGATATTTCGGGAGCACCATTATATCCTTGATAATTTTTTAGATAAACCATGCGAGCTTCTACAATATTTTTCAATCCAGGGTACATATCTACCGTGCCTGAACTATAAACGGTATTATTTATATTAGAGATAAAATCGCTATATGTGTAAAATTTGTTGGAGTCATTCTCAACATGTTGGTCGATTAAATTTTGATAGGTTTGTGCTTTTTCAAAAAAGAAATTATTTGAAAAATTTTCTTCAACTATTGTTCTAATATGTGCAAAATACATTTTGCAATAAGTTGGGTTCTTAAGTAAATTTGTCAGTAAAGGACGTGGCGAAATTGAAAAACTAAGATGTTGTAGCGGATCAAGTTCTATAATTTCATTAATGTTTAAGCCTAAAAAATGAGTTGAACCGTCAGATTCTCTAAAACTTCCGAAAGTCATGTTTAAATCCCACAATATTGGATTAAAACGATTGTTGTCATCCATATACATATAATAATTTTGAGCATATCCGATATAGCTGTCTAAATTCATTAATGTGTAATTGAATGCGTGCATCCAAAGAGTACGGTCTATATTTAAAATTTTATCTAGATTTTGAGTATCTTCGTTTAAGGTATAAATTAATTTCAATACATCACTCCATCCAGTATCCGACTCTAGATTATAGTAGGGGATATATCCTGTAGTATCGGTTCCGTGCGTGTACGCAAGATTTGAATTTTGCCCGAAAGGATATTGCAGTACATTGGGATTTCCTTTGAAAAAGGAGTGATTTTTTGAATCGTAATGCCTTTTCGCAAAATTTTTATCAACTGCTTCTACGCAAGTGTACAATCCGATTAATGTATCGTTTATGTACAAATTTGCAAAATTTGCTTCAGATGATGGCATGTATTTTCGGGCAATTTCATACGAAACAATTTCGCGTACAAACGATGGATCATGAATAACATTGCTGAGTTTAATTTTTGTAAAACCCTTATAATTTTGATTTTCTATAAAACAGTCTAAGTCAATATTTAATGGATTTTTTATATAATTCACGTTACAAGAGCTAAATCCTTTATAGCGAATGCCTGCGTTATGAAAATATTTGCCATTAATCGATACATTTGCAGGTAAACGTCCTTCGGCTTTTGAGTAAGTAAAAAGACTATCTAATATTTCATCCCAGTTTTTTTCTTCAAAATAAATTTTTATTTCGCTGATAGTGTTTGGATTATAAAAATTTCGTTGAGCATTTATCGAGATGTTGGCTATTATCAAAAAAAATAGGATTCCTAAATTTTTCACTTAAAATTCATTTTTCGTTTTAAGATAAGTGTGGATTATTGAATAATCAGTTTGTTGTTTGAAATGACTTCATTATTTATAATTTGGACAACATAAGTTCCTGAAACAATGTTTGATACGTCGATTTGTTTTTCGCTATTGAGTTCACTTGCATAAATAATTTGTCCGGTGATATCAATTATTTTTACTGTAATAGGCTTATAATGTGAAATATATAATAAATCTTTTGTCGGATTTGGATATATGCTGATTTCTGATTTTTTTGAATTCTTTTCTATCCCTGTTTGTGCCGCTAACATCGAAATTCCGTTTCCGGTTGCAATCCATAAATTTTCATTTCTGTCCACAGCTATTCGTTTTACTATTTTGTTTACCAAACCATCTGTTTCGGTATAAGTTGTCCAATTTATTCCGTTAAATACACAGATTCCGCCTTCACCTAAATAATCGGCAAAAACACTTACAAAAATATTTCCGCTTGTATCAACTGCAATATCTTGAATGATATTATTGTACAATCCATTAGTGTCAGCATAATTTTTTGTCCAAATATTCGATTCGTCGAAAATTGAAATTCCGTAATAAGTACCAATCCATTTATGATTACTTTTATCAATGGCAATGGCAGAAACATTATCGTCTAACAATCCATCTCCAGCATTAAATGTGGTAAATGTTGCATTATCATATTTACAGAAGCCTCCCATCCATGTCCCGAACCATTTATTTCCAAGTTTGTCGATTTCTATGTAATTAACTAAATCGCTGGCAAGCCCTTCACTTGATGTAAAATTTGTCCAAATGGTATCGACTAATCTCGAAACACCGCTAAAAGTTGCAAACCAAATACTTCCATCATTGTCTCCAGTAATATATTTTACATCGTTATCAATCAAACCATCAGATATAGTGTATGAATACCAAGTATTTCCATCAAATTTGTTAACTCCTTCGCTTGAAGCTACCCAAATATTATTATTTATATCAACTGCTATGCAATTGATATAATCAGAGAGTAATCCATCGGTCATTGTATATACTGTCCAAGAAGAATCGCTAAGTTTAGCAACACCTGCTGCTGTTCCGAACCACTTGTTATTGGCAGTATCGATGGCAATCCCTCCACAAATTGTATTGCTGGGCAATCCTTCGATTGTTGTGTAATTTGTAAATAATTGTGCAAACAAATGCTGGTTAAATAATCCCACCACAATTATTGACCATAAGAATAGTCGTTTTTTCATATTTTTACTTATTTCATTAATACTATTTTTTGCATAAACACACCCAAGGTTTCACCCTTTATAGCAATCGAATATACTCCATTGCTGTATTGAGATAAATCAAGAACAGATATGTTTTTTTCTTTAACAATTAGTCTTCCATAAATATCATAGACCATTACTTCGTATTTTTCGTTTTTATTGATCTCTATATTCATTATCCTATCGGTTGGATTTGGAAAAATCGTTATTATATCGTCATTTTTTAGTTTCATAGTTTTGTTTTCTGTAGAATTATCAACTGTAACTTTAACATTGTCGGCATTTGTACAACCATTTTCGTCGGTAACCATTACTTCATAAATTGTTGTGGTATCAGGTGTTACCGATATTACTGATGTGTTTTCGTTTGTACTCCAACTATATGTTTCGCCACCTGATGCAATTAGTGTTACCGATTCTCCTTCATCAATAGTTACATCATTACCAGCATTTGCTTCTGGTAATGGATTTACGTTCACTTGAATTGATGATTCATCGGAACAACCAACATTTGTATTTGTGATTACTACATTAAAGGTTGTTGTAACTGTTGGCGAAAAAGTTGGATTTTGCAAACTCGAAGTAAAACCTGTTGGCGATGATGTCCATGAATACGTGTAAGTTGGGCTTGTTTCTGTAACCGAAGTAGCCGAAGAACTTAAATTTACATTTGTGCCTGCACATGTTTCTGAATCAGAGGTACTGCAAGTTGCTTTTGGACCACGAACATAACATTTTTCGTAACGGTACGCATGAGGAACCGTTCCACTAATTGTTTTCGACCACAAAGTTGTTCCACTTGAATTAACTTCAATAACATAGGACGCCATAGATGGAATGCACATTAATGAGTTTCCATTTGGTAGTTGTTGTGAATTTCCCATATTATTTGCACTATAACTAGAGGAATATTGGTAGTTGTAAGTTGATGGCACATAGCTTGAACTTGAAAGTTCATAGCTTGATGGATTCCAAATTGTAAATGCTGATTTTCCACTTGTTCCGCCTTTATTGTTAAATGCACACAAATAGTTTGGGTAATTTGGATTCTCTGATGAAACCCAATGAGCATCGTGAACTACGTCAAATATTGTTGTTCCAGTAGCATCGTAATTACTAGGATTTCCCCAACGATACAAAAAGTCTCCTCCTTTATTTAAATTTCCTCCTACATGACTTGCTGCTTCCGCTGTAGTGGTGCTATGATCGATCACGAAGACTTCGTTAGGATAATGCATACTTACTACAATTTGATCGAGTTCTTCGTTGTAATCAATACCATTCATGTGAAAGCGGTCTTGCCCTGAACTACAATTTATATCCATCAACTGTGGTGCGTTTTTAACGTCAGGTATATAATTATCTTTTGCTGAACTATATTCTTGACAGAGATGATCCCATAACTTCCATTCCCAAACAATTGTTCCGCTTGATGCTCCAGTAGGTTTTACTTCTATTATTTTTTCAGAATATATTCCTTGTGATGCACTTGAAGCTCCAGCTTGTGTGGCTTGAGTTGATGACTTTACATCGTACGAAATCATAAGTACATTGCCATTTGGCATTGGACATATATCATGATGTAGGCAGTAAGTTGATGATGAATAAGTATACGTCCACGCAATAGTTCCGTCCCATGCTATTTTTTGAACTTTTCCGGTTAAACCACCTCCACTCAACGCATTTCCTGTATTTGTAACCGACCTTACAATAGTGTCTCCAGAAATTAAGTAAGCCGAATATCCAGTATTTGAACCTAAGCTAGTCCACGATTTAAAAGTAGTTCCATTGGTGTCAATTAAATACGCAGTTGCCGTGTTTTGAGGAGAATAAAATGTGTACAAACCCCATTGTTGGGCTACTAGACTTGTATTCGCAAGAATGCTAATTAATAAAATGAGTAAAAAAGATTTTTTCATGTTACATTAGTTTAAGTTTGTCAATATATTGTCGATTTTCATCAAAATTTTATAAAAATTATTTGAAGGTAATGCAAAACACAAATTCATGCTTTGTAAAATCGATAATTTGACACATATTCATGATGAATTGTAATTATTTAACGAAAATAGATTGCTTGTTTTCTGAATTTTAAACTTTCTGAAAGTTTAAAATTTAAATGTACATTTGAAAGATGAAATAATTACAACTCTTTATTTTTCTAGTAATGTAGAGGATGTTTTATCCAAGATATGTCAAATTCTTAATATAAAAAACACAACTCTGCTAATTTCTGTTCTTAATAAAAATATTGGGAAATATATATGTTTTGATAATTTGGGAAATTATGAAGTATTTAATGATTTTTGGGAAATGAAAGAAAGTTCAAAATTATTGATAACTAGCCCAAATATATCCAACATTCCCCCGTTCTCCGTAGCTTATCCCAAGCATAGTCGTTGCTGTTTGGCGAAGCATCTGCTTCGTCAAATTAGATTTTTGCAGCTTTTGCTACATACAATAATATAAATTATATTTGTAAAACATGACTCAAGCTTGTAAAATAAAAAATCAATTGGCATTGTACACAACATACGTAAAGAACAAATTCTAAATTTGAACGAAGTATTATTAATATGCTATACTTTTTATTTAATAATTTGCTTATTTTCGCCCTCGCTAATTTTTTATAAAATAATAAAATGCTAGACCTTATTAAAATTCTTATCGACTTCATACTTCACATTGATGTGCATTTAGCTCAAATTGTAAGCGATTATCAATATTGGACATACCTAATTTTGTTTCTGATAATTTTTTGCGAAACGGGTTTAGTTGTTACACCATTTTTACCAGGCGATTCCTTGCTTTTTGCAGCTGGAGCAATTGCGGCTCTCGATGGAAATCCTTTGAATGTTTACACTGTCGTTTTACTTTTAATGGCTGCTGCATTCATTGGAGATAACGTAAATTATTCAGTCGGGAAATTTTTAGGCGACAAGGTTTACGCAAAAAATTATAAACTCATAAAACGTGAATATTTAGATAAAACACAAGGTTTTTACGAAAAACATGGAGGGAAAACACTTATAATTGCTCGTTTTATGCCAATTATTAGAACATTTGCTCCTTTTGTTGCCGGAGTTGGCAAAATGACCTACAAAAAATTTCTGATGTTTTGTATAATTGGAAATGTTATTTGGGTAAACTCATTTACCTTTGCCGGATATTTTTTTGGAAACATTCCAATGATAAAAAAGAATTTTTCGCTCGTTATTTTTCTTATCATAATTGTATCATTGCTTCCTACTTTTTATGCAATCATCAAGCAATTTTTAGATAGGAAAAAGAAAACGGCTTAAGTTTTTGCGATACATTTCAATCTTCATCAAAAATTATTGTATTCGATTTTTGAATTTTATACCTTCACGTCTTAAATTAATAAAATTATATATGAAATAGCCATGAGAAAAAATTTCACATCAAACGAAATGATTACCTCAGGCGTATTCCATGTGGCAAATTAAAAAACTAATACACACACACATGAAAAATTATTTTTTATTACCAATCCTATTAATTATGGCAGTATCGTCGTGTCAGTCGCCCGAGGGTGAAGAAAAAAAACTTGTAGAAACTCAAAATCCACTTTTGATGGAGTACAATACTCCTTTTCAAGTTCCGCCTTTCGATAAAATAAAAGTTGAACATTACATACCTGCTTTCGAAGAAGGAATAAAACAGCACGATGCTGAAATAGCTGCGATTGTTTCAAATACCGAAGAACCAACCTTCGAAAATACTATTTTAGCAATGGACAATGCAGGCGAGTTGTTAGAAAATGTATCGGCTGTTTTTTTTAATCTAAACGAAACCGATACAGATGATAAAATGCAGGAAGTTGCTCGCCAAGTAACCCCTTTATTGACAAAACACGGAGATAATATCTCAATGAACCTCGATTTGTTTAAAAAAATAAAAACGGTTTATGAGAAACGAAACGAAAGCAATCTCGATTCGTCGCAGATAAGAGTCGTTGAAAAATATTACGAAGATTTTGAACGAAGTGGAGCCAATCTTAATACCGAAGATCAATCAAAACTTAAAAAGTTGAACGAAGAAATTGCAAATCTTGAATTGCAATATGGCGAAAATTTATTAGCCGAAACCAACAATAATTTTGAATTAGTTATAGACAAGAAAGAAGACCTTGCCGGTTTGCCAAAAGGAGTAATTGATGCTGCTGCCGAAACTGCCAAAGAAATGGGAAAAGAAGGAAAATGGCTATTCAATCTAGGAAAACCAAGCTTGATTCCATTTTTGCAATATTCAGAAAAACGCGATTTGAGAGAAAAAATCTATCGTGGTTATTTCATGCGTGGCGATAATAACAACAAATTCGATAACAAAGAAATAGCGGTAAAACTAGCTAAGTTGAGAGCACAAAAGGCAAACTTACTTGGATTCGAATCGCATGCAGCCTATGCAATTGCTGAAAATATGGCCGAAACTCCCGAAAAAGTTTTTGAGTTTATAAATAAACTTTGGACTCCTGCATTGCAAAATGCAAAAAATGAAGTAAAAGAAATGCAAGCAATTATCGACCGAGAAGGAGGTAAATTTAAACTTGCTTCGTGGGATTGGTGGTATTATGCCGAAAAACTAAAAAAAGAAAAATACAATTTGGAAGAATCTGAACTAACTCCGTATTTTGTTGCTGAAAATGTAAAAGGAGGAATGTTTTGGACTGCTACTCAATTGTATGGAATTCAGTTCGAAAAATTGAAAGATATTCCTGTTTATAACCCCGAAGTTGAGGTTTATGAGGTAAAAGAAGCAAACGGAAATCACATCGGTTTGTTGTTTCTTGATTTTTATCCTCGTGCCAGCAAAGGTCCGGGAGCTTGGTGCACGAGTTTTCGCGAAGCTGGTTACAACGACGAAGGTAAACGAGTTCATCCACTTTCATCAATTTCGTGCAGTTTTACTAAACCAACGGCAGATACTCCTTCGCTGTTGACTTGGGACGAAGTTACTACTATGTTTCACGAATTTGGACACGCATTACACGGATTATTTACCGATGGAAAATATAGAAAAACAGCAGGTGTTGTTCCTCGCGATTATGTTGAATTACCTTCGCAAGTAATGGAAAATTGGGCTAGCGACCCAGCTGTAATGAAACAATATGCAAAACACTACAAAACCGGAGAAATTATTCCAGACGAATTGATTGAAAAACTTCAAAAAAGCGGAAAATTTAATCAAGGATTCGAAACTGTCGAATATCTTGCGGCTTCACTCTTAGACTTAGAATGGCATTCGCTTAAAGGCGATGAAAACATAAGCGATGCAAATGCTTTTGAAAATCAAATTATGAAAAAATATGGTTTGATTGAAGAAATTATTCCTCGCTATCGTTCGACATATTTTTCTCATATTTTCAGCGGAGGATATTCAGCCGGATATTATGTATATATTTGGGCAGCAGTTCTTGATGCTGACGCTTTTAACGCATTCAAAGAATCGGGTGATATGTTTAATAAAGATTTAGCTGCTAAGTTCCGAAAACATTGTTTGTCGGAAGTTGGCGAAAACGAAGGAATGATTCAATATCGTAAATTCAGAGGTCAAGAGCCATCGGTTGAGCCTTTGTTGATACGAAGAGGGTTGAAATAAAAAAAAAGCAGGTTAAGCCTGCTTTTTTTATTTCATTTTTTCAGAATACATCTGTATTTTGAAAAAATGCTCATATATACATATATATTCCGTTTTATGCATAAATTCATGCTTTTTTTTTAATAAAATATCGCATTTAAAATTAGAAATATCAAAAAAAAATTCGCAATTTTGGAGACTTTCTGTCTTTTAAAACAAGAAGAGGAAATTCTGAAATTTTAATATTAATATAAAAAAATTACTATGTCAAACGTTAAAAGAGTCTATACATTCGGAAACGGAAAAGCCGAAGGTAAAGCAGACATGAAAAACCTTTTAGGCGGTAAAGGAGCAAACCTTGCCGAAATGAATTTAGTTGGAATTCCAGTTCCTGCAGGATTCACAATCACAACCGATGTTTGTACCGAATATAACAAACTAGGAAAAGATGCAGTGGTTGCATTGTTGAAATCAGAAGTTGAAGCAGCTATGATTGAAACAGAAAAAATTATGAATGCTAAATTTGGAGCAAAAGGCGATGCATTTCCACTATTGGTTTCTGTACGTTCTGGAGCAAGAGCTTCGATGCCAGGTATGATGAATACAATTTTAAACCTTGGTATGAACGACGATACAGTAAAAATCGTTGCAGAAAAGTCGAAAAACGAAAAATTTGCGTACGATTCATATCGCCGTTTTATTCAAATGTATGGCGATGTTGTTATGGAAGTTGTTGCTGAAGAAGGTCAACATTGCCCATTCGAACAAGTTTTAGATAGAGTTAAAAAAACGAAAGGATATGCTTCTGATACAGATTTTACAGTTGCAGACTTAAAAGGTATTGTTGAAGATTTTAAAGCAGTCGTTAGAAAAAAAGCAGGAAAAGATTTTCCAACAAATCCTTGGGATCAACTTTGGGGAGCTATTTGTGCAGTATTTGATTCTTGGAATACCGAAAGAGCAATTCTTTACCGTAAAATGGAAAAAATTCCAAGTGAATGGGGAACTGCAGTAAATGTTCAAGCAATGGTTTATGGCAATATGGGAAGTAACTCTGCAACAGGAGTTTGTTTTTCTCGTGATGCAGCAACTGGCGAAGATATTTTCAACGGCGAATATTTAATTGACGCTCAAGGCGAAGATGTTGTTTCTGGTGTACGTACTCCACAAGAAATTACAATCGAGGGTTCAAAAAGATGGGCCGAAAGAGCAGGAATTTCAGAAAACGAAAGAGTTTCAAAATTCCCATCATTACAAGAAGCAATGCCAAAAGTATATGCTGATTTAGATGCTGTTCAAACAAAATTAGAAAACCATTATCACGATATGCAAGATATGGAGTTCACTATTCAAGATGGTAAACTTTGGATGTTGCAAACACGTAACGGAAAACGTACTGGAGCAGCAATGGTTCGTATGGCTGTTGAAATGGTTGAACAAGGTTTAATTGATGAAAAAACAGCAATTTTACGTCAAGAGCCAAACAAATTGGACGAATTATTACACCCAGTTTTCGAAAAATCTGCAAAAGCAGGAGCAAAAATTTTATCAAAAGGTTTACCAGCATCACCAGGTGCAGCAACCGGAAAAGTTGTTTTCACGGCAAGTGATGCAGAAGAATGGGCTGCAAGAGGTGAAAAAGTTATTTTAGTTCGTCGCGAAACATCTCCTGAAGATTTAAAAGGAATGTATGCTGCTGAAGGTATTTTAACTGAACGTGGTGGAATGACATCTCACGCTGCAGTTGTTGCTCGTGGTATGGGGAAATGTTGTATTTCAAGTGCTGCAGGAATTTCTGTTTCTCACACTTCACTTACAATTAACGGAAGAGTAATTAAAGAAGGCGAATATATTTCATTAGATGGTTCTACAGGTATTGTTTACGACGGAAAAGTTGCAACAATTACTCCAAAATTAGATGGTGATTTCGGAAAATTAATGGTAATTGCTGACAAACACACAAAAATGTATGTTAGAACAAATGCTGACACTCCACACGATGCAAAATTAGCTCGTGAATTTGGTGCAAAAGGTATTGGTCTTTGCCGTACAGAGCACATGTTTTTCGAAGGCGACAGAATTTGGGCTATTCGTGAAATGATTTTAGCTGACGATGTTGCAGGACGTAAAAAAGCATTAGCAAAATTATTACCTATTCAACGAGAAGATTTTTATGGAATTTTAGAAGCTATGGACGGATTTGGTGTAACCATTCGTTTATTAGATCCACCATTACATGAGTTCACTCCAAACGATGCTCCATCGCAAAAAGAAATGGCTCAAAAGTTAGGTGTTACAGAAGCATTAGTAAAAGCAAAAGTTGATTCGTTACACGAATTTAACCCAATGTTAGGTCACCGTGGTTGCCGTTTAGGAAACACATATCCTGAAATTACCGAAATGCAAGCAAGAGCAATTATTGAAGCAGCTTGTGATTTGAAGAAAAAAGGAATGAATCCAAAACCGGAAATTATGGTTCCGTTGATTGGTACAGTTGAAGAATATGTAATGCAAGAACAAATAATCAGAGAAACTGCTGAAAAAGTATTTGCTGAAAAAGGAGTAAAAGTTGATTATTTAGTTGGAACTATGATTGAAATTCCAAGAGCAGCTTTAACTGCTGACAAAATTGCAAAACACGCTGAATTCTTCTCATTTGGTACAAACGACTTAACTCAAATGACATTCGGTTATAGCCGTGATGACGCAGGAAAATTCTTACCAATCTATATTGAAAAAGGAATTTTGAAAAACGATCCTTTCCAAATATTAGATCAAGAAGGTGTTGGTCAATTGGTTGAAATGGCAACTACAAAAGGTAGAAGTGCAAATCCAAAATTAAAAGTTGGTATTTGTGGCGAACATGGTGGCGAACCATCATCGGTTGGATTCTGTGGAAAAGTAGGAATGGACTATGTTTCTTGCTCTCCATTTAGAGTTCCAATCGCTAGATTAGCTGCTGCTCAATCGGCTTTGAGAAAATAAAAATAGTTGATAGGTTGATGAGCTTATAGATTTAACTTTTAACTCACAACTTGTAACTAATTAAAAACAAAAAAGCAGGAATGTTTATACGTTCCAGCTTTTTTGTTTTTAATCAACGAGTCAATATTAAAAAAACGCTGATGAAATAGCTGATTTAACAGGTCTTTTAATGGTATAAATCGAAAAACTTAATTGACCGCAGAGTTCAAAGGAATTGAAACTCTACTTGAAAAAAAATTACCAAACCTCCAAAGTTTCAAAAACCTTGGAGGTTTTTTCCAATATATGATATCTTTCCAAAAGTTTTAGAACTTTCGGAAAGATGAAAAACAAAGCCAAATAAAATAATTCCTATATTTGTTAAATGTCAGAAACGTATCAAATAAAAAACCAATCCCAAAATGTATATGAGCTTACCGACCTAGTAAAATAACATTTGACTTGATTTTACGTAGAAAAATGTAGTATCTTTGTATTGTAAGAATTAGGACTATGGATATAAATATTGAATCAAGAAAATTAAATTTAATCCGCTGGATAACAGGATTGAGAGATGAAGTAACATTATCTCAATTAGAAGTATTTGTTAAAGAAAATTCCTCAAATAACATTTTAGAGCTTTCCGAAGAAATGAAAAAAGCGGTTGATGAAGCGTTGGATTCACTTGATGCTGGTAAAGGTATATCACACAAGCAAGTCATGAAAAATGCTCAAAGCAAATACCCTAATCTAAAATTTGCTTAATGAGAAAGGTAACTTGGTCGAAGGAATCGGAATATGATTTTGACGATAACATTGAATACCTTATAAGAAAATGGACTGAGAAAGAAGCTCAAAATTTTATTGACAAAGTAAATGAAATTGTAGATATATTAGAAAAAGGGAATGCTGAGTTTAAAAAGACAGACTATAAGGATTTAAGAGCAGTAACAGTTACCAACCAAATAATATTGTTATATAGGACAAAATCGAAAAAAGAAGTTGAAATAGTTAGATTTTGGAATACGTATCAAGACCCCAAAAAATTAAAAGATTAGTCTCCGTTAATCGTAGTTTGCAAAACGATTATATATTTTTGTAGCATTTCCCTTCCCATCAGTGTCTCCTGCAAGGGACACTGCGTAATTGAACGCAGTGTTCAAAGGAATTGAAACTCTGTTTGAAAAAATTACATTCGATTTCTTAAGGGTTTTAATAAATATTCCAATCCATTTAATTTAATTTCGTAAAGTGTTGCAAGTAGCATTCCTAATTTCCCTGCAGGAAAACCTTTTTTGTAAAACCAAACCAAATAAGGTTCGGGTAAGTCGCATAAAATCCAACCTTTATATTTCCCAAAAGGCATTTTCATTTGAACAAGTTCGATAAGTAGATTCGGGTTTAATAAATTCTCTGAGTTTTCCATTTCTTATTTATTAACCAACATTTTAACCTCATGGTGTTGAAAAGCCACACGTTTATTATTGAATTCCAGAATTAGACATCCAATGTCGTCAACACCTTTAATTTTTGCATCAAAAGTCTGTTTTTCGCTTTTAAATTTTGCTGTTTCATTGAGTTTGTACATTTGTTTGTGATAGGCATAATCGATTAATTCATAATTTTGCTTGTTTAACATCTCTAGTTGAACATTAAATTCGGCGATTAAATCAGCTAAAATTTTCTTAAGATTGTGTTCGTTTTTTGTGTATTGCTTCAACGAAATTGGATTGGGCAATGAATCAGAAAAATATTCCTGATTTATGTTAATCCCAATTCCTACAATGCTTTCGTGAATATATTTGTCGAAAAGAGTATTTTCAATTAAAATTCCTGCAATTTTTTTATCACCAATATAAATATCGTTTGGCCATTTAATTTTAACATCTTCGGAATAGGAACTCAAATAATTACAAATAGCGACCGAAATTATTTTTGAAATTTCGAATTGCTTAACCACTTCAAGCTTTTGGGGAAAAATTATAAAGCTAAATGTTAAATTTTTACTTTTCTCGCTTTCCCAACAATTTTTTCCTTGTCCTCTCCCTTTTGTTTGCTCTGCAGCCCAAACCAACGAACCATTATGTTCCGATTTTCCTGATAAATTTTCTCTAATCCAACGATTGGTGGAATCAACTTTTTCTTCAAAAATAATTTTACGACCAATTATATTCATCTATTGATATTTTATTGCATTTCTTAACATTTAAAAATAGTAAATTTAATTACATTTGTAAAAATATATTTAAACGAAGAATTTTGAAAAAAGATACTGATAAGCTAGTTAAAGCAATTGTTGAAAGCATGCAAGAAAAAAAAGCCCATCAAATCGTTAGTCTCGATTTATCGGGCATTCCCAATACGGTTAGTAATTATTACGTAATATGCCATGCCGATTCTAATGTTCAGGTTAATGCAATAGCCGATTTTGTTGAACGAAACACAAAAGAAAAACTTAAAGAACGAGTTTGGCACAAAGAAGGTCATAATAACGCTGAATGGATTTTATTGGATTACAGCAATGTTATTGTTCATATTTTTCAACGTGAACAACGCGAACGCTTTAATATAGAAGGCTTGTGGGCAGATGCAAAAATTAAAACGTATAAAGAATTGAGTTAAATCAAAAAAAATGGCAGAAAATAATACAAACAAAAAAATAGAAAAACCAAAATTTAATATTTATTGGCTTTATGCAATAATATTTATTATTATAATCGGAATTCAATTTATGAATTTCGGCGATAACATGAAACAAACTACTTGGAATGTTTTTGAACAAAAAATGCTTCAGTCCGACGATGTTGAAAAAGTTGTTGTAATAAATCAAAAAATTGTCGAAATCTATATCAAAAAAGAAAAACTTGGCGATGCAAAGTATAAAGAAATTGCAGAAAAAGGTTTTAGTGCCATACCTACGACAGGACCACACTACTTTTTCAAAATAGGAGACGTTCGTTACTTTCAAGAAAAAATGGACTCATTCCCAACGGTTTCGGTTCAGCATGAAGAACGTACAGACTACCTCCGAGATATGTTTTCGTGGTTGTTACCAATTATTGTTATTGTAGCCATTTGGATGTTTTTTTTCAGAAAAATGAGCGGAGGCAGCGGTGGCGGAGGTCAAATATTTAACATTGGAAAATCAAAAGCACAAATATTTGATAAAGAGTCGAATACAAATATTAATTTTAAAGATGTTGCCGGACTTGAAGAAGCAAAAGTAGAAATAAAAGAAATTGTTGACTTTTTAAAAAATCCTAAAAAATATACCGATCTAGGTGGTAAAATTCCTAAAGGAGCTTTATTGGTGGGTCCTCCGGGTACGGGAAAAACTTTGTTGGCGAAAGCCGTTGCTGGAGAAGCAAACGTACCATTCTTTTCTATTTCGGGTTCCGATTTTGTCGAAATGTTTGTTGGAGTAGGAGCGTCGAGGGTTAGAGATTTGTTTAAACAAGCCAAAACCAAATCGCCTTGCATTGTGTTTATCGACGAAATCGACGCAGTTGGACGAGCTAGAGGTAAGAATCCTAATTTTGGTTCAAACGACGAAAGAGAAAATACGCTAAATCAACTTTTGACCGAAATGGACGGTTTTGGAACAAATAGTGGCGTAATTATTTTGGCCGCTACCAATCGTGCCGATATCCTCGACAGAGCTTTATTACGAGCAGGGCGTTTCGATCGTCAAATTCATGTTGAACTTCCCGATTTGAATGAACGACGAGATATTTTTAAAGTTCACATGAAGCCTTTAAAAGTATCATTGCAAATAGACGGAAACTTTTTAGCAAAACAAACTCCTGGATTTTCAGGAGCTGATATTGCAAATGTTTGTAACGAATCGGCTTTAATTGCTGCACGAAACGGAAAAAAAGAAATCGAAAAACAAGATTTTCTTGATGCAATCGACAGAATTATAGGCGGTCTAGAGAAGAAAAACAAAATTATATCTCAGGAAGAAAAACGAACCATTGCATTTCATGAAGCAGGTCATGCAACAACAAGTTGGTTATTGGAACATGCAAGTCCTCTGATAAAAGTTACGATTATTCCTAGAGGAAAAGCATTAGGAGCAGCGTGGTACTTACCTGAAGAACGTCAAATATCTACAACAGAGCAAATTCTTGATGAAATGTGTGCAACTCTAGCGGGCAGAGCTTCTGAAGAACTTGTTTTCGGAAAAATATCCACTGGTGCATTGAATGATTTAGAAAGAGTCTCAAAAATGGCTTACGCAATGGTTTCGTTTTATGGAATGAATAAAGAAGTAGGAAACTTAAGCTATTACGATTCTTCAGGTCAAAGCGAGTATTCGTTTTCAAAACCATATAGTGAAAAAACAGCCGAATTAATTGACAAAGAGGTTTCAAAAATTGTTGCCGGACAATTTGAACGAGCAAAATTAATATTGTCAGAAAATAGAGAAGGACTGATTACCTTGTCGGAAAAATTACTCGAGAAAGAAGTGATTTTTAGCGAGGATTTGGAAGCTATTTTTGGAAAAAGAAAAAATGCAAAACACGAAGACGAACCAATTGTGATAAAGATTGAAGACGAATCAGAAAAATTAGTTTCATCTGAACAAGTGGCTAGTGTTGAAGAATCAACAAAAAATGAGTAACACTCAAGCAAGAGATATTATTTTTGATAAAATTAAAAGTGCATTAATTCACAAAATCAAAGGCACTAAATATTCTTACAATAAGAATGTTAATGACATTTTTGAAAATCAAAATAATTCTCTCGAATTAACTTTTGCTGAAGAATTCAATAAAATCAATGGGAAGTTTATTTTTTGTATCGATACTAAAGATTTTAACGAAAATATAAAACTCTTATTCAAACAATCGAAATGGACGAGTTTATATTGCGTTGATAAAGAATTACAGAAGATTTTAACATCTGCCGAAATCCCTTTTTCTTCTAGCGAAAACGATTTTTACGACATGGAGGCAGGATTTACCGGATGTGAATATTTGATTGCAAGAACAGGCAGTGTATTAGTTTCTTCAGCACAATCGTCGGGCAGAAGAATATACTCATATTCTCCAAACCATATTGTATTTGCAAAAACATCACAACTTGCTTACGATGCAGGCGAAGCAATGCGTTTACTTATTCAAAAATACGACAATCAATTACCCTCGATGATATCGATGATTTCAGGACCAAGTCGTACAGCCGATATTGAAAAAACACTAATTATGGGGGCTCATGGACCGAAAAATATTTTTGTTTTCTTAATAAATAATCAATGATGAAAAATTGGGTTTTAATTCATACTTTTGCACAGAATTACTTGGCTGTAATAGCTAAAGAAGTTTTGGAAGATAATAACATTGATGCAAATATTTTTAGCAGAATCGATTCATCTTATTCACATTTAAGTGAATTTGAAATTTACGTAAAACCCGAAGATGAATCGAACGCAAAAGAATTAATTAGCAAAATTGAAAATTGAAAAACATAACAACTAGATTGCTTACAGGACTATTATTTGTAGTCGTATTTTTAGGCTGTATTTTTTTTAATAGATATAGTTTTGTTGTTCTATTTCTATTTTTAATCTCCACAGGTATGATGGAGTTCTACCGTACCGCAATGATTGATAGAGTTCGTTCACAACTTTTTTATGGTGTTTTTATTGGACTATCATTGTTTGCAGTAAATTTTCTATATGCTTCAAATAAAGTTGAAGAATCTATTTTTTTAATCCTGATACCCTTATTTAGTTTCGTTTTTATATTTGAATTATATTTAAAAAATAAACGCCCTTTTACAAATATTGCTTATACATTACTGGGTGTTATATACATTGCCTTGCCTTTTTCGCTCTTTAATTATTTTGTTTTTGAAGAAAAAAATGCTGAAACAATTTATTCGTTCGATAAAATTCTGCTTTTCTTCCTTTTTCAATGGTCTTACGATACTTTCGCTTATCTTTTTGGAATTACTCTTGGAAGAAATCGAATTTTTGAAAGTGTATCTCCAAAAAAATCATGGGAAGGAGCAATTGGAGGTATGATTTCAACCATTGCGGTTGCCTATTTTATATCACCTTTTTTTCCGATTTTAAGTAGATTCGATTGGATGGTAATCGCAGGCATCATCGTTGTGTTTGGAACATATGGCGATTTGGTAGAGTCGCTTTACAAAAGAAGTATAAATATTAAAGATTCAGGAAATATCTTGCCTGGTCATGGAGGAATTTTAGACCGATTTGATAGTACAATTATGGCTTCTCCATTTGTATTCCTATATTTGCAAATTATTTAATATTGATGACAATTCACAAAGAAGGAAATAAAACAATTGCTTTAGCTGCTATCGTATTCGTTGCAACGGTAATATTATTTTATTTTATTTTCAAAAATAATTCTACCATATTTTACATTCTTACTTCAGTATTATTTCTTTTTTTTATTTTTATCGTTTCATTTTTCCGAAAACCCACAAGAATCATTGAAGATATCAACGACGGGTTAATTTATGCCCCTGCTGATGGAAAAGTAGTTGTAATCGAAAAAACTAAAATTGATGAATTTCTTGACGAAGAACGAATTCAAGTTTCAATTTTTATGTCCCCATTAAATGTTCATATTAACTGGTATCCAATAAGCGGAATCGTTAGGTATTTCAAACACCATTGCGGAAATTACCTTGTTGCATGGCATCCGAAATCTTCTTGTGAAAACGAACGAACAACGATTGTTCTTGAAAACGAGAAATATGGAAATATTATATTAAGACAAATTGCTGGAGCCTTAGCACGACGAATCGTATCCTACTCTCAAGAAAATCAAAAAGTAACACAGGGACAAGAGCTAGGATTTATTAAATTTGGGTCTCGGGTAGATTTATTTTTGCCATTGAACGTAAAAATTCACGCCAATATTAATCAAGAAGTTAAAGGAAATAAAACCGTTATTGCAGAGTTTTAACAAAATTTTAACAACTTAGATTAAATTAATGTTTCTTTTAACTTTTCATTAACATACATTTACTTATAATTAACTTAGTTTTGTAGAGTTAAAAATGTTTATTTAATCAAAAACAAATATTATGAAAAAACTAGCTTTAATTATTGGTTTAATCGCTTTTATTGGTTACTACGCAGTTCCTACAACTTCTTATGCTGATGGAATTGAAAAAACTCAAGTGGATAAGAAAAAATGTGAAAAATGTGGTTCAGAAGATTGTGACGGAAGTTGCGAAGGTAAATGCACTTCAAAATGTACGCACAGTACCGATGCAAAAGCTCACAAATGTTCTAGCACTGATGCAACACACAAATGCTCTGGCACAACAAATGCAAAATGTTGCGATAAAACAAAAACAGATGCAAAATGCTGTGATAAAACTAAAGCAGATTCAAAATGTTGTGATAAATCAAAAACAGCTCCCGAAACAAAATAAAATAAGTGAATTTTTATAATAAAAGCCACTGATTTTCAGTGGCTTTTATTATTTATTGTAATCAATAAAGATTATTCTCTATTATTCGATGTAAGCAAGTTTTGGACAGTGCTTATTTCTATAAACGAGGCTCCGTTTAATTTTCCAAAGTTGCCACCAAGAACGACTATTCTATCGTCGTAACCAATCGTTCCATTATCTAACATTTTATTTATCGAAACATCAACAAAATCTTGATTCTTAGCTAATTCAATATAACAAGGATAAATTCCAAAAGATAGCGATAATTCGCGAACGACTCGCTTTGTATAACACATGGCTCGTACAATTTTTCGACCTCTGAAACCAGCAACATTTAAAACTGTTCTTCCAGTTGTTGTGTCAGCAAGAATCATAGTGCAATCAAGAGCTAATGAGGCTTCGACGGCTGATTTCGTTAAATATGCAGAGGTTTTTGTGCTGAATATATGTATTGGAGTTTCATGCATATCGCTACGAGTTTTTTCAACTTCAATAGCAATTTTATTCATTGTTTTAATTGCCTCAATCGGATATTTTCCAAAAGTGGTTTCGCCACTTAGCATGATTGCATCAACTTTACTGTATATTGCATTTGCAATGTCGCTAACTTCAGCTCTAGTAGGTCGAGGATTTTGAATCATTGAATGAAGCATTTGAGTTGCTACAATTACGGGTCGCCGTTTTTTGATACATTTATTGATAATTGTTTTTTGAATACCTGGTATTTTTTCATACGGAATTTCGATGGCAAGGTCGCCACGAGCTATCATTACACCATATACACAATCAATTATTTCATCGATATTGTTAACACCTTCGTAATTTTCGATTTTTGCAATAATTTTAATTTTACTATTCTTTGCATCTAAAATATCTTGAATGTCTTTTACATCTTTTTTGTTTCTGACAAACGAGTGTGCTATGAAATCAATATCGTGCTGAATAGCAAATTCAACGTATTTTTTGTCTTTTTCTGAAAGCGAAGGTAGTCCGAAAGAAACATTTGGAACATTTATACTTTTTTTATTTTTGATTTTGCCTCCATTTTGAGCAACACATCTTAATCCTAGGTCTGTTAACTCTTCAACAATGAGTTCGATATCTCCGTCATCAATAAGAATTTGGCTTCCTATAGGAATTTCGTTGATGAAATTATTGTAATTTGTTTTAAGATTTTGAGCGTTTTTATCAGAAATAGTAATTTGTTCGTTTGTAATATAAACAATTTCGTTATCGTTTATTTCGAATTCATTTTCGACAATAGTTCTAATCTCAGGACCTTTAGTGTCGATAATCATTCCAATATCTTCTGAAACGCTTCGAATGTTATTAATTACTCGCAATGTATCTTCTTCGCTCTGATGTGCTGTGTTTAGTCTAGCAACATTCATTCCGTTGTCGTAAAGTTGTTTTATAAAATTAGGGTCGCAATTTGCGTCTGATATTGTAGCAACAATTTTGGTTTTCTTTTCCATATTTAAAGTATTTAAATCGCTTATATTTTGATATTTAGATTTGTAAATATCTTCTTAAAAAAGCTTGCAAAGGTAATTAATCAGATGAATTACACAAGTTTATTTCTCAACAATTAGAAATTCGGTTCTACGGTTGAGAGCTCGTCCTTGCTCGGTGGTGTTATCAGAAATTGGTTTATTTTCGCCAAATCCTTCGAATGACATTCTGTCGGAGGAAATATCAGAAATGAGTAAGTAAGAGTAAACTGATTTTGCTCGATCTTCCGATAAGATTAAGTTTTCAGTTTCGTCGCCAATGTTGTCGGTATGTCCATAAATAGCGATTTTTATGGTTGGATTTTCGATTAAGAAATCGCTAAAATCGTCTAGAATTGAAATGCTTTCGCTTGTTAAACGAGCCGAATTTGTTGGAAATTGGATATTATTAAGTTTAAATATTTTTCCAACTTCAATAGGTTTCATTTCGAAATTTTCAGTAAGAACAGGACGCTGAAGTTGAACAAGTTCTTTGGGCTTAATATACGATGAAGTGAATGCAAAACCTTTCTTCTTAACCGTAATTACAAAATCGTCTTCGGTAATTTTTTTAGGTTCTTTTTTAATGATGTATGGATTTTCGATTCTGCTGTTAAGTTTTTCAGCTTTTACAATTTTTTCATGTTCATAACTTGCCAAAATCTCTTTTTGCATTTTCTCTTTATCTTCTGTATTTATGTTTGTTGAATCAATTTTATCTAATATATCGAAAATATCGATGGGTTCTGAAGTTTTATTATCATCGATAATGTCATTGCTCAAATTATTGTCGGTTAAAACTAAATTTGAGTTATTTTCTTTCACAGGAGGAGGAATATTTCTATCCGTAATCTTTAGGGCAATGGCATATTCTCCAGTCTTTTTATCAACCATTCCTTTCGTAACCGTTGCTGATTTGGTACTTTTCACAACTATTTCGGCATCTTCTATAGGTTCTCCATTTTCAGTAATTAATTGTCCTTTAACAATTACAACTTCTTCGGGGCGAGCATTTTCGTACAAATCGAACGAATAAATGTCCCAACTGCCTTTGCCGCTTAATTTATTTGACGAGAAATATGCTTTGTCGCCTTTCAAGTTGACCGAAAACCCCAAATCATCATCTTCGGTATTTATCGGAAATCCAATATTTATAGGCTCTTCCCACTTGTTTGATTTATCCATTCGAGTGTAAAAAATATCGAATTTTCCAAGACCTAAATGCCCATCTGAAGAAAAGTAAAGAGTTTGACTATCGGAATGAATAAAGGGTGATTTTTCGTTGTCGGCCGTATTAATAGTTGTTCCAATGTTTTGTGCCTTAGTCCAATTACCATTTGCATCTTGTTTAGAAAAGTAAATATCGCTTGTCATATTTGCATCGTTCACGCCTACATTTTCTTCTCTTGTACTAGCAAAATAGAGTATTTTTCCGTCTGAAGAAATTGATGGCTGTCCTTCCCAAGTTGTTGATTTATTTATGTTTGGACCAAGATTGTAGGGTTTTGTCCATTGTCCGTCGATGAAATCGGAAGAATAAATATCACAATTCGTATAAGCTCCGTAGTTTCCTTTTGCCATTTGACAAATTGTTAAGTACATATGTCTGTTATCGATAGTTATGCTCACACCACCTTGGTCACGTCCATCGTTGAATGGCGAAGCCATTTTTTGACCATCAGTATATATTTCGATTTCGGTTCCGGGTAAATCTAATAATTCACTATATGTAAATTCATCAACTGTGTTTGCGGCAATCGAATTCAACTCTTTTTTTTCGTATCTCCGAGTATAAAATGCGTATTGACCATCGGGCGAAATTAATGGAAGAAACTCGCCTTTTTCAGATGAAACTCCTTTTACACTTGTTGGATTAAAAGGTACTGGATTCGTAATAATTGCAAAATATCTATCGAGTTTGTCGATTTTATTTTCAACAATTTTGATTTTTTCTTTATCAGTTTTGTTATTCAAGATAAACTGATTGAAATTTTCTTTTGCTTTTCGATATTGTCGCGAATAGAAATAAAAATCGCCTAA
Source organism: Bacteroidetes bacterium GWF2_33_38 (assembly GCA_001769505.1). Classification (GTDB taxonomy): domain Bacteria; phylum Bacteroidota; class Bacteroidia; order Bacteroidales; family GWF2-33-38; genus GWF2-33-38. The sequence goes on from MEOF01000058.1 coordinate 36,504, forward strand.
ATTGTAATATGCAATGTAATTTTCAAATGCAGGACAAAATTCTACAATTTTAAGAAAATGCTCTTCGGAGTATTTGTAGTATCTGTCAATTTTTTGAAATTCAGATGGTTGTTCAACTGCTTTATCGGCTTTAGATAAGTAAATGTTTGCTAACACAAAGTGAGCTTCAACATACTCTGGCTCAATTACTAAGGCTTCTTTGAGTAAACTTATTGCTTCACGTTCGGTGCTGTACGAAGCTTGTTCAAATAGTTTGATTGCTTTTTTATTTTTGGTTTCCTTACATTCGTTGTCCTTATCGGCAAATGTAAAAGTTGGAATCAGAATGAGAAAGTATATTATGTAAACTCGAATTAAATTCATTTAGAGTTTCTAATTTTAATTTTTTATTGGCAAAACTTAGCCAATATTCTAATGTTTGCATTCGGTTTCTTAATTTCTATATTCAAAATCATTCGAAACCGAAAAATTAATATAATTAATAAGGTGGCAAACTGATGTTGCCCAAACTTGTATCATCGCTTTTTAAACTTAAAAACTTATACAGCATGGGCAAAAATACAAATAAAAATTTAGTCGGTCAGCAGATTTTAACACAAGTTTTAGCATAAGTTAATACATTTGTAAATAAGCCCATTACCCGTAGCTTGACTATACTAGTTTGGCGAAGCATTCGCTTCGTCAATTACTATTATTGTAGCGTTTACTGCACAATTATATTTTCTGCCCTTGTTGTAATCCTTTCCAACAATTTTTTTATGCTCACACAGAGAATAGACTTGAACGATGGTAACAATATTTAACGAGCGTGGAAACACTAATTTTTCTTTTCTTGAATATTTTGTGAATTTTTAATTAGTTTTGTGTAAAAGGCTTGTTGGTGATAAAACAACAAAGGCGAAAACACAATTTTTAGTACTGAATTAAAAAACAAAATTCAAGCTGTAGAATAATGGATAAAGAGATTTTTATTTTGTTAATAGACAAGGCTCTAAAAGAAACTGACAATGTTGTTGCTAAGTCAAAGTTTTTTCGTGCAGATAAAGAGCCAATATTAAGCACGAAAAAGGTATTAAATCTATTAAAAGATGAGATATTTAAAAATAATGAGACTATAAGCTTAATAGTTTTAAGGGCAATGCATGATGTGGGTATGTCATCTTTTAAAGATTTTGAGAATACTCCATTAGAAGATGCGATTAATGATGTCACAGCAGTACTTTATAACAATATTCCTGAATATAAAAATTTAGAACCTTTGCGAAACGACTTTGGGAAAGGGCAACTAATATAATAGTTCTGTTATTGCAGTTTTATAGAACTAAATTGAAAATGGTTCATCCCAGCTCGTTTCCGCCCTTGTTGTAATCCTTTCCAATAATTAAATATTTGTAATTAACTCGGACATTCTTGTCCGAGAATATGCTTCTTAAAAACTATATCATCTGACTCCAAATTAACCCTAAAATAATACTGGAATTAAAATCTAAACCCAATTTTTAACATGTAATTTATACCTGCTTGAGGATAATAGTAAATCCACGACATTTCATTATTTTGCTCGTACCAATTTCCACCGTAAGCATTACTGATGTATTCAGAATTTAAAATATTATTTACGAAAATCTGAGCATAAAAATCAGAAAAACCTTTGATTTTTGTACTGTAATCAATGCGAATGTTGTTTACAAAATATGCGTCAAGGCTTCGGGTATCGTTTGATGTATTGTCGATGTATTGTTTGCCTACATATTTACTTATTAAATTGACACTGAAATTTTCGTTGGCTACAAATGATATTGTGTTCGAAGCTATTACGTTAGGGGAATATGAAATATCGGTTTCGCCTAAATCTTTACTTTCATACGTTTCGTTCCATTCTTCATCGTAATGATATGCATATTCGACATAATCTTGAATTTTATTTTGCGATAAGGTTAAATTTCCGCTCCATTCAAAATGCTTAATAGGTTTCAGCCCAAAGCCAAGTTCTATCCCGCGTCTATAACTTTTTTCAACATTGGTCATAATAGGGTAGCCAACATTGTTTAATTCTCCGGTCATAACCAATTGATTGTTATAATTCATGTAATATAGATTTGCACTGAATGCATATATTGTTGATGATAAGGTGTAACCAACTTCTATATCGTAAAGAGTTTCGTGAGTGGGGCAACTTGAACCACCATTTTTACTGGCTTCTTTTAAATCTGCTCTCGCAGGTTCTCGGTTTGCAATAGCATATGATGCAAAAACTCGGCTTTTATTATTAATGCTGTATGTTATTCCTGCTTTTGGATTCAAAAAATTCCAACTGTGTTTTTGATCTAATAAAACTAAATCGTCATCGGGACCTACCATTTCATAAGCAATATGTCTGAACTGCACATCGCCGAACAATGATATTTTTTCGCTCAAACTGTATTGAATTTTACAAAATCCATTTGCATCTGTTTTTAATCCTTTGTTGTTGTACCATTCGTAATCTTTGGGAATACTGGTATTGTATTTCATCCATTTAACCAATCCGAAATGGTCTCCATCGTACTTATTCCAAGCAGTTCCTATCGATGCATTTATATTATTTTTTCGATAATTTAAGGTTGCTGTGTATCCGTAAAAAATATTGTCAAGCCATTTTTGTTGAATGATATCGCTCGAGTAAAAAATATTTAAGCTATCGAATTGTATAGGGGCGATTCCGTACGAATTTAAATCGTCGTTGGCTTTATATTGTTCGTAATAACCTTTTCCACTTGTGGCATGCAAATTTGCATTGAAATGCAAATTTTTCGAAAATTCGTGCGAAAAAAGTAAATGGTAATGATTTTGCCAATAATTGTCGGTTTCGCCATCGTAAAAATGCTGATTACCTTCCTTATCGAAATATTCACCAGCAGGATTAAAATTTCTGATTGAATCAATTATATAATCGGGGACACCCCACCAAGTGATTCCGGTATGTTCTTCACCTGTCATTACAACTGCTTTTAACATATTTTTTTCGTTGTAATATGAACCTGATAAATACATGGATTCATGGTCAGAAAATCCCCGCTGAATCCAACCGTCCGAATTAAGTTTGCTGTATCGAAAATCGAAAGCAAATTTATTGTTAATCAATCCTGTTCCTGCCGAAATGCTTCTTTTAAATGTATTAAATGAGCCAATGGTTGATGAAATATCTGAATATGAATTTTTTTCGATATTAAGAGTTTGAAAATTTACCGAAGCCCCGAACGAAGCTGCTCCATTAGTTGAAGTTCCAACACCACGCTGAATTTGAATATTACTAACCGACGAAGTAAAATCAGCCATATTTACCCAATAAACGCCCTGCGATTCGGAATCGTTCAATGGAATCCCGTTAACGGTTATATTTATGCGAGTCATATCGGTTCCTCTGATTCGCATGTTTGTATATCCCATTCCTGTGCCATTTTCAGATGTAGCAACAACCGAAGGTGTTAATTCGAGTTGATAAGGAATATCGGCTGCAATTTTGTTTTTGCCAACTTCTTGTTTACTGATGTTTGTTTGTGCAATTGGAGTCCCATCGTTTGCTTTAATAGCTGTTACAAGTGCTTCGTCAGATATGTACGAAGTTGATTTTAGTTTTACGTTTAACTCGGTTTCTTTTTCAAGGTTCAATTTTTGAATTTGAGTTTCGTATCCCATGTAACTGATTACAAGTTCGTATTCTTTGATACTTACATTTTTTAAAGAAAACTCTCCTTTTGAGTTTGTCGATGTTCCTAAAAATGTTCCTTTTACTACAATCGAAGCCCCGACTAATACATTGTTCTCTTCGTCTTTTACACTTCCAGTAATATTTGCAACTTGGGCAATAATATTAAACCCATAAGCAAAAAATAAGATTAATAATGATAATTTTTTCATTTATCCAATAGTATTAAATAATTAATAAAATTGAATAAGAGAAACTTAAAACGGTATTGGGATAAATTTAGATTCCGAATTTCCTACGCGGGTATTAACCCGTTCAGGTTCCAAGGATTTTATCTCAGCCTTTTAGGCACTCCTATTCGTTAACAAGGACAAAGGTATGATAAAAAATGATTAACAAAAAAAAATGTAAATAAAAAAAGAATGCGAGTTGCGAATACTGACCATTTAAAGCTTTAATTTCATTATTCGTCAAATAAGTATCTATCATAAACAAATAAAACTTGAAAAAGAAAATAACAATGTGTATTTTTATATAGTCAGAACATTTGTTTAATTAAGATTAGATTGCTCGAAAAAATCAAACATATTATTGCGATTATTTTCTTTTCGTTGATACTATTTTCTACTGTTTCTTCAACAGCTCAGGAAAAAAACGAAACTGAAATTTCTAATCTTTTAGATTTGAGTTTGGAACAACTTTTAGACATTAACATAGTTTCGGCTACAAAAGAAATTAGCAGAATAAGCGAAGTTCCTGCAACCGTTCGAGTTATTACTGCTGAAGAAATTGCGATGAAGGGCTGTTTAACATTAGAAGATGCATTATCTGATTTGCCTGGTTTTCAATTTCGCAATATTCAAGGTTTCAATAGTTATGTTTTTCAGCGTGGTGTACCTAGTCAAAACAATACGATTTTAGTTTTAGTTGACGGAATACAAGTCAATGAATTAAATTCTGGCGGTTTTTATGGTGGCGGACAATATAATTTAACTAATGTTGAACGAATTGAAGTAGTTTATGGACCGGCATCAGTTCTTTATGGAACAAATGCTATATCGGGAATCGTAAATATTGTAACAAAAGATTTCAAAGAAGGTAATTCGTTTTCGATAAACACAATGGTAGGAACTTTTAATACCTTCAGTTCTGATATGGCATATGCCCATTACGATTCTTTAAAAAAGTTTGGAGTTCAAGTTGCAGGAATGTACAAAACTACCGAAAAGGCAAATCTTGCAGGTTCAGATGGCGATAATCAGTGGTCAAATAATATGGAAAATTTCGAAAATGACTATGCAATTGATGTTAAAGTAAAATACAAAAATTTGATTTTGGGGGCAAATGTAATGGATAAGAATGCCTCAAGAACTACAAATTATAAAACTATTGGTGGGCTTTCTCAAGATTTTGGAACAAATTGGCACATCAGATTCACAAACACATATTTAAAATATGAGCTCAAAAAGAGCGATAAAATATCATATTTTTCAAGCTTCTACTATCGAAATTCTACGGTTATGAATAATTCTATCGGTTACATTGAAATGCCGACAGATTCCACCGATGGTTTTCAAGTCAGGTATTATAGACCTAATAGCTTGATAGGTACTGAGAATAGAATCAACATAAAAATTAATGATAAATTAAAATTTATTGCAGGGATTGTATTTGAACATGAGCAACTTTCTGAAACTTTTTCAACTGAAGTTAGCAATTCATACGATATTGAGCCGATTGAAGCATCTCGCCCCGTTATTTTGAATAATTTTCTAGGAGGTATATTTGCTCAAGGTCAATTCAATTTTTTCAAGTATTTTTCGCTATCAGCTGGAATTCGAAATGATAATAGCAATTATAGCGGCAACATTTTTACCCCGAGATTCGGGCTTACATTTCATAAACAAAGTTTTTCTTCACGATTGTTATTTACGAATGCTTATAGAGCTCCCAAACCTTGGGATTATTATAGTGGAGTAGGAAACTTATCATTAGAACCCGAAAGAATGTACTCACTTGAATTTAGCAATACATATTTCATTGGTAAATATTTGAAATTAGATGCTTCTATTTATCGAAATTTATTGTATGGCGTTTTATCAAAAGAAGTAACAGCCTATAGTTACAGATGGGTTAATGAAGGAGAGTTATTAACAAACGGTTTTGAAACTTCCCTTTCATTTCGTAAAAAAAGTTATGACTTTTATCTAAATTATACGTACAATTCCTCGTTGGATGAAAATAATCAATTTGTACCCGAAATATCAAAACAAATATTTAACTTGGGCTCCCAATTTACAATAAAAAATAAATTTGTAATCGGATTACGAGGCAATTATATTGGCAAAAGAGAGAATTTAAAGCAAATTGCTTCACAAGGAAGTACAACAATTGCTCCTGCTTTTGTTACTAATTTCAGCTTTATGGTTAAGAACATTAAAAATGTAAATATTCAATTTTTAGTTAAGAATTTGTTTGATGTTGAGTATTATCATACATCGAATAATTCTCCCGATTGGTATAGACAAGCTCAACAGCAATTTTTAATGAAAATATCGTACATCATATAATAGATTTGAGAAAAATTATATACATATCGTTTATCTGTTCTATTTTTTGGCTTTGTTTATCGGGCTTTTACGAAAAACAGCCTCAAACATCAGAAAGCAACGTGAAAGCTGTATTTATTTTCAATTTTACCAAGTATTTAGAATGGACCAACAATACTAAATCTAAAACATTTGATATTGTAATTTTTGGGAAAAGTGATATTACTGCACCTTTAAGGGAGATTGCTGGTCTGAAGAAAGCAGGGGAGAAGAAAATCAGAATTATCGAAATCGACAACATTGACGAAATCCCACCATGCAATATTATGTATGTTGATCCATCACAAGAAAAATACTTGTCGAACTTATTGCAAACAGCAAAAGAAAAAGAAATATTAATTATAAGTAACAAAAAAGGTTACGGAGTGTTAGGTGTCCCTATTAATTTTGTTACAATTGACGGCAAAGTGAAGTTTGAAATTAACATAAATTCGATTGAGGAGATTGGAATTAAGCCAAGTTCACAGTTACTAAAATTAGCAATACTGATTAAAAACGGTAAATATATCGATGGCAAAAATTAAACGAAAAATATCGATTAAAAATAAGTTGATAGCCATTCAGATGTTAACAGCTTTTTTGGTGCTATTGTTTTACACAATTTTTAGCATTTATAACGAAGTTGTTTTCTACGAACAATCAGTAATCAAAAAATCGGAATCTGTTGCTAATTTATTAGGAGTAAATTGTATTTCGGCATTAAACTTTCTTGATGAAAAAGCTGCCGAAGAAATTTTATCATCGGTTAAAGCCGAAAATGATATTGTTAATGCTTGGATTTATAACAACGACCAAAATTTATTTGCTAGCTATTCAAAAATAGAATCTGATTTGTACTCTTTTCCATATATGCCTGATAATAAAGGCGAGTATGTTGATGGATTTTTTATTTACACATCAAATATTATTCAAGAAGACGAAATAATTGGACAAATTTCACTCCGAATAGATATGACTTCATATTGGTCTGATTTATCAAAAAATGTTATAATTGCAATTTTTGTATTAATTGTGGGTATGGTATTGGCTTATTTGCTTTCAAGACTAACACAAAAATCTATTTCTAATCCTATTTTAAAACTTGTAAGCACTGTCGATGAAATTTCTGAAACTGGAGACTATACACTTCGTGCAGAGAAAAAAACAAACGATGAAATAGGCAAATTATACGATGGTTTTAATAAAATGCTCACACAAATAAATATTCGTGATGAAGAGCGGAGTAAAACTGAAAATATTTTACGTGCCAGTCAAGCAAGCTTTGTAAATATAGTTGGAAAAACCGATGTCGGTTATATAATTTTAGATAAACAAAAAAGAATACAATTTATTAATCGAGCGGCTGGAATTTTTTTAAACACAACCGACAAAAATATTTTGGGCAATGAATGTAAGTATTCTGTTCCCAAAAATGAAGTATTAGAAATTGAAATTACTCGTGAAAATACAGATTTTGGTTGGGGTGAAATTAGCAAACTCGATACTCAGTGGGATAATAATCCAGCCGATTTAATTATTATTCATGATGTTACTGAACGTAAAAATGCTGAAGAAAATATTTTGAAAGCTAGAGAAGAAGCTGAAGCTGCAAATCAAGCAAAAAGTATTTTCTTAGCAAATATGAGCCATGAAATTCGTACTCCTATGAATGCAATACTTGGCTTTACCCAAATTATGCAACGTGATAAAACCCTAAATCAAGAACAGCTAAACAATCTTGAAACAATCAGTAAAAGTGGCGAGCATTTGTTGGGCTTAATAAATGACATTCTCGAAATGTCAAAGATAGAAGCCGGGCGTACAAGCTTTAACCAAACCTGTTTCGACTTGCATTCACTGATTTACGATATCGAAAAAATGTTCAGACTTAGATGCGAGTCCAATAAAAATAAACTCGAAATAAATACCGATAAAAATATTCCTAAATATATAGTAACCGACGAAAATAAGTTGCGTCAGGTAATTATAAATTTACTGAGCAATGCTGTAAAATTTACAAATAATGGAATCATTTCGCTTCACGTTTATTTGAAAAATGAAAATCAAATTGGCTTTGATGTAAAAGATACAGGAATAGGAATTCCTCAGCACGAAATACACAAACTTTTTAAATATTTTGAGCAAGCATCTGGTGGAATGAAGGTAGGAGGAACAGGATTAGGGTTGGCTTTGAGCCAAGAATTTATTAAATTAATGGGAGGAGACATTTCTGTTGAAAGTACAGAAGGTAAAGGAAGTAAGTTCAATTTTTATATTCAATTTGAAAAAGGAGATTCGTCTCAAGTTGAAAAAGTTGTGAATATCGGAAAAGTCATCCGTATTGCCGACGGTGTTGAAAAAAACAAAATTTTAGTTGTCGACGATAATGAAGCAAATAGAAAAGTTCTTGTTAAACTTCTTACAATAGTAGGATTCGATGTTCGTGAAGCCGAAAATGGTAAAGAAGCAGTAGATATTTTCGACCAATGGCATCCACATGCAATTTTGATGGATAATGTAATGCCGGTAATGGATGGCAAAGAAGCTACTAAAATCATAAAAGCTACTAAATTGGGTATCGAAACTAAAATTATTTTTGTTACAGCTAGTGCATTGGAAGAAGAGCGTAAAAAAATTATCGAAATCGGAGCTGATGATTTTATGCGTAAACCTTTTAAAGAAGATAAAATATTTGAGATGTTGCACAAGCACTTAAATATTAAGTATATATACGAAGATGCTCAAGACATAAGAGAGAAACAAAATATGTTGAACGACGAAGAAATTGAAGCTATTTTATTGACTATTCCTGACGAATTAAAACAAAATATATACAATGCAGCCATCAATGGCGATATTGAAAAACTTGAAATTTTCATAGAATCACTTTCAGAATACAATACCGAAATAACATCAGTTTTGCTGACTTACGCTAAACGTTTTAGTTATGATTCAATTACCAATTTGTTAAAAAATTAAGACGATGGATTCAAATAAGCAAATAGATCTAAACATCGTTATTGTAGATGATATTCCTGAAAATCTTCAATTATTATCCAATTTTTTAAAAAATACAGGCTACCGTGTACGCCCATTTACAAAGGGAAGTTTGGCATTAAATGCAATTGAAAAAGAAACAACCAATTTGATTCTACTTGATGTAAATATGCCTGAAATGAATGGATATGATTTTTGTGCTATTGTAAAAGAGAATCCAAAAACTAAACATATCCCTATAATTTTTATAAGTGCATTGACTGAAACATTTGATAAAGTAAAAGCTTTTAAGGCCGGAGGAGTTGATTACATTACAAAACCATTTCAGTATGAGGAAGTGCTAGCCAGAGTTAAAACTCATTTATCGCTTTTTGAAATTCAAGAAGAAATAAAAGCACAAAACAAAAATTTAACAGACACATTAGCGAGGCTAAAAGAAGCACAGCAGCAGTTAGTACAATCTGAAAAAATGGCTTCTCTAGGAGTTTTAACAGCGGGAATTGCACATGAAATAAACAATCCTATAAATTATATAAGCACAAGTTCGCAAGCACTTTTAAAAGTAGAACGAAAAATCCGAAATTTGTGTTCAAATAATGCAAATTTTAACAACGAAAATAAAAAACAAATTGATGATTTATTAATCGATTTTAGCGAATTAACAAGTAATGTAATAGTTGGTGTTGATAAGATCACGAAAATTTTACATGGTCTTAGAATTTTTTCACGAATGGATGTATCGGCAAAACATCCGTTTGATATAAAAGAAATTATTGAATCTGCATTAGTTATTTTACATAATCAATATAAAAATAAAATTACTATTGAGACTGATTTTCAAAAAGTTTCAGTGATAAATGGATATTCATCAAAGATAAGTCAGGCATTTATCAATTTTATTAAAAATGCCATTGATGCAATTGACGCAAAAATCGAAAAGTCGAATATGGAAACAATTCATATTCAGTTATTTGAAGAAAACAATACGATTGTTGTAAAAATATCAGATACGGGAATAGGAATGAATTCACACGATTTGAATCATATTTTTGAACCCTTTTATACCACAAAACCTGTTGGAAAAGGAACTGGCTTAGGACTTTCAATATCGCTCGGAATCATTGAGGAGCACAATGGCACAATTGAAGCCAAAAGCACGCAAGGAAAAGGGTCAGAGTTTATCATTAAAATACCAATAACAACTAAAAATAAGGATTATGAAGCCTAAAATTTTGTACGTTGATGACGAAAAATCTAATTTAATTGGGTTTAAACATTTATTTCAAGATGAATACGAAATCTTTTTAGCAGAATCAGCTAAAGAGGGAAAGAAAATTTTGGAAGACAATAAAAATATCGAAGTAGTCATTTCCGATCAACGTATGCCCGAACAAAATGGACTTGAATTTTTAGAAGAGATTTTAGAAGATAATCCCGATACAATTCGAATTATCCTTACAGGATATAGCGATTTTGACGTTATTATCAACGCAATTAACAAAGTTAAGATTCATGGCTTTTTCTGTAAACCAATCAACGAAATCGAAATGAAATTGTCGATTAATACAGCCATTGAAAGTATTGAGTTGAAACGACAAATTGCAAAAAGCGAACGTCGTTTTAGAAATACGTTTGGTCAAGCAGCGGTTGGTATTGCTCACTTTTCGACAAATCTTGAGTTTGTAAATTTGAATCATAAACTTGCCGAAATTTTAAATTTTCAGTTCGACGAAATTCTCAATACCAATATCGAAAAATATATTTATCCTGACGATATTTTGAAAACAATAAATTTCTTTAGCGATTTTACCGAAGGTGTGCCATTGCAAAATGTCGAAGAAATTAGAATAATAACGAAAGATAAATCGGTAGTTTGGTGCACCGTAACTCTTGCTCTTGTTGCCGATTCTATAGATGAAAACGAATATTTTATTGCTGTATTTCAAGATATTTCGATGCGTAAAAAGGCTGAGAAAGATTTGATTGAAGCCAAAAAGAAAGCAGAAGAAAGCGATAAACTAAAAACAGCATTCTTAGCAAACATGAGTCACGAAATTCGTACTCCTATGAATGGAATTATAGGTTTTGCAAATTTACTTGGCGACGAAAGCGAAAGTTTCGAAAAACGAAAAGAGTATATTGCCTACGTAAACTCTAGTGCAAACCAATTGTTAACCATTATTTCCGATATCGTTGATATTTCTAAAATAGAGGCTGGTTTAGTTCAAGTTACTAAAGAAAATTTTGATTTAAATAAACTTTTCGACGAATTGTATCATCAATTTGCCGATAACTTGGCTTACAATAGTAATCTAAATTTGAACGTAATTAAATATTTCGCTGACGATGATGCAATGATTAATCACGATTTAGTTAGAATCAAGCAAGTAATAGCAAATCTTTTAAGCAATGCATTAAAATATACAGATAAAGGAACTGTTGATTTTGGATACGAACTACTCGACAACGACTATTTATTGTTTTATGTAAAAGATACTGGTCACGGAATATCTGAAGACGATTTTGATATTATTTTTGATAGATTTCGCCAAGGTAGTAATGATAAAAAGCGAGGAACTGGTTTGGGCTTAGCAATTTCAAAAGAATTAGTTACGCTAATGGGAGGCAAAATTTGGGTTAAATCTCAAATGAATAAAGGTTCCGAATTTTATTTTACAGTTCCATTCGAAAAAATTCAAAAACAACAAAATGTTCACGTTGAAGAGCAAAAAGACAATAAAAAACGCTACAATTGGAGCAAACGTAAAATCCTTATTGTTGATGATGAAGAGTTGATTCATTATTTTTTCAACGAAATATTTAAAGATACTGATGCTAAATTATTATTTGCATCGGATGGGAGCGAAGCCGTTAAAATTTGTCAGGATAACCCCGATATTGATGTTGTGTTAATGGATATTCAATTGCCTAATTTGAATGGTTATGAAGCATTGGCAAAAATCAGGAGTTTATACCCAAATCTAATTGTAATTGCTCAAACAGCTTACGCAATGTCTGAAGATAGAGAAAAGGCAATGAAAGCTGGATTCAACGACTACGTATCGAAACCGGTAAACAAAAATGAAATTAAGCAAATTATTGAGTTCTTCTTTTTTAAGAAAAATTTGATGATGTAAAAGTTTGTAAAGTTTATAAAGTCCGTAAAGTAAAAAGTATGTAAAGTTGAAAGACAATTTGTAATTCGTAATTTTTTGAATTAGTACACTTATTTTAGCTTTTTATTTAGTCCTAACATATTAATCTATTTATCATCGTAATATATTAGTTCATAAAACAATTCATTTTATTTACAAAAAGTTGATATCCTTTTACTTTAATAGTAGTATAAATTGTAAAATTTTTATATTTTCGCAGTCCTTTGAAAAATTAAAATAATTAAAACGCTTAGATATGTATTGGACCTTAGAATTAGCATCAAAATTAGAAGACGCACCTTGGCCTGCAAGTAAGGATGAATTAATAGATTTCGCTATTCGTTCAGGTGCTCCAATGGAAGTTATTGAAAATTTACAAGAAATTGAAGACGAAGGAGAGATATACGAAAGCATTGAGGATATTTGGCCTGATTATCCAAGCAAAGAAGATTTCTTTTTCAACGAAGATGAATATTAAAAAAGAAGAGCTGTCGAAAACGATAGCTCTTTTTTTTCGGAGCTTGGTGGGCTTATTTTAAAAAGAAATTTATTATTTTTTCGAGTGCCGAAGGGTTTATTTTTTTTGCAATTATCCTCTTATTCTCGTCTAGCACAAACATTATAGGAGTTCCCATAATATCATACACTTCCTTGAATTTTGAAGTGTAATCCGGGTCATATACATTTATCCAATCTGAAATACCTTTTTCATGAATGTATTTATTCCACTCTTCTTTATTTCCTTCGGTAAATACAGCGAAAACTATTATCCCTTTTTCTTTGTATTTTTCATAAACAGTATGAAGCTCGGGTGTTACAATTTGGCAATGACCACAATCGGGATTCCAAAAATACAAAATGGTCATTTTAGAATTAATTCCATATAAATTTAAGGGTTCGTCATTAATTGTTTTAAGTTTTAAATCAGGAGCAATTTGTCCAGTTATAATTCTCTTTTTTACATCAACTCGATTTTGGATTTTACTTAAATAAACAGGTTCTTTCCAAAAATCAGCATCGTTTATAAAGTATTTTTCGGCTATGTAAATGAAAACTTCGTCGTATCCAAAAAGAATATTGGTTTCGAAATGACTAAGAATTTGCATTATCATATATTTATAAACCTTATTATTTTTTTTCATGGGGGCAATTACATAATTCAAAAGCGAAATGATAGAATCGGGGTGATAATCTAAATAGTTTTCCAAGAAATTTTTAATTTTACTGTTAAGAATGGGTGTTTTAAGCATTCTTTCGTCGCTAAAATCAATGTTGTCGAAATAGTGCTTTTTGTAATAACGAACAGCTTCAAGCGAATCTTTTGGGGTATAGTTTTGAGGGTATTCGGGTTCAATCATTGCCTTAATTAATTTCCCCAACAAACTTCCTTCATTTTTTAAGGCTTCGTCTTTCCAAAGTTGCTTGACTTCGAGTTCATATTTCTTAAGTTCTTTTTCTAAATATGCGAGCGAGTCGTTATGATTCAAATTTGAATTCATTCGCACCTTTAAATCGTACATGCGAACTTGCAGTTTTCGCATGTTTTTTTGATAATTATTAAATCGAGTATTCTCTTCTGAATCCTTCACTTTCATCGACATAATGAAATCAGAAGTATCAGTTTCGACATAGAAATGTTGGTCTTGGTCAATTACAATTTCAAAAAATTTTTTCGAAGGTAAAATGATTAAATAAATTCCTCCTTCGAGTTTATTTTTTCCTTCAAAAACAGCAGTATTATTTGCATCAACAAAACTTGTGTCAATTATAAATTTTTTGTGTCCGAAATGATATCCTAAGTATAATTTTGAATTCTTGAAACCTTCTAATTTTACATTGATATTATACCCGATTTCATCTTTATTATTCTGAGCTATGCCTGGATTAAGTAAAAAAAATATGAACAAAAAAAGACATGTAATTTTAAGACTATTCATTTGTTTTTAAGTGTTTTAGTATTTTTAAAGCATTTTCAGAATTCGAAAAAGTTGTTGAAAGTTTTTCTTTTCTAACTATTATATTTTCAGTTTTAAAATCTATATCAAATAAATTGCTGATTTCTGAAATAATTTCGTCGGAAGTATTTTTAATAGAGCAAAGTTCCTCTAAACCTGTATTTTCGACAATTATTGAGTTCGCAATGCAAAATCTCCCAGCAAACAACGAATCTAATAGCTTTAGCTTAATGCCTGTGGCTTGAAATGTATGTAAAATACAAATATGAGCATTAGCAATTAAGCCTTGCATTTCATTTTCATGAGGATTTGGTATGATTTTAATATTTTTATAGTTCTTTATGCTATCAATAATTGAAAAATGTGGGTTTTTACCTGCAATCACTACAGGAAAAGATAATATGCTAAATACATTTTTGATTAAAAAATTAACAGATTTTATATTTTCTGCAACCGATAAATTCCCGTGATACAATATGTATTTCCCTTTGCCTTCTTGGCTTGAAACATTTGAATTTGAGTGAAATGCAGAAACATATTCGGAATTATTAAATTTATTATCAAAAAAAAGCTGGTCGTTTGGTGATAAACTGAAAATAATATCTGAATTCTTTAAATTATCTTCAAATTTCAAGAGTTTTTTTGCTTCGAGTTTAAAAAAAAGTTTTTTGAAAAAATTTGACTCTGATTTAGCTAATCCCTCATAATAATTGTGTTCGATATTGTGAGTCCTTACAAATTTTACACGACTTTTTAACGATGGATGTGATAAATAATATGTAGAATGTATTCCTTCAAATAATATTGGGTAATTATCAGATAATAATTTTTTTAAAACATTTTTATTATCTCTGGATTTTACAATGAATGGCTTAGTTGAAAATAAGTTGAAGAAACATTTATTTCTTTTGTAATAATTAACCTCGAAACAAATTGTTTCTAGATATTTCTGCCGTTTTCGTCCATATTCGAAAGTGTGCAAATGAATTTTTATCCCCAAATCATTAAGCGATTTAATTTTATAAAATACATCTATTACTCCGCCATAGTTTGCCGGGTAGGGAATATCAAACGAAATTATATGTAAATGTATGTCTTTAATGATAAAAGTTTTTTACAAAAATAGTAATCCATTTAAACCTTTCATTAAAAAAAAATAAAATAACGACGGAAACCTTTTCTTATTTCAAAATGTCTTAGTACTGAAAAACAAAATGAATTATGTTTAAAACATTCGATATAGGATTAATAATAGCAGCTTTTACAATAGCATTTATGCTAGGGATGGCTTTTATTCCTTATATCATTAATTTTTCAAAAAAACGAAACTTGTTTGATGCTCCGAATATCAGAAAGATTCATAAAATTAAAATTTCTCGTTTAGGTGGAATTGGAATTTTTATTTCATTCACCATAAGTTTTATAATTTTCTCATTCTTATTTCAATTCGACCCTCAATTATTATACTTAGCAGCATCTGTAATTATACTTTTTATAACTGGAGTAGTTGACGATGTTAAGAATATCAAAGCAAACGTCAAATTTATAATCCAAATTGTGGCTGCTTTTATTCTAGTATATGGAGGCTTTAGACTCGAAACCTTATTTGGTTTTTTTGGTATTTTTGAGCTTCCTATCGTAATACAGTACATACTTTCGATTATTATAATTGTAGGTGTTACCAATGCTTTCAATTTAATTGATGGAATCGATGGATTAGCAGGAGGTGTTGGGCTAGTGAACTTCCTTTCACTCGGAATTATTTTCTTGTATTTAAACAACGTATCATACGCACTCATATCATTTGCAATAGCTGGTAGCATTTTGGCTTTCTTATTTTATAATTTTAATCCGGCTCGTATTTTCATGGGCGACGCAGGCTCTTTAGTGTTGGGTTTTATGATGGTCGCACTTGGTTTGTTCGTGATAAAAAATTCAAATGAAGCATTTAGTTCACTAAGTATTTCAAATCCTCATATATTAATTGGAGGAATTCTTTTAGTTCCGGTTATCGACACAATTCGAGTAATGTCGCAACGAATTTTAAGGAAACAGTCCCCATTTATTGCCGATCAAAATCATTTTCACCATATTTTATTGAAAAGAGGATTTTCGCATAAAGAAATAGTGTTAATTATAGCAGGCTCTAATGTTTTGGTAATTTTAGTTTCGTTGATGATAAAAGATATTACGTTGAATTCATCGGTGCTTAGTTTGTTTTTAGTTTGGTAAATAATTAAAAAAATAAATATGAAGACGTCAATACTTAAAAAAGTAAAAAGAGACAATGTCAGTCAAATAAAATTATTATTTCATGACATTTTGGGAGCTGAGAAAACTTTGACGATTCCAGTTTCAAAAATAGACGAACTGTTTAATAAAAACATTTGGATTGATGCATCAGATGTTGAAGGCTTACTCAGTATTTGCGACGATGAAATGTATTTATTCCCGAAAACAGATTCATACTCAATTGTTATGAAGCACGAAGGCGAAATAAATGCAATTATCAAATGCGATGTGTTTTTGCGTGATGGCAGTTTGTATAAAAAATCATTGAAAAATGAAGGAAAATTGATTATTACAGAAGCCAAAAATAGAGGATATGGAAGCATGTCGGAAGACGAACTTGTGAATTTCTTGTTCACAAACATTAATTTAAAATCATTCGAATCAAAAATTTATTGTTAAAAAATATGAATATAGATTTTGTAATATTAGGCATAATAACTTTTCTTGGAATAGTTATTTCGATAAGAACAGTTTATAAAATAAGTTCTTATATGTTGTCGAAACTTCACCGAAGAAAAATTAAGTCGATAATATAAAAAAAGTTTTTGCTCAATAAAAAGCGTTCATTAATGTAAAAGCATTAGCAGCAGACAAAAAATTGTGTTTAAAATGAGAAAAAATACCTTATTATGATTATTTTTGAAAGCATATATAAAACCAGCTGTTATTGTGATGAACATTTTTGCAAGCGAAAAGAAATTAATAAACAAGTGTTTGAAAGGAGTGCCAAGTGCACAGAAGGCTTTCTACGACATGTTTGCTCGCAAAATGTATGGTATTTGCCTGCGGTTTGCAAGAGTTGAAGGTGAAGCCGATGACATTATGCAAGAGGGTTTTGTAAAAGTGTTTACAAAACTTGATACTTTCAGACACGAAGGTTCTTTGGAAGGCTGGGTTAGGCGAATTATTGTTAATACTGCAATAAGCTATATTAAAAAGAATTCAGACTATAAAGTAGAAGTTGATTTAAACAATATTGGAGAAACCGAAATAGTAGAAGATGAAGCAATATCAAATTTATCGAAAGAAGAATTAATAAAAATGATTCAATTGCTTCCTGAAAGAAAAAGAATGGTTTTTAACCTTTACGTTTATGAAGGATATTGTCATAAAGAAATAGCAGAAATGCTTGATATTACAGAAAGTACATCAAAAGCCCAGCTGTCAAAGGCAAAACAAATATTAAAAGAAAAATTAGAAAAAATAAGAGTAAAAAGCTATGAGACAGTTTACGAATAAAGATATAGCACAGTTCTTCTACGACAAGACAGCCGATTTCGAAAAAAATCCGCCTGATGAATTGTGGAATAAAATCAATAAAGACGTTTCTAAAATAAATGGGGCAGGGCATATTCAGTCATTTATTAATCATATTTACTTATTCCCAATATTATTTGGAGGTTTTTTTGTCGTTGTATTTTTGTACTTTTTAAAATCGGGAGACAACACTCAAATAAAGCCAAGCATTACTCAAAACACAACTGTTGAAAATATAAATAGTAACAGTATTACAAATTCTACAATTATTAGCTCTAAATCAGTATCTGCCAACACTAAGTTAGAGATTTCAGAAAATGTTAAAAAGAATAATATCGAAAAGCTGACATTAAAAGAGAATAAGCCTAGCTCCGTCGAAAATAATAAGCAAATATTTATAAATAAAGTTCCTCCTGTTGAATTTGATACTAGTGAAAGTGCAAGACAGATTGAAATTAAAAACGATGAGCTTGAAAACGATGTTACAATCAAACAGCGAGTATATAATATTAGTTCATCGTCATATAATAAAATAGATAAAATTCAATTTGTGAAAGGCAATCATGAAAAAGAATTGGTGAAAGAAGTAATTATGCCAGCATTAAATCCATTTGGTTATTACGAAATAGATATTACCGATTTACCTTCAGGAACATACAAGATAAATGTATTGGATAAAGGAGAATGGCTCGAACATAAAATTGAAACCTTTAACTAATACTCAAGATTACAAATAACAATTTCGTCGAAAATTTGTTCGTTGCTTATATTTTTGTCGTTTGAACTAAAAGCTACATTTTTTAGCATAAGAGAGATTTTGTAAGTTTCTGTTATTGCGTTTTCTTTAACATACAAGGTAATTGTTCCTTGTTTTGCTTCAGTAATTTTATTCGTTTTGTCTAAAACATGGCAAAAATTGTCAGTTTTTACGTTTTCAACTAAATATGCATGTGCGAATAAATCATCTTCGACTTTAAAATTATTAGTGCCGTTATAATCAATAATATTTCGTTCAAATTTAATTACAACATATTTGTTTGTAGCAACCTGTTGATAAACAATATTTTCGTAACATAAACCTTTTGAAATTGATGCCACAACATTATCAAGACCAAAACATTTTTCTTCAACAGCTTCTTGTTCTTGGTTGATGTTTTTATGTTCGTTTTCAATCGATGTTTCTATATTTTTCGCTTTTATTTTTTTAATATGAATTTGTCGCTTTAAAGCTCTATTTAATTCGAAGAGATTAATACCCAGCCCAAATGATGTTGAAACATAAAAATTACTTGAATAAAACGGATGACTTTCTTTATTGTAAATTAAAAAACCAGAGTCGAAAACAAGATTTAAGTCAAAAAAAACAATTTTTTCTCCAAAATCAAATCCCGTAACCAATGCCGCTCCGTAAACCGATGGATTATACACTGTAGTTCCAATTAACGAATTGTAATAATTTTGAAGCCAGCCGTAATATATACCTAGCTTTGGTTTTACCGAGCTTTCTGAACTTAGAAAATAATAATTTAGTCCACCACCAACATTATAGCTGGAGGAAATTTTTACAGATTGAACTTCATTTTCTGGGGCATAGCCAAAATTGAAATATCCACCAACTCTACGTTCTCTAAATTCAGTATTAAGCCCAAGCCCACCATAGCTTACTCCTTTACCTAATTTGACGAAAAAAAAACGATTCTCGTTTAGCGAACGCTGTGCAAAAACATGGACAAAACAAGTATTCAGTAAGAAAAAAAGAAAAAATATTTTGCTCTGTTTTATCAATTTCTCATTTTTTATTAAGCAAATATAAGATATACCAGCTTTGTTTCTAATTATATTTAAATATTTTTTGATATTTGCATTTATTATAAATATGAGATTGTATGATTGAGCAAGTTATTAAAGAAAATGTAATAAAGGCGATACTCGAAATATATGGAGAAAATTTGGACGAAAAATTAATTTCGGTTCAACAAACTAAAAAGGAATTTGATGGAGATTTTACAATTGTTGTTTTTCCGTTTGTGAAACAATTAAAAAAATCGCCCGAAACGATTGCAAATGAAATTGGAAATTACGTAAAAGAAAATGTTTCAGAAATAGCTGATTATAATGTAATAAAAGGATTTTTGAATTTTTCTTTGACAAATCAATTTTGGTTCGATTATATAAATAATAATAATATTTCAGAAAAAAAATTTAGAGATGAAGTTGATATAGCTCTTTTTCCTAAAAAAAATATTAAGCATCACAATTTTCTTGATAGTGATTGCAAATCAAACAATCTATTTTTTAGCGAAAAATCCGAAGATTTGTTTGTAATCGAATATTCATCGCCAAATACCAATAAACCATTGCATTTAGGGCATATCCGAAACAACTTATTAGGATATTCTGTAGCTGAATTATTAAAAGAAAGTGGAAGAAAAGTTGTAAAAGTTAACTTGATAAACGATAGAGGGATTCATATTTGTAAATCAATGCTAGCTTGGCAAAAATGGGGAAATAACGAAACTCCCGAAAGTAAAAATATGAAAGGAGATTCGCTGGTTGGAAAATATTACGTAAAATTTGACGTCGAGTATAAAAAAGAAATTTTCTCGTTAATTGCCGGAGGAATGGGAGAGGAAGAGGCGAAACAAAAATCTCCTTCGATGATTCAAGCTCAAGAAATGCTTCGAATGTGGGAAGCCGGAGATGAGGAAACTATCAAATTATGGAGAACAATGAACTCTTGGGTTTATTCGGGCTTCGATGTAACTTACAAACGTATGGGAGTCGATTTTGATAAGCTATATTATGAATCAGAGACCTATTTGTTGGGAAAAGAAGTCGTGCAAAAAGGTTTAGACGCAGGAATATTAACTAAAAAAGAGGATGGTTCGGTTTGGATAGATTTAACAAAGGAAGGATTAGACGAAAAACTGCTTCTTCGTTCCGATGGAACTTCAGTTTACATGACTCAAGATATTGGAACCGCAATTCTTCGTTTCAACGATTATAAACCCGATAAATTTATTTATGTGGTTGGAAATGAACAGAATTATCATTTCCAAGTATTGAAAATTGTCTTAGATAAACTTGGGTACGATTGGAGCGACAAATTGTATCATTTATCTTACGGAATGGTCGAATTACCTGACGGAAAAATGAAATCTCGTGAAGGAACGGTAGTTGATGCCGACGATTTAATTGATGAAATGATTCATACTGCTAAAACAACGTCTGACGAGTTAGGGAAACTAAGCGAGTTTTCAGAGCAAGAAAAAAACGAGGTTCATCGCATGATTGGACTAGGAGCACTTAAGTACTTTTTATTAAAAGTTGATCCTAAAAAAAATATTGTTTTTAATCCAAAAGAATCTATCGACTTTAATGGAAATACAGGTCCATTTATTCAATACACTTGCGTTAGAATTAAATCGTTGTTGCGTAAAGCGAATGAACAAGGTATAGATGTTAATCTTAAGAATTTGTCATTTGAATCAATTAAAGAATTTAAAAAAGAAATCATTTTATTAAAAAAAGTTTATGATTATCATCTAGTTATTCAAGAAGCTGCTATACAATATAGTCCTGCATTAATCGCAAATTATGCTTATGAATTAGCAAAAGAATTCAATCAATATTATCAAGAAAACCCAATTTTAGTAGCAGAGGAAGACGAACGGAAAGTTCGACTAGCTTTATCAAAGCTAGTAGGTTTTACAATTGAACAGGCTCTTAAAATTCTTGGTATAGAAGTTCCTGAAAGAATGTAGAAATTACAAGAAAAGAGCCTGTTGGCATACCAACAGGCTCTTGAAAAAATACATTAAACCTCAAAAAAACTAACTAGAATTTATCGAACTCGCTATCTTTTGTGTCTGATAATTGTAAACTTATCCCATCGTGTTTAAACGATTTTTTGAGTCCTTCGTGTGAAAAATGACTTTGCTTTTTTAACGATGAACTTTTGGTGGTTGTTGAAGCCATAGCTCGTTTTCGTGAATTTCCTTCTTCAATTTTGAAAAACGAAATAATTTCAGTCAATTGTTGTGCTTGCCCCGATAATTCTTCTGCCGTTGTTGCCATTTCTTCAGCTGCGGCTGCATTTTCTTGTGTAATTTGATTTAATTGTTGAATCGCTTTATTCACTTGATTTGAACCCGAACTCATTTCCATACTTGCGGCTGTAATTTCTTGAACCAATTTTGAAGTATTTTGAATATTTGGAACAACTCCAGCCAATAATCTTCCAGATTTTTCAGCAATTTCAACACTTGAACCAGTAATTTGAACAATTTCACTTGCAGCAACTTGACTTCGTTCGGCTAATTTTCTAACTTCGGCAGCAACAACAGCAAAACCACGTCCGTGTTCGCCAGCACGAGCCGCTTCAACAGCAGCGTTCAATGCTAAAATATTTGTTTGGAAAGCAATATCAGTAATAATAGAAATTTTACCAGCAATTTGTTTCATTGCATCAACGGTTTGATTTACCGCAACACTACTTTCTTGAATTTCTGAAGCTGCTTGTTGCGAAATTTTTTCAGTTTGTTGAGCATTATCGGTATTTTGTTGAATATTTGAACTCATTTCTTCCATCGAACTCGAAACTTCTTCAATTGATGATGCTTGGTTATTTGCTCCTTGTGATAATGATTGTGTATTTGAACTCATTTGTTCGGATGCCGATGAAATATTTTCGGCTCCATAAACAACCGAATGCACAATTTCTTTCAATTTTTCGGTCATATTTTCAACATTTTTATACACGCCAACTTTTTTGTTTGAATTATACGTTATTGTTAAATCGCCGCCAGAAACTCTTTCTAAAATCAATGCAATTTCTGATGGTTCTGCTCCAAGAATATTAAAAATATCTTTCACAAGATAAACTGCTAAGAAAATTGAAAATATTGCTGCAATTAAACTAATTAAAATTGACATAAAATTTGTGGTTTCCGCTTTTGAAAGCATCACGTCATTTGTCATTATGTGTTCTTGAGATTCTGATACAATATTCATTAAATCAATACCAACTTCGTTTAAATGAATAATAGTTTCAGTTTTATACACTTTTTGTATTTCTATCACTTTTTCAGCAGAATCGAGCGAATTATTGTGTGCAATAGTTTCGATTTTTTCAGCGGTTTCGTGCATTTTTATATGTGGAGTTTCAATTTTTTCAAAAGTTTCTTTTAATTGCGGAACTAATTCTTCTGCTTTGGTTCTTTCTTCTCCATAATACCATTTGCCAAAAGCACAGTTGTGAGCATCTTTTTCAATATCAAGTTCATCTTTTAATGGATCTAAAATATGTTCGCCAAGTTTTACCGACCATTTTAAGTGGTCAATATATTTTTGATTTATTTCTGCTCTGAGTTTATTTCCATCAATCACTTCTTCAGCATTTTCTACAATACTATTGATTCTGGTTACAATCCAAAATGAAGATATTATTGAAATCCCAATTATTAAGCTAAATGCAATAATAAATTTTGATGATAATTTTAAGTTTTTCATAAGTTTTGGTTTTTAGGTTAAAATTTTAATTATGGTTTTTTAATTGCTAATTGTTACCAATTCTTCTAATTCAAATTCTGAAAAAATATTGTTCATATTTACAATCATAATAAATCCTTCTCCACGTTTATACATCCCTGTAATAAATTGCGATTTATATTTATTTCCAATATTTGGAGGAGGCAAAATTTCATTGGGTTCAATTTCTAAAACTTCTTTTACAGAATCAACAATGCTTCCTACATAAAGGTTTTCACTATCAACATTTATTTCTAAAACAACAATGCAAGTGTCTTTAGTGATTGCAATTTGTTCAATTCCCATTTTCATTCGGGTATCAATAACTGGGAGTACAGTACCTCGCAAATTTATTACACCAAGCATATAATCTGGAGCCTTGGGAACTTTTGTTATTTGTGTCATTTCTAAAATGTTCAACACATTAACAACGTGCGATGCGTAAGTTTCACTCCCGAGTGTAAATGATAAATACGATTTTGTTTTTTCGGTTGTTTCCATAATTTCAGATTTAATTTCACGTATAATTTTTTACAAATTTTCCGAAAAATAAAATTGTTTTATATCCGTAAAAAGATGGGGTTAATTTGCTCCCTTAAAAATTGTATTTTTTTGAATCTTTAAGCTTAATTTAGATTACAATCAAATGTAATTTTTTTTTTCAAGTAAAATAAACACTTAATTGCCTTTAACAAACATTTAACAAATAAAAAAAGCGTGGAACTAAACTTTATCTGTGCTTGAGGCTCTGGTAAGCCTTGTAATACAAATACGTATAGCCCACGCCGTGACGTGAGCATCTACATTTTATTCTTTGTATTACACCAATGAAAAAAAAGGTTCAATACCTATATGTTGGTATTAAACCCCTTAACTAATTAAACCTCAAAAAAACTAACTAAAATTTATCGAACTCGCTATCTTTTGTGTCTGATAATTGTAAACTTATTCCATCGTGTTTGAATGACTTTTTGAGTCCTTCGTGTGAAAAATGGCTTTGCTTTTTAGACGATGTACTTTTGGTGCTTGATGAAGCCATAGCTCGTTTTCGTGAATTTCCTCCTTCAATTTTAAAGAACGAAATCGTTTCGGTAAGTTGTTGTGCTTGGCTAGCAAGCTCTTCCGATGTTGTTGCCATTTCTTCCGAAGCCGAAGCATTTTCTTGTGTTACTTG
>MEOF01000059.1 GCA_001769505.1 Bacteroidetes bacterium GWF2_33_38
GCGTGCTGACTACTCAAGATTTATCCGCTCTTGCTGCTAATACTTACGAAGTGACTGTTACTGATGCTAGAGCTTGTACAACAACTGCTAATGCAACCGTTGCAGAACCAATTATACTTACTGCGACTGCAATCGTTACAGATATTACTTGCAACGGATTATCCGATGGTGAAATTTTAATTACTCCTGCTGATGGAACGGCTCCATATACTTACGAATGGGACAATGTGCTTTCAACTTCTAACAATCCTACAGGATTAGACGAAGGAAACTATTTTGTTACCGTTACCGATGCTAATGGTTGTACTACAACAACCAGCGGTACTGTTACTGAACCTGATATCATATCTGCTAGTTTTGTAATAACCAATGTTAGTTGTATTGGAGACTCTGATGGAGAAATTGATTTATCAGTTAGTGGAGGTACAGTTGTTGCTGATTACACCTACTTATGGAATGTCGGCGGAGAAATTACTCAAGATATTACAGGACAAGCTATTGGAATATACACAGTTGATATTACCGATGACAATGGCTGTAGCATAAGCAGCAGTGCAACAATTAGCAATCCGACTCCTATTTCCGCTACATTCTCCTCAACATTACCAGAGTGTTATGGAGATAGTACTGGCGTTATTAATATTAGTGTTGTTGGAGGAAGTTTACCATATACTTTTGAATGGTCAAACGATTCTACTACAGAAGATTTGACAAATGTTGCAGCTGGAATTTATGATGTTACAATTACCGATGCAAATGGTTGCGAATTAATTGAATCATCTTTACTTCAAAATCCACAGCAAATCTCATTGTTACTTCAACCAACAAATGCAAGTTGTAGCGGTAATATTGACGCAGGTATTGACTTAACTGTAATTAATGGAACTTGGCCGTATACTTATAATTGGTCAAACTTGGCTTTAACCGAAGATTTAACTGGATTAAATACAGGAACTTATTTTGTTACTGTAACCGACTTCAATGGTTGTCAAAAAACAGGAACAACCTCAGTTTCAAGCCCTCAACCAATATCTCAAATTTTAAATGTTACCTCTCCTTCATGTAATGGAAATGCTGATGGAGCAATTAATTTAATAGTATATGGAGGAACTCCAAGTTATTCATACGAATGGTCAAATCTTGAGATAACTCAAAATATTTCAAATCTTGTTGCAGGGCATTATATTGTTACCATAACAGACAATAATGGATGTGAATCAATAGATTCTATTGATATCAGCGATCCTGAATTATTGAGTGTAACATTAGTTAAATCTGACATTTCTTGTTTTGGCGAAGTTGATGGAACAGCATCTTTAACTGTTAGTGGAGGTACTACACCGTATGCATTTGCATGGACAGGCGGACAAGCAACTCAAAACGTTTCTGGTCTTGCTGAAGGAACACATTATGTTACCATTACCGATGCAAATTTATGCGAACTTATTGATAGTGCAGTAATTGCAGAACCAACAATTTTAGATTTAACAGCAACAATTTCCGATGTTTCTTGTTTTGGATTTAACGATGGAAATATTGACATAACAACTCTTGGTGGAATAAGTCCATATACTTATGCTTGGTCAAATAGCGAAAGTACGGAGGATAATGCAGGATTAGTTTCTGATAGTTATTCTATTACCATTACCGATGCAAATCTTTGTACATTAGATTCAATATTTACAGTAAACCAACCTTCTGAATTAGATGCAAATTTTGCAATATTAAATGTAACTTGTAACGGAAATGCTGACGGAGCAATCAACATGACTATCAGTGGTGGCACAACGGCTTACAATATTGATTGGGAGACTTTAGAAACTACTGAAGATATTTCAGGTTTAATTGCCGATACTTACACGGTTGATATTTCTGATGTAAATGGCTGCACTCTAACCGATAGCGTTACTATTACAGAACCAAACATATTAGCGGTTACCGTTTCTACTACAGACATTATTTGTTTTGGCGAAATTGACGGAACGGCATCATTGAGTGTTACTGGCGGAACTACTCCTTATACGTATGCATGGACTGGTGGGCAAATAACTCAAAACATTTCAAGTCTTGCCGAAGGTGTACATTATGTTACCATTACCGATGCAAATTTATGCGAACTTATCGATAGTGCTGTAATTGCAGAACCAAATGAAATGTTAATTTCTTATTCAAGTTCTGACATAAGTTGTTACAATGATTCAGACGGAGGAATTGACTTGAATATAACAAACGGAATTGCACCATTAGCGTTTGCTTGGTCAAACGATTCTACTACTGAAGATTTGGCAAATATCGTTGCAGGAATTTACCATGTTACTGTAACTGATTTCACAGGTTGCACAAAAGATACAAGCATTACAATTTCGCAACCAACCGAGCTTTCGGTTGCACTTTCAGCTACCAATGTAGATTGCAACAGCGGAACAGATGGAGCAATTAATGCTACTGTTTCAGGAGGAACAACTCCTTATTCATTTGCTTGGTCAAATGGAACAATCTTCGAAGACTTAACAAACATTTTTGCAGGAACTTATGTTATAACTGTTACCGACAATAATTCGTGTTCTAAAATTGAGTCTATTCAAGTTACTGAACCGAATGCACCAACAATCGTTTTATCGTCTTCAAATGCAGATTGCGGAACGGCTAACGGTTCTGTTTGGATAGAAAGTTACAATGGATTTAGCGAACCTGTTTCTATTTCGTGGAATACAAGTCCGGTACAAACAAACGATACCGTCATTAATCTTATTGCCGGAATTTACCAAGTTGTAATTGAAGATGTTAATGGATGTTCTGATTCAACTTCGGTAACAATAGATAATACCGACGGACCTACGTTGGATTCATTGATTCAAACCAATGTTTCATGCTACGGAGGTTTTGATGGAACGGCTGAAGTTATTGTTTCAGGTGGAACTTCTCCATATTCTTACTTTTGGTCGAGTGGAGAAATCACAAGCAATATTTCAAATATTTTTGCCGGAAATTATTCAGTAACAATACTTGATGCTAACAGTTGTCAATTAATCGAGTCTGTTGAAATTACTCAACAAGCAGCCATGAACATCAATTACACAATTACTGATGTTACTTGTTACGGAGGAAACAATGGAGCTATTAGCATTGCCGTTTCAGGAGGAACAAGTCCATATACATATTTATGGAACAACGCTGAGACTCTTGACAGTATTGCAAATTTATCGGCCGATACATATGATGTTACCGTTTTTGACAGCAATGGTTGTGAAACCGGAGGCTCAACAACCATTTCAGAACCGGAGCAGATAATCATTTCGACATCATCGACAAATGCAACATGTAACGCAGCTGACGGTTCAGCATGGATTACAGATGTTACAAACGCAACACTTCCATACACTATTTTGTGGAACACAAATCCGACTCAATCAACAAGTTTAATCTCTGATTTGTCGGTTGGTTTGTACCAAGTTGTTGTTACCGGAAACGACGGATGTGCCGACTCTACATTGGTTAATGTTTCAAACATTGGCGCCCCAACTCTTACTGATTCAGTTACAAGTGTTAGTTGTTTCGGTTATGCTGATGGAGCTATCGACCTTACTATTTCAGGAGGCACAACTCCTTACACTATATTTTGGTCGAACGAAGAAAACACTGAAGATGTCAGTAATTTAACTGCTGGAGATTATTATATCACCGTTGAAGATGCAAGTGCTTGTCAAAGTATAGAAATTATAACTGTTTCTGAACCTGAAAACCTAACATTTGATTTTGCGACAACCGATAATGTTTGCTTTGGCGAAAGCAATGGAATTATTAGTTTAGCTGTATCAGGAGGAACATCTCCATACACATATGCATGGGGGGGAGGAGAAACAAGCAATGTTATCTCAAATCTATCAGCCGGAGATTATTACATTACTGTAACCGACTCGTTAGCTTGTATATATTCAACCGCCGAAACTGTTTCTGAACCAACTATATTGGCAACAATATTGAACTTTACTGATACAGTTTGCTATGGAACAACTACCGACATTACATCAATTGTTTCGGGCGGAACATTCCCATACTCATACGTGTGGTCAAATTCATCAACATTATCGTATTTATCTGATGTTTCGGTAGGAACTTATTATGTGACAATTACCGATAATCTTGGTTGCGAAAACATTGACTCTTTAACTATTTATGAAAACGATTCAATGCTTATAACAGACATCACAACTAATTTGACTTGTAACAACGATAATTCAGGTGCAGTAAGCGTAACTGTTTCGGGAGGAACAAGTCCATACACATATTTGTGGTCTAACGGTTCATCGACTCAAATTGTTTCCTCACTAAATGCTGGAACATACATTGTAACCGCATCTGACAATAATGGATGCAGTGTAATTGGAACTTACGTTGTAAACGAACCCTCAGCATTTGCGATTGACGATTCAATTAATGATGTAATGTGTTATGGACAACGAACAGGAAGTATATTCATAAACCTTACAGGAGGAACTCCTCCATACTCTTACTTATGGTCTGATGGAAATACAATTTCGGATACATTAATGAACGTTCAAGCCGGAGATTATGCAGTAACCATTATCGACAGTTTGTTCTGCTCTTATGCAAAAACATACACCATCACACAACCTCAATTCCCAATGGTAATTACATCTGAAGTAACTCAAAATTCTTGTTATCAAGATGGAATTGGTGCAATTGATGTTATTGCTTTTGGAGGAACAACTCCATACACTTATTGGTGGTCAGATAGCAGCACAACTTCGGGAATAAACAAGCTTTATGAAGGAGAATATTCTGTTACAATTTCTGACGCAATTGGTTGTGCTGATTCTTTAGATTTCACAATTATAGGCTCAGAACCTCTTCAAGCAAATGCAAAAATTACAAATGCTTCTTGTCCTGAAACCGAAGATGGACAAGTCGACATCAGCGTTGTTAATGGAGCGTCACCTTACACATTTAATTGGTCGAATAGCGAAATTACCGAAGACATTGCAAATGTGGTTTCTGGTGATTATTTACTTATTGTTACCGATGCAAACAATTGTACCGACACGCTTGATATAACTGTTGCTAACAACAGTTTATCGTGCATCGAAATTTACAATGCATTTTCGCCTAACGAAGATGGTGTTAACGAAGTTTGGAACATCAAGGGAATCGAAAATTACCCATCTTGTATTGTAAATGTTTACAATCAATGGGGTAAAAATGTGTACTCTTCTGAAGGTTACGATACTCCTTGGGACGGAATCGGGACAAACGGAAAAGCGTTACCGGCAGATACCTATTTCTATGTCATAGACATTGGAAACGGCGATAAACCATACAAAGGTTCGATATCAATTGTTAAGTAATAACCTGTAAAAATTAGAAGCTATGAAAAATATAATTATAACAACAGCAATCATTTTGACAGTAAGTTTTGCCTTTGCACAACAACTACCTGTTCAAAGTCAGTTTTCAAATAATTTATATTCTATTAATCCGGCTGTCGCAGGTTCATTGCCTTACAATCCGATTAATATGTCGTATAAAAAATTGTGGAATGGAATCGACGAAGCTCCTCAACTTGCTTATTTGAGCTCGAATGTAGCTATAAGTCCTAAAGTTGGACTTGGTGGTAAAATGTACAGTTACACTTCTGGACCAATATCAAAAACCGGAATGGAAGCTTCGTATGCATATCATTTAAACATTGGAAGTTCAACCAAGCTTTCGCTTGGAATATCTGCATTTATGTATCAATTTACACTCGACCAAGCTAGTTTAAATTTTGAAGATCCAAACGACCCGATTGTATTTGGAGCATCTGATAAATTAATTGTTCCCGATGCAGCTTTTGGAGCATTAGCTTATGGAAAAAACTGGTATGGCGGATTTTCGATTTATCAATTGTTTAACCGCAAAATAAGCATGACTTCGGAGGATTTGGAGCAACGTCAGGTTCGACATTACAATGTTCACGGAGGATATATTTACGAAATAAATCCAAACTATGTTTTACAAGGCGACCTACTTTTGAAAATCTCGGAAGCTTCTGATTTTCAAGCAGAAGTTTCGGCAAAATGCTTTGTAATGCAAACAGCTTGGGCTGGTGTTTCGTATCAATCGGGGAATGCCTTATCGCTAATGGTTGGCGTTGGAAAAGAGCGTTTTGCGATTGGATATGCCTACGATATTGCTCTTACCGAAATTAAAAAACAAACATCTGGTTCGCACGAAATTATGTTGATATACACATTGCCTCAAAACAAATGGCAACGACGCTCGTTTATTCCGACAGGAGCAAGCGATTCGAAATTGTAAAATTAACTCACAACAAAAAATGGAAGCTCAAAAGGCTTCCGTTTTTTTTAACAAGCAATTATGACAATCTAAAACCTACAAAGTGAACACAAATTATTTGAGATTGTTTCGTTGTGTACTATTTTTAGATTACAAATCCCAACAAGCCAATGATTCACACACCTTACTTTCTTAGTTTGAAAACTTAAAAATTGAAGTCCTCAAACTTTTTTACATATATTTGCAATAATAAAATTTTGTTGGCTCAAACTCAAAGTAAGAATACATTATGAAATAGCCATGATTGAGAATAAAACAACAACCGATATGATTATTGTTGGTAAAACGGAGTTCGACAACACAAATAAAATTTAAAAATAAGTTGTCAATTCTATGTGGCAACTGAAAAACATAAAAAATAAACACATGAAATTAATCAGTTTTGGAGAATACATCGACGGAAAAAGTTTTAAAGTTGTTGACGAACGACAAATGCGAGGAAGTGCAGGTATTATGCTTTTGCTGGGAATTATTGCGTTTATAAATGGATTCATTATTAAAAATTACAGTATTATTCCATATATATCAGGTTTTTTAGCATTGAATTTTATGATAGGAATTTTTGTAAATCCTAAATTTTCGCCAACAATTTTACTTGCTCGATTATTTACTTGGGAACAATCGGCAATGCCGATTGGAGCTGTTCAAAAGAAATTTGCATGGAGTTTAGGACTTTCATTATCGATCGGCATTTTTATCCTTTCGCTCTATTTATTAAACGATGTAAAGTTTTTTGAACCCGTATGTATGTTGTGTTTGATTTGTCTGTTGTTTCTGTATCTCGAAACAGCATTTGGTATTTGCGTAGGTTGCAAACTTTATTTTTGGTCAATTCGATTAAAATTAATTCCAAAACCTACCGAAAGACCAAATTGTATGGGGAATTCATGCGAAGTGTAACATTCAAGTTTACTTGTAATTTAGAAATATTAATGAAATTCCATTTTTAAATCCCACTTGCAAGAATATTTGCTATGTGCATGGTTTTAATCGAGAGTTTTTGTTTTTTTATGTACGATTCCATGTTCATTAAACAAGAAGCTTCAGTCGAAACAATATATTCTGCTCCGGTTTTAATAGCATTATTTACTTTTCGCTCGACCATGGCAGTTGAGATAGCATCGAACTTTGCCGAAAAAGCACCTCCAAATCCGCAACAAACATCAGATTCTTCCATTTCAATTATTTCAAGTCCTTTAACATTGTTCAAAAGGGTTCGAGCTTCGTTTTTTAATCCATATTCTCTGATAGCTGAGCAGGCATCGTGAAAAGTAATTCTCGCTGAAAATTCTGAGTCTGTATTGTTTATTTTACATTTGTTTACCAAAAAGTCAGTCAGTTCAAATACTCTTGTCGAAAATTTTACAGCTTCTTCGTGTTTCTCCGACTCTTTAAAAAGTACGGGATATTTATTTTTGATAAATCCTCCACAAGAGGCCGACAACGAAACTATTATCCGTTCGCCGGCAAAATCGCTCATGAATTTTGTGGCAACTTCACGACTTTCGCTCCAAAAACCCGAATTGAAAGCAGGTTGACCACAACAAGTCTGTTCTGGATTGTACTCAACATCAATCATTAACTTTTTAAACAATTTCATTGTGTTAAAAGCTATTTCAGGATACAACTGATCAATAAAGCAGGGAACAAATAAATCAATTTTCATTATTGTATAGATTATAGGCAAAGATAAAAAACAATTCTCTTGGTAAAATTAATGTTAAATAAATCTTTGTGTTAAAAACCGTGGTTTAATTGCTAGATAAATAGAGGAATAAAACAGTTTTGCTAAAATTAGCTGAATAATTGTTTGATAAAACAGTGCAAAAAAACGACCGCTTCGTTTGTGAAATTAGTAAAAATCATGTACGTTTGATATAATAAAAAAAACATAACATTAATCATGGCAATTAATATAGTCAAGAATAATTTTAAAGAAGCTCAACGATTACTCGAAGAATTTATTAACGACCCAAAAAGTTGGGGCTCGATTGAAAAAGCAGGAGGCGAGCTAGTTAAAGCCTTCCAACAAGGAAATAAAGTTATTGCTTGTGGAAATGGAGGTTCAATGGCTGATGCCATTCATTTTTGCGAAGAACTAACGAGTAATTTTCGTCGAAAACGAAAAGGGCTTCCAGCAATTGCAGTATCTGACCCAGGTTATTTGTCATGTGCATCAAACGACTTTGGATTCGAAAATGTTTTTTCGAGATATGTAGATACCTTGGGACAAAAAGGAGATATTTTATTTGCCATAAGTACCAGCGGAAATTCAGAAAATATTCTTCGAGCCGTAAATCAAGCCAAACAAAAAGGGATGAAAGTCGTCGCACTTACAGGAAAAGGAGGAGGGAAACTTTCTACGCTTTGCGACTTCGAAGTTCGAGCACCATACTCAGATTATTCAGACAGAACACAAGAAATACACATAAAAATTATTCATTCGCTCATTCACTATATTGAGCTTAGCATGAAATTATAAAATGTTGGTCAAAACCTTTGGTTCGGCAGTTTACGGAATTGATGCTACAACCATCACAATTGAAGTTAATGTTACCCAAGGCATTAATTTTTATTTGGTCGGTTTGCCCGACAGTGCTGTTAAAGAGAGTCAACAACGAATTGAATCTGCCCTTAAAACCAACGATTATAAAATGCCGGGGAGAAAAGTCATTATCAATATGGCTCCTGCAGATATCCGTAAAGAGGGTTCTGCTTACGACCTTCCTCTTGCTATTGGAATTTTAGCCGCATCGGAACAAATAAACAACGATAAATTAGCCGATTTTGTGATTATGGGTGAACTCTCGCTTGATGGAACCATTCAGCCAATAAAAGGAGTATTACCCATTGCTATTCAAGCCAGAAAAGAAAAATTTAAAGGACTGATTGTCCCGAAAAGTAATGCTCGTGAAGCTGCTGTAGTAAACGATGTTGATGTCTTTGGGGTTAACAATATTGTTGAGGTAATCGATATCTTGAACGGAAATAGCAAATTAAGTCCAACAGAAGTTAACACTCGAGAAGAATTTTTTGCAGGAATAAATAATTTCGAGCTTGATTTTTCAGATGTAAAAGGGCAGGAAAGTGTTAAACGAGCATTAGAAGTTGCAGCAGCCGGAGGACATAATATTATCTTAATTGGACCTCCTGGAGCAGGCAAGACCATGTTGGCAAAACGAATTCCTACAATTCTACCCCCATTAACCTTACACGAAGCGTTAGAAACAACAAAAATACATTCAGTTGCAGGTAAAATTGATGGCAATACATCGTTAATGACGACTCGCCCATTTCGTTCTCCTCATCACACAATTAGTGATGTTGCTTTAGTCGGAGGAGGTACTTTTCCTCAACCCGGCGAAATTTCTCTATCGCACAACGGAGTATTATTTTTAGATGAACTTCCCGAATTTAAGCGAACCGTTTTAGAAGTAATGAGACAACCACTAGAAGATAGAGTGGTAACAATTTCGAGAGCAAAATTTACAATTGAATTTCCTGCAAGTTTTATGCTCATAGCTTCGATGAATCCTTGTCCATGCGGATACTATAATCATCCTGAACGAGAGTGCGTTTGCTCACCAGGAATTGTTCAAAAATATTTGAACAAAATTTCAGGTCCTCTCTTAGACCGAATTGACATTCACCTTGAAGTGGTTCCTGTTTCATACGAACAACTTTCGGAAATTAGAGAAAACGAAACAAGTCAAAAAATTAGAGAACGTGTTATTCAAGCTCGTCTTTTGCAACATAAACGATTCGAAAATGTTTCGGAAATTCATAGCAATGCACAAATGTCGTCGAAAATGATCCGAGAATATTGTAAAATTGATAAACCTGGTGAATTATTAATGAAAAAAGCGATGGAGAAGCTAGGTTTGTCAGCGAGAGCTTATGATAGAATTCTAAAAGTTTCGAGAACCATCGCCGATTTAGCAAATTCCGAGAATATCGAAGCTCATCACCTAGCCGAAGCCATACAGTATCGAAGTTTAGATAGAGAAAGTTGGGCTGGTTAAATATTCCCGCTTTTAAATTTTATCCTTTTATTTGATTAAAGAAAACTAAAAGAGCCATCCAATATTCTTTGCTCGAATCGTAGTCTGATTTACCGGTATCCGCTTTTTCCCAAAGAGATTTTGCTCCGTGTTCGCCAGGTCCATCTTGAGGCTTAAAAAATACTTTTTGCTTTGAATTAATCACGCTCTCATACTCTTGTGCATATGGAAATTCGCGTTGCGAACAACCCACAAAAACGGGCTTTGTTAAACCTGTAATTTCCTGCTTCACGTCAAGTAATGGTTTAAAAAACTCACCAGGGCTTAATGCAACTATTGCCTTAACTTTATCGTTTGTTTTTCCAATAACCAAACTTAAAGACGCAGAATACGAACTTCCAACCAAAACAACTTTTTGATTGCTTTTTTTGTAAGCATATTCTACTGCGGCTTCAATATCTTTTTTTGTTTCCAAATAATTGTTGGGGAATCCCATTGTTATCGCTTTCTTAGCTGTTTCGTTTGGAACAAAATTTTCTTCTCCGCCTGAACGTAAATCAACCGCTAAACAATTATATCCTAATTTTTGAAATCTTTTTGCGACATCTCGATATTCGCCTCTACTTGAACCAGCTTGGTGAAATAACAAAACATAAGGAAACTCCGCTTTTGCTTCATAAAAATCGGCTGTAATTTCTAAACTGTCTGACGAAAAAAATGTAACAGTCTCTTGCGAAAAACTCAAGGTTGATGCAAAAATTAAAACAAAAGCTAAGAAGTTTCTCATAATCGTTTGTGTTTAGGTTAATAATACATTTCGGCCAAAACTATAATCTTATCATTTGTCATTTCAATTACACCTCCGTCAATTTGGAAAAAAATTTCGTCTTGGTCTTGAGTAACAACTTTAATGCTTCCTCGTTGAAGAACCGATACTATAGGTGCATGGCTTTTTAATATTTCAAATGAGCCGGTCGAGCCAGGAAGTTGAATAAGCTCAATGTTTCCCTCGTAAACTTTTTTTTCAGGTGTAACGATTTCTAAATACATGAAATAATTTTTAGAACATTTTTACTAAAACTATGCCGAATTTACTCACTTTCAGCTAACATTTTATCTCCTTTTGCAATTGCATCTTCAATTGTTCCAACAAGATTAAAAGCTGCTTCAGGATATTTGTCAA
This sequence comes from Bacteroidetes bacterium GWF2_33_38, assembly GCA_001769505.1. Classification (GTDB taxonomy): domain Bacteria; phylum Bacteroidota; class Bacteroidia; order Bacteroidales; family GWF2-33-38; genus GWF2-33-38. The sequence goes on from MEOF01000059.1 coordinate 11,542, forward strand.
CTTCTCCATTGAGTATCATATTAAAGCCTTTGATTGTATCTTCAATTGATACAAACACACCTTTAAGACCGGTAAATTGCTCGGCAACATGGAATGGCTGCGATAAGAAACGTTGAACACGCCTTGCTCTATGAACAACTAATTTGTCTTCTTCAGACAATTCGTCCATTCCAAGAATTGCGATAATATCTTGAAGTTCTTTATAGCGTTGTAAAATTTCTTTCACTCGTTGAGCTGTTTTATAATGCTCAACTCCAACTACGTCTGCAGTTAAAATTCTAGAGGTTGAATCCAATGGATCGACTGCGGGATAAATTCCAAGTTCTGATATTTTTCTACTCAATACCGTTGTTGCATCAAGGTGAGCAAATGTAGTTGCTGGGGCAGGGTCAGTTAAGTCATCAGCAGGAACATAAACAGCTTGTACTGAAGTAATTGAACCTCTCTTTGTTGAGGTAATCCGCTCCTGCATCAAACCCATTTCTGTTGCCAAAGTTGGTTGATAACCTACAGCTGAGGGCATACGTCCCAAAAGAGCAGAAACCTCAGAGCCAGCTTGTGTAAAACGGAAAATATTATCAATGAAAAATAAAATATCTCGACCTTGTCCTCCTTCGTCTCCATCTCGAAAGTACTCAGCAACTGAAAGACCTGATAAAGCAACGGTTGCACGTGCTCCAGGAGGCTCATTCATTTGTCCAAAAACAAGGGTTGCTTGAGATTCACGCAAATCATCACGATTTACTTTATCTAAATCCCAACTTCCTTTTTCCATACTTTCTTTAAACTCGCTACCATATCGAATAACTCCCGATTCAATCATCTCACGAAGAAGATCGTTACCCTCTCGAGTTCTTTCTCCAACACCAGCAAATACTGTTTTTCCTGAATATGCTTTTGCAATGTTGTTAATCATTTCCATGATTAATACGGTTTTACCTACGCCTGCCCCACCAAACAATCCGATTTTTCCTCCTTTTGAGTATGGTTCAATCAAATCAATAACCTTTATTCCTGTAAATAAAACTTCTGATTCTGTCGAAAGTTCTTCAAACTTTGGAGGCATACTATGTATTGGATAACCCCCGGCTTTATCTAAATCGCCAAGTCCGTCAATCGGTTTTCCGGTAACATTTAGTAATCGACCATTGATTTGCTCTCCAATAGGCATTCTGATTGGCGATCCAGTTGCTGTAACTTTCATTCCTCTGCGTAAGCCGTCAGTTGAGTCCATCGATATGGTTCGAACTGTATTTTCACCTATATGCTGCTGACATTCAACTATTAAAGTTTCACCTTTTTCGTTTTCTATTTCAAGTGCATCAAGAATATTAGGCAATACGCATCCTTCTGCTTCAAAGCTAACATCGACCACTGGTCCAATGATTTGTATGATTTTTCCAATGTTTTGTGACATGAATGTAATAATTTTTCAAGTTATGTTACAAAAATAAAACTTTTTAACTATTTCGCAATTTAAATCAGGATATAAAAACAATGTTATGAAAAAGGATTTATAAACAATCTGAATTTAAAAATTTTAAATTTTTATTCGAAAATTTGTTTTCGGCTTAAATTGTAAGGATTTTTTCGTTTAAATTCAGATGCTAAATGTCGTTTTATTACTGGATGATTTTTATGCTTCTCATCTACAAAAAACTCTTTAAGAATGGTATCAACTTCATAATATGATGAAGCTTGAATTTGATCTAAATCGGAATTTGTAATTCCAAGTCCGTCGGTTGGAACGGCATCTACACTTCGCTTTAGTGCATTTTTTTGTGCGGTTGTTTCTAACTCATTTTCGATTAGGAATTCAGACATTTCATATACTTCTGTTTTCCACAAAGGCTGAATCATTCCGTAGTCACCGACATCTCCGTGGAGTGTCCAGAATCCCAATAGAAGTTCGGTATAATTATCCGTTGACAAAACCATTCCTTTGTATTTTTGAGCCAAGTTATACAAATATATCATGCGAATTCGAACCTTAATGTTTCCTAATCTTATTTTCTTCTCTCTTTCGTTCTCGTCTGCAATATCTGATTCTTCAATTGAATTTTTTAATTCGAAATAAGCTTGAGTTAGGTCTATTTCGGCGAAATCGTCGCAAAAATTTTCACCAATAATCCGACCTCTATGAATTTCATCGGGTTTATTTGTCTCTATTGTGAGGCTTCGTCCAATTAACTTAATTCCAAGTTTTCGACAAACAGGTGCTGCTAAAACTGTACACAAAGACGAATCAATACCTCCCGACAAACCTATTACCAACGATTTAAGTTTGTTCTCGACAAGATAATTTTCAAGTTGTTGTCGAATATTAAATATAGCTTTACTGTAGTCCATAATTTTTGTGTAAAAATAGAATTTTAATCCTTAAAATTAAAATTTATCAATTGTTGGAAAGGATTCCAACAAGGGCAGAATTTTTATTATTAAGTGTAGCAAATGCAACAATAATAAAGATTGACGAAGCAGATGCTTCGCCAAACGGCAACGACTATGCTTGGGATATACTACGGAGAACGAGGGTTTCTTGCGAAAATCTCTATTCATTAATTGTCATAGATTTCTCAATCGCTATCGCTCATTTCGAAATGACAGCCCACTTTCAATTTGTCATTTCGAACTTGCTGTGAGAAATCTGTTTTGTCCCACTTATCGAAGAAAAAAAACACTTGCTTGATGCTTTGTGGCTCAGATATTCCTGTCCTAGTTTTTGTTTTTATCGGACAAGAATGTCCGAGTTACGTTATAACACGTTATTCAATAAATTGTTGGAAAGGATTCCAACAAGAGCGGAGATGATTTGTGAATAGAAGCAAAGCTTTTTGGAAAAGCCTTGCTTGTTTGATGATTTGTAACCGCAGTAAAGACTATATTTTGTTAAAAATTAAAACATTACGATTTCTAACATTCGTTCGAAACAACAATTTTAATACTTTTTAAACAGCCTCTTTTTTATTTCCATCATAAAGTAATAAGAACTAAAATTTTCAGTTTATTACATATTCACATTTTATTATTATAAATTTGCCGACAATAGATTTTACTCGTTACATGAAAAAAACTCTAATAGTTGCTATTCTGCTAACATGCACTGTTATTGCCAAAGCAATAAAAGATTCAGCAATGGTAGTTCCTATGTTTTCGGGCGGAATTGCATTTCAAATTCCCAAAGGAGATATTGCTAAACGATTTGGTTTTAATAATTCAACCGGAGCATCATTTACTCTGAAAACTCGGAATAATTTTCTTTTAGGAGCCGATTTTGAATTTATTTTTGGGAACAATCTTAATGACACTTCAATTTTTCAAAATATTTTAACTTCAAACGGCTATTTAATAAATACGTACGGAGAATACGCAAAAGTAGTTCTATCTGAAAGGGGACTTTATATTGGCGGCAGTATTGGAAAACAGTTTCCTATTCTAGCCCCCAATCCCAATTCAGGACCGTTCTTTACACTTGGAGCTGGATTACTGCAATATAAAACAAGAATTGAAAACGACGGAAATAATACGCCCTATATCTTAGATGAATATAAAAAAGGATACGACAAACTAACCAATGGGCTTTGTTTTAAAGAGTTTATCGGGTATCGTTATTTAGGAAACAAACAAGCCGTTAATTTTTATTTTGGGATGGAATTTTATCAAGCATGGACACAAAATCGGCGAAGCATTGATTTCGACACTATGACAAAGGATATTTCTGTTAAAGAAGACTATTTATATTCATTCCGTTTTGGTTGGATTATTCCAATTTATAAACGAATGCCTCAAGAATTTTACTTCGATTAAAAATGCTTTTCATATATAATACAGGTATAAAAATATATTTTTTCAGCATTCTCATTGCTTCATTATTTAATGAAAAAGCAAAGCAATGGATTCAAGGTCGAAAACAAATTTTCCACCAAATTCAATTTCTCGAAAACAAAAATGAAATTCGATATTGGTTTCACTGTGCTTCGCTTGGCGAATTTGAACAAGGCAGACCGTTGATTGAACAAATCAAAAAATCGAATCCCGAAATAAAAATTGTATTAACTTTTTTCTCACCATCGGGATATTTAATCCGAAAAGACTACGAATTTGCCGATTACATATTTTACTTACCTTCTGACAGTAAGCAAAATGCAATAAAATTCATTGAGTTGGTAAATCCACAAAAAGTTTTTTTTGTAAAATATGAGTTTTGGTATTACTACTTAGCTCGTTTACACAACAAAAAAATTCCAAGCTATTTGATTTCTGCAATTTTTCGTAAGAATCAGTTATTTTTTAAATGGTATGGTGGTTGGTACAGAAATTTGCTTCAATATTTTTCGATAATATTTGTACAAAATATAGAATCTCAAAAATTACTAGCAAATATTGGATGTAAAAACACAATCGTTTCTGGCGATACCCGTTTCGACAGAGTTTTAGAAATAGCACAACAAGACAAAAAAATTACTTTGTTAGACAAATATTTAACATCAAAAAAAGTATTCGTAGCTGGTAGCACTTGGCAAAAGGACGAAGAAATACTTATAAATTTCATTAATCAAAATCCGAGCGATTTCGTTTATGTAATTGTTCCTCATAATGTTGATAATACAAACATCAAAAGTGTTGAACGTAAACTAAATGTTCCACATATAAAATATTCTAGCATTATAGCTGGACAAGAAGTAAACGAGGAAAAAGTAATAATTATCGATTCAATTGGAGTGTTGTCGTCGCTTTACAAATACGCAACTATTACTTATGTAGGAGGTGGATTTGGAGCAGGAATTCACAATATTTTAGAAGCATGTGTATTCGGGTCTCCAGTCATTTTTGGTCCCAATTATCACAAGTTTTCGGAAGCAAATGATGCAATTCGATTAGAATTTGGATTTTCAATTCAAAATAAATCCGATTTTGAAAAAATTATGAACTCGTTAGCTAATAATCAGCTTCGACTTTTAACCCTCAAAAGCATCATTAATAAATACTTCGTCAATCAAAAAGGAGCATCTGAAACCATACTTAAAATAATTTAATACAAATTCAATTTTAACCTATGCGACTTGTTAACAAATATTGTTTATAAAACGACAATTATCACATTGTCAACAAAATAATAAATAAAGCATATAAGAACTTAATTCTCGTGTTAATGTTTAAGTTCCAATAAATCAATGTTTTATTTTAAAACCCTCCCTCTCTGTTAATTCTCTGTTAATAACTAGATTCAAAAAAAAGTTTCAAAATTTCTAACTTGCGATACTTCATTACAACAATGAAGAAATCCTTGTAAATAGTTAATAATCAAAGGAAAAATGTTTAAGGAAGAGATGACAATTGAAACAAAAAAAACAAAAACGACCTACACGTTTGATGAAGCATTCAAAAGTTCGTTGGAATATTTTAAAGGCGACGAATTAGCGGCTAAGGTTTGGGTAAATAAATATGCTCTAAAAGATTCATATGGATATATTTATGAGAAAAATCCGAACGATATGCACCTTCGTATTGCTAAGGAAATTGCACGAATTGAGAAGCGTTACCCAAATCCAATGAGCGAAGATGATGTGTTAGAAGTTTTAAAAGATTTTAAATACATTGTTCCACAAGGAAGCCCAATGTCAGGAATTGGAAATACATATCAAATTGCATCGCTATCGAATTGTTTTGTTATTGGTCAAGACAAACCTGCCGATTCGTATGGTGGAATTATGAGAACCGACGAAGAGCAAGTTCAACTTATGAAAAGAAGAGGTGGAGTTGGTCACGATTTATCTCACATTCGTCCAGGAGGAAGTGCCGTACTTAACAGTGCTTTAACTTCGACAGGAATTGTCCCATTTATGGAGCGATACTCTAATTCAACTCGAGAAGTTGCTCAAGACGGAAGAAGAGGAGCTTTAATGCTAAGCGTTTCTATTAAACACCCCGATTCAGAAAATTTCATTAACGCAAAAATGGAACAAGGAAAAGTTACTGGAGCAAATGTTTCGGTAAAAATTGACGATGAGTTTATGAATGCTGTTGTAAACGACACAAACTATACGCACCAATACCCTGTTTATTCAAAAAATCCGACTGTTACAAAAGAAATAAAAGCCCGTACACTTTGGAATAAAATTATTCATAATGCATGGAAATCGGCTGAACCTGGAATTTTGTTTTGGGACACTGTAATTCGCGAATCTGTTCCCGACTGTTATTCTGACGAAGGATACAGAACAGTTTCAACAAATCCTTGCGGAGAAATTCCATTATGCCCATACGACAGTTGTCGATTGTTGGCAATAAATTTATACGGATACGTTGTAAATCCATTTACTCCGGAAGCAAAATTTGATTTTGATTTATTCAAGAAACATGCAGCTGTTGCTCAACGGATAATGGACGATATTATCGATTTAGAATTAGAAAAAATTGATGCCATTTTAGGAAAAATAAATGCTGACCCAGAAGACATTGATATTAAGCGTGTTGAACGAAAATTATGGGAAAATATACGAATTAAAGCCGAAGAAGGAAGACGTACTGGGATTGGTATTACCGCCGAAGGAGACATGCTTGCCGCACTCGGACTCACATACGGCTCGGATAACGCAACTGATTTTTCGGTTGAGGTTCACAAAACATTAGCCGTTGAAGCATATCGTTCATCAGTTGAAGTCGCCAAAGAAAGAGGGCCATTCGGTATTTACGATTCACAAAAAGAAAAAGACAATCCTTTTATTTTAAGATTAAAAGATGCCGATCCTAAACTTTACCGCGATATGGTAAAATACGGACGAAGAAACATCGCCTTACTTACCATTGCACCAACTGGAACAACAAGCTTGATGACTCAAACAACATCGGGAATTGAACCAGTATTCAGACCATTTTATAAACGCCGCCGTAAAGTAAATCCAAACGATTCGGACGTTAAAATTTCATTTGTTGATGAAGTTGGCGACACATGGGAAGAATTCAAAGTATTCCACCATAAATTTTTAACCATGTTGGAAGTAAACGGACATACTGCAGAGCAAGTTAAAAATTACGACGATAAAATAATTGAAGAATTAATCGAACTTTCACCATATCACAAAGCAACCGCAAACGATATCGATTGGGTTAGCAAAGTACACATGCAAGGGGCCATTCAAAAATGGGTTGACCATTCAATTAGTGTAACCGTAAACTTGCCCGAAGAAGCAACCGAAGAAATGGTCGCTAAAGTTTATGAAACGGCATGGCAAACCGGCTGCAAGGGAGTTACCGTTTATCGCGAAGGCTCACGTTCTGGCGTGTTAATTTCGAACGATAAAAAAGCTAAAAACACAATAGGAACATTTATCGAAGAACCTCCAAAACGTCCTGAAAGATTGAATGCAGAAATTATTCGATTCCAAAATAATAAAGAAAAATGGATTGCATTTGTAGGATTATTAGACGATAGACCATACGAAATTTTTACGGGTATGGTTGATGAAGATGTTCTTGCTATTCCAAAAGCAATTGATAAAGGAATTATCATTAAAAATAAAGAAAAAGACGGAGTTAGTCGTTACGACTTTCAATATATTGATAAACATGGATATAGAACAACGTTCGAAGGACTTTCGAGAATGTTTAACCAAGAATTTTGGAATTATGCAAAATTAATTTCCGGCGTTTTACGACACGGAATGCCAATACCTCAAGCCGTAAACCTTATTTCAAGTTTACAACTCGACAGCGAAACCATAAACACATGGAGAAGTGGCGTTGAACGAGCATTGAAACGTTTTATTCCCGATGGAACAAAAGCCGAAAAGGGACAAAAATGTACTCATTGTGGCTCCGAAGCCCTCATTTATCAGGAGGGTTGCTTAATATGCAAAAGTTGCGGACATTCAAAATGTGGATGATAAAAAAGAGGTTTAAAAAACCTCTTTTTTTTGCTAAAAAAACAAATGCGTTAAGAAAATGGAATTTTTTAGAATCTTAATAAAACTTAATTTTTATAAACTATTCAATATATTTATTGCATATTCGTCGTATGGGATTTCTTCTGTTTTTAAAAAAGTGATTGTATGGGGAAAACCATTTACATTGAGCATTGAACCTATAAATTCATGTAATTTGCAATGTCTTGAATGTCCTACAGGCAACGATTCACTGTTAAGGCAAAAACAATCGTTTGACGTAAATTTATATCAAAAAATTATAGATGAAAATAAAACTTCGTTGATTTATTTGTTGCTTTACTTTCAGGGTGAACCATTCATGAATAAAAATATTTTTGAAATAATTTCATACGCTTCAAAATCAGGCATTTACACAATGACCTCGACCAATGGACATTTTATAACCGTAGAAAATGCAAAAAAAATAGTTGATTCGAAACTTGATAAAATAATTATTTCGCTTGATGGCACTACTCAAGAAACCTATGAACAATATCGAAAAAATGGTTCATTTGAAACCGTAATAAGTGGAATAGAAGCCTTGGTCGCTGAAAAAAAAATGCAAAAATCGAAGCGTCCTTTTATTGAACTTCAGTTTTTAGTTTTGAAGACAAATGAACATCAGATTTCTGCAATTAAACAACTTGGCAAAAGATTAGAAGTTGATTCGGTTCGATTAAAAACTGCTCAAATATATGATTATAAAAATGGAAATCCGTTAATTCCAACGATTGACAAATACTCTCGATATCGAAAAAATAATGATGGGACATATTCATTTAAACGAAACCCAGCCAATACCTGTTGGCGATTATGGAGTTCGGCTGTAGTTTCAGTAAATGGAAGTGTTGTGCCATGTTGCTACGACAAAGATACTCGGCATGTTATGGGAAGTTTAGAAAACTCTAGCATGACTCAAATATGGAAAAATGCAAATTATCAAGCATTTAGAAAGCAAATCATAACGAGTAAAAAAGATGTTATGATTTGTGAGGAATGTATTGTTTGATCTTCTCGAAAAGACCATTTAATACGTATGCCGCTGGAAATAATAATAAAATATCGGCATGTAAAAAGTATCGCATTTCAATATTTCGAAATTGAGGACTGGTGCCAAAACACAATGCAATGTAAAGCAAAAATGGAAATAATAATAGAATTAACCAATTGTAGTTTTTTTTGAACAATAGAACTAATCCTCCCAAAAATCCCAATAAAATCAACATTGTTCGGTATAGAAATAAACTCGAAGCTAGCTTTCGTATTAATGTTTTAGTATCGTTTAACGAAATTTTAAAAATTGCCTTTTTAAGATTTTGAAGCGGAAGGATTAAATAAAAATTCAAGGGATTATTCTTAATTTGATTTTCTCTTAGCTCATCAAAAATTGCTTTGATTTCGTCGTTGCAATTATTTCCGGTAATTGGCTCTTTCCAATATCCTCGCCAATGACTAAAACCGCTACCACAATTTTGTGCTAGATAAATGGCACGTAAAAGTTTTATAGAGTCTTCTTTATTTTCGTATGCGATAGCTGGGAATTTTACATCTTTATTTTGAATAATATTTGAGAACTGAGGTTCCCATTCGGCTTTTACCGAATATATATATTGTAAAAATGCAAGTACATCAACATTCCAATTTGGAATTCCACGCAAATCTTGAGTTAGTATAATTTTATTGTGATTTATGTAATTTCGTATTGGCCACGAACCGTAAACAATTATTATTACAAATCCATAAATAAATAAATTTTTAATAGTATTTACAACTCCTAATTTGTAATTCTGATAAAATATTAACATTGCAAATATTGGAATCAAAATTGAAACTTGCGGACGAAACAATACTGCCAAACTAATAAAAACTGCGGATAAAAAATATTTATATTTTCGATTTCCAGCAATATAATTCAGCGAAAAAAGCATAAAAAATACACTCAACGATTCAGAATATGCAACCGGATTCCATACAATGATAAAAGGATAGAATGCATACAAAAAAGAAGTAACTAAAGATATTTTGTTGTTTTTGAATATTTTATCGCTGATTTTATAAACTAAATAAATACTTACAACATCGACAATTATTTGAATCCATGCTACAATAGGGAAGGTTAAATCGGCATTTTGTCCGGTCAAGTAGTAAACAAAACCTAAAAAGAATGAATAGCCGGGCATTCTACCAAAATAGCCATATTCATGAGCCAAATTTCTTGAATAAGTACCACTTTCAATTAAATTTTTATAGCATTCTATCCATGCATAAGTATCTCCATCTACATATATGTTTTCACGACCAAAATAAGCTTCCGCAATAAAAAAAGTAAAAATTATACGAAGAATAAAACCAATGAAGATTATAATTATTGGAATATTCTCTTTTTTTAGCATATCAGCCACATATTAAAAGTTTAAATCATCATCAGAAAAAACAAAATTAATTTTATCGGGAGGAATTATTCCATTAGGCTTATAATAAACTCTTTTATCAATCGCTTTTTTGATTGATTTAAAATTTTGGAGTATTATATTGCTATAAATTTCTTCTATTCCAAAGAACATTAATGAGTTATATCCGATTTGATTTATCGTTTTTAAGGTACTGTAAATTAAACTGTTAATAATTTCGTCTCGATTGACCTCAACAGTCTGAATATCTGAGATAATAAATCGCTTATAATTTCTTACTTTTTTTATTACAATGCTCCCAACTATTTTTCTGTTAAAATTGAAAGTAGCTATATGAAGAATCTCATTTTCTCTAATATTGTCTTTTAGTAAGCTAACTTTATTTCCAAATTTATTATTGAGAACACTTCTAGACCAAGCAGAAACAAAATAATCAGACATTCTTCTATTATAAACATCTTCAATAAGACTATAATCATTATTAAAATCTGTCATTATTTCACAAGAATACGTTTTGAATTTATTTCTGTTTAAATTGTTTTTAGGAACTATGAGTGCAAAAAGATTTGAGAATCTTTGAAGTAACTTCTTATGTCTTAATAAATCTTTTGAAAAAGAATGTGGCTTAACAACTAAATAATACTGTGCTTTAAACCTTTCAACATTTACCTCTACAAATCCGCATTTTTCAAAACTAGAGAATATTTTTGGAGTAGGAAAATTTGTAAAAATAACCTTGTCTTTATTTTCATCAACATAATGAGCAATCATCTTCCTAAAATTTCCGGGATAATTTTTATCTACAAAAGCTGAAGTAGTTTGAACTGCTAATAATTCTTGATTCTTATACTTTGCGGGAAAAGCTAGACATCCTAAAAATCCAACAATATTATTATTTTCATTCGTTAGAACTGAGCCTAATTGCCTCCCATAATTATCGGTTTTTTGTTGATAATCAAGGATACTTGCTATTACGCTATCTCTTGGAGAGCTTGACGTATCCATAAAGTCATCATTACTGAGAAACTTTAATAATTCATCATGAGTATTTGATATATAACTCTTAATTTTAAGCATCAATTTATAGTAAGTTATGTAGGTTCTTAATTCTAAAAATATTTTTATAATGATTATTAGAATAAATTAATGTTCTCCCTAAAATCTTAACATTATTATCCTCACATATGGGCAAATTTGAAGTTGTGCCTAACATAATATACTTGTATCCAGCCTTCTGAACATATTTAACAGAATACTCTGAATATAATCCATTTGGAAAAGTAAAAATATCAATCTCCTTCTCAATAATATTTTGAATGAGTGTACGAGAATTCTCAATTTCATACTTAAGCTCATTATCATGCATTTTTACTTTATTAAGAATTGAATGACTCATACTATGACAGCCTATTGCAAATCCGGCATTTGAAACATCCTTTAACTGGTTTTTGTCCATCATTTTTGTACTCACAAGTTTTCCTTTTAAATCCTCTTTTAATTTTGAGATAAATGATATTCTCCTTTCTTCATCAACTTCAATTAATTTAAGAAACAAATTAAGAGTTTGCTTTTCTGCTTCATTTTCTGAAATATGTTTACTGATTTTAAAGTTGTCGATATCAACACAAATCTTTTGATTATTTTTTATATATGAATCTATAATATCATTTAGTTGCTGTGTCCAGATTACATATCCTTCGCTAATAGACTTTGCCACCACATTTAGAACAGCTGGGATATTCTGTTTTTTCAATAATGGAAAAGCATTCAAATAAAAATCTTCAAAACCGTCATCAAAAGTTAGAATTAGTTTAGGTTTTTTATACTTTTCATCGATTTGATTAGGAAATATTACTGTATAATTTCTATTAATATATCTTAGTAAGCGTTCAAAAGTTTTTAATGACATTCCCGGCCAAGAAGGAAACTTCTCATCCGTAATTTTGTGTAAGCATAAAACTTTTACGTCTTTCATTTCATTAATTAACATTTATTTACAATTGTAAAATTCTTTCAGCGAGTTTTTTAACACTATTTCTACGAGAATATATCTCAATATTATTTAATGACTGTTCTACTCTCCTATATTTATTAAATTCTTTTTCAATTTTTTTCAATTCCTCAAAAAGCTGCTCACTATCTTTAACAACATCCCCTGCTCTCAACTTGTCAATTAAAACCTCTTGTTCCTTTTCGAACATAAGAGCAGATTTATCATTGTAATAAGGATAAGACTTGTACTTCTCAGATTTCTCTTCACTATAACACAATAATATCTTCCTATTAATAGCAATATAATCAAAGATTTTTGTTCCAATTAGATTATAATCATTAAAAAGTAAAAAAACATTATTTTCTGCTAAACTTTTAAACAATTCTCTATTAGTAGTCTTATTAAAAAAACGAACTTTATTTGCTAGATGCACGCACTCTTTCTGGACAAATACTTTCACTTCATCCTCCTTATTAATTCCATAAAAATTTAAATAAGCCGTTCCTCCTTCACATATAAATTTATCAATTGTTTTTAAAACGCTTTTGTATGAATGCCAACCATATATTGTTCCAATATATGCAAAATTTAATTCTTCATTATTTTGATCAATCTTTGATACATCATCCAAAAAATTTGCATCATATCCATTAGGAACTAATATTATTTCTTTTTTAATAAGCTCTGAGATTTTCTTTTTTGTAAACTCTGAAACGGTTGAAATTAAAGAAGTATTTTTAGTAAATTTTTTCTCAAAGTAATGATTCCAATATCTAAGAAATAGATTTTTGCTTCGGGAACGACTTTGTGTCCAAGGGTCTCTATAATCTGCAATCCATTTGATATTATACTTACTGCTCAATTTTGAAGCATATTTAAACAGTATATGTGGCGAGCCTGTTGCTATAATATAATCAATTTTATTATCAATAATATATTTCTCAGCAGCTTTATATAATTCAGACTTTGTTCCATTAATAAATATGAATTGTGAAAACTCGTAGTATGCTGTTATTAATTTTCTTACAGTCTTAAACTTATTTTCTCCGTATTTGATTAAGATTTTATTTGCTAAGTTAGGAATATATGGTGTTCTTATAATCACACCTTTATCTGTTTGCTCAATCAAAATCTCATTAGATTCACTAGAAACAACATAGTCTAAACTATTTCCATAATTATTTCCCCATTGACGTGTGACTATAATTGGGTATAAACCATATTCTTTAAAATAATTATACCAACCCAAAGGTCTAAGACCTCCAACTGAAATATAAGGAGGAAAATCATATGCTAAAATCAAAACCTGTTTCATGAATTATCGCCTTTTTTCTTATAAAACTTTAGATATGTTCTATATATAAAGCCAAGAAATTTTTTATTATTTGGATAATCTCGGTACCACTTTGGAGGAGTGTGCATTATATCTTCAAATATTTCTTTTGTTATGCCTAATTTTTTAATTAGAAATTCTTTTTCTTTCTCAATATCAACATTAGCATATGGTGTTTTTTTCAATTCTTCAATCGCGTATTCACGAGTCATTTCCCCAGCACAAATCTGAGTTGAAAAAGTTGCTTTACGATAGTCAATATCAAATTTCACAGGAAGAATATACGATTGAACAAATCCTGTAAACTTGGATTCATAGTGTTTTCCTCCATAATATTTCCATTCTAATTCTTCTTCGAGGAGTTTCATTGCATCTTCTTTAGAGAAAGGAACATAATTTAAAATGTATATAATTTTTATTCCTTTGACTATCTTATAATAGATTTCTTGAATGAAACCAAAGGTTGGAAAATTTTTCAATTTCATTTTCCCAAACTGTTTATGAATGGAGTTAATATATTTTACATCTTTTGCGTCATAATGCCATATTTTAGGTAAAATGCCTTCTGTTGCGAAATTTCCTCCGCTTATTACATATTTTACATTATATTTTGCTGCAATTTTATGGAGTGATGCCGGAATTGCAATATCAGTTGGGGTTTCCATTTCCGGAATAGATGCTTTTAAAAAAGAAAGTTGTAAATCTTTAAACTCATGCCAATCTAAGACGTAACTTTCGTAATCAAACTCCAACTTATTTGCTATGTTTTTAATATTTTTTACAGCCGCTTCAGAATTCCAGCCATTATCCATATGAACTAATAAAGATCTTAACCCTAATTGTTTAGCAATATAAGCAGTATAACAACTATCAATTCCGCCACTAATTCCTATAACACAATCATATTTTTTAGATTTGCCTTTTTGTTTAATTTTTTTGATTAATTGATCTAACTTTTTATTTGTTTCTTCACCAATATAAACCCTTTTAGCGGTTTTTTCTAAAAATTCTGAACAATGATTACAAAATCCATTTTCATCAAAATAAATATCGGGATCGGTAGTATCCATTACACATCTAATACATTGTTTATACTCTTGTCCCATCTATTCAATCATATATTTTTACTAAAAAAATTCAAAAGTAAATTTAAGAATTTATTTACATTAAATAATATTAACCAAATTTAAAATTACTTACCAAAGATCTTTTTGTAAAAATCCTTATCCCCCATTTTCGTATATAATCTCTAAAATCGTCTGTTTCTACGCCCTCTTCCCCCCAAAAATCTAATGTCTCAAAATTTACAAAAAATTTATTGTTTACTGAAACTATCGGATAGTTAATATTAATAACAGGAGAAAGTTCGTGGTAATTTGCAATTTTTAAATATTCTTCTACAATATGTTTTGTTTTTTCTATCTTCTCTCCTAAGTTCAAAGGAATAATTTTTTTTATAAATCGTGCTGGATTTCCCGCATATACCCCATGTTCAATAAGATTTTTTGTTACGGTTGAATTTGCTCCAACTACAATTTTATCAGCAATTTCCACACCCATCATTAAAGTAGTTCTATATCCGACTACGACTCCATTCCCAATTTTTATTCCAGCAAATTTTGCAGGATATCCCTCAAGTACATTTAACCAAAATCCGTGTGTTATAAGAGAAACATCTTCAGATAAAGCAACATCATTTCCGACCTCAACAGGTTCACAAACATTTATAAAATCATTGTTACAGAATGTACACCTATCGCCAACGGTAAGATTTGCATTCGGGTGTTGTCTTCCGCCACCTCCAACTCTCAATCCAGATGAACAATAAAAGTCAGTTCCAATTTTAATATTATTCCCTCTCATTTCAATATTTGAGCCTAAATAGCCTCTATCGCCAATTGAAAAAAGACCTTTGACCGAGATATTAATATTATTACCAAAATTTACATTTTCGCCTATTTCTAATTTCTCGGCAACGATTCGTATATTTTTGTTTTTTTCTTCAAATATTTCCATATAAGGTAATTTTTTGATTCTGGAATCGTAAATATTTCTATACTATTATGGATTTTATAATTTCAACTTGATTATCCCAATTATAAACTTTTGTAGCTTCAATTGCTTGATTTTTAAACTTATCGATAGGCTCAGAAAATAGCAGATTTATCGCTTGTGCAATTTGCTTAACATCATTTATCGGGTCAATTAATTCGCAAACGGGATATTGGTTATAAATAATTCTATTTTCTGGGGCATCGGTTGCTACAAAAGGTATTCCTGCATGTATGTATTCAAAAAATTTGTTTGCTATTCCATACTTTTTACTGAGATTTTTATTTACATCTTGTAAAATTATTCCAGCATCAACCGATCTAGTATATTTTAATAATTCGGAAGAGGGAACCCGATTAATGAAAAAAATCTTGTTGTCAAGCCCTTCTTTTTTGGTGAGTTCCATTAATTGCTTTTTAAGCGTTCCGTCACCCATCATGATTAATTTTACATAATCAAAAGTATATTTTTGTGCTTTAATAATTTGCTCGAGTGCTCGTCCAGGATTCATCACTCCTTGGTAAATTATTAGTCTATTTTCAGGAAAAAGACCTAATTGATTTCTCAAATTTACTTTTTCATTTGAGGATTGTATGTATGGACAGTTATATATGATTTTTATATCTGAACGAGAAAATTGTAGCTCTAAGTATTCTTTTACATATTTTCCAACAGTTATACATGTGTCAACATCTTTAACCAGTCTTTTTTCTGCTTTACGCCCTAGCCAAATCATTAATTTAAGAATTCCTCCCAAGATAATTTTTTTTATACCATACATTTTCTCAGGAAAAAACTGATTCAATGTTTCAATATAAATTTCATGGCAATCGTAAATGACTTTTGACCCAATTTTTTTCTTTAGTTTTATTGCTGGTTTTAATACTGGCAAATCGTGAACCCATATATAGTCATATTTTACACCAGTGCTTACTATTGTTTTGACAGCACTATTATAAATATCATAAAAAAAAGAGTGGTTTTGGAGTTTTTTGACAAAATCATTGCGTTTTTTGATACCAAATAATCGAGTATTTGAATTGAAATAATTAATGTCATTTGGGTCAAAATCAGGGTAAAAAACATCAACTTTGCAATATGAACTTAATACATTTATTGTTTTAATTGAACGAGAATCATGCATTAAGCGAAACGGCATTAAAATACAAACACTAATCATAAGTAATGTTTTTTTACATTTTTTTCCAAAATTTGATAGTCCTTTTTATTTTGCTTAAAAATAGTAAATATTTAACAATTGATGGATATTTCAAATGACTGATTTGTTTTTGTTTAAGATATTCATCAAATTGGTCTGAGCTAAAGCCTAATTTTTTTAAAACATATTCTTTGTCTTGTTTTTTGAGCAGTTCTGAAGCGTACAAAGGTTCTTGCATTAAAACTAAAGCTTGAGCTCTAGTCATTTGATTTGCACAGATTAATGTGGAATAGTGAGACTTTCTCTTATCAACATTAAATTTTTCGGGTAATATATATGCCTGATAAAATCGAGTAAATACAGATTCGTAGTGCTTCCCTCCGTAATCTTTCCAATAAAATTCTTTTTTAATTAGCTCTTTTGCTTCTGTTTTGACATAATTAACGTAATTTAGAATATCAATACTTTTTATGCCATATATTTTATCTTTCAATATTCTGTATAAGTATCCTTGAATAGGATATGTTTTCATTTTCATAGAACCATATCGTTTATGAATTGCTTTAATGTTTAAACTATCTAACTTCATAAAAACCCATGGTTTCGGCAATCGACCTTCGGTAGTAATGCTGGTACCTGATAAAATAAATTTAATATTTTCTTTAATGGCTACTTTTCTTAATACTGAGCTAATAGCATGATCCGAAATAGCCTCAATATCAATAACATTTGCTTTAAAATATGATTTCTGTATATCTCTAAATTCCGCCCAATTAATAACGTATGTGTATAAGTCATATTTGGTTTTTTTCAAAATGTTTTTAATATTTATAGCCGAGATTTCCGAATTCCATCCGTTATCGATGTGAACTGCCAATATTCTTAAATTATATTGATAACATAAATATGCAACATAAGTACTATCGACACCTCCGCTTAATCCAATTATTGCGTCGTACTTTTTTCCTTTTCCTTTTTCTTTAATTTCGAATATAATACGATTAAACATTTTTAATTCAGAATCATTTCCATAATAATATTTTAAAATATTGGCATCATAAATATTACAGTATGTGCATACTCCTTTTTCGTCGAATGTAATTTCGGGGTCATCATTTGAATCAAGAATACATTTTGCACATGTTTTTATTTTTGTCATCTTTCTAGTCCCATTTTATCGAAATCGTCGTTGTCAAAATAATTTATTAATATTCCCTTTTTTTTGGTATAATAAACAAAAAGGCTTCCAGCTGCACATGCATTAACACCATATCGAAACGCCGTTTCGATGTCGTTGTTATCTCTACATCCTCCAGCAATTACGATTGGGTTTTTAACATTCTTTCTAATCTCTTCTAGTAAAGTTAAATCGTAACCCGAATAGGTTCCATCTCTATCAATTGATTGAATTATTATTTCGCCAACATTAAGTGTTAATATAGCCGAAATAACATTTAGAATGTTTTTTCGGCTATTTTTTGTTCCATTTTTGAAATAAACAATGGGAATTTCATTTACATTTTTGTAATCAATGCAGACACTGATAGTAGAAGTTCCAAACTTTTTTACGGCTTCTGATACAAATTCGACATCATTTATGGCTGAATTAATGCACACTTTTTCAATTCCTATCTTTAATAAATTTTCAATTTTGTTAAGACTATTTACGCTCCCTCCATATGATATTGGTATAAAACACTCTGATGTTACTTCTTTTAAAAAATCGTAATCTAGGTCGCTTTTTTGATGTGCAGTAATATCGAAAAGCATTAATTCATCTGCCCCAAATTCATTAAATATTTTAACGGCATTTATGACGTCTCCAATATATCTATGTTTTGAAAATTGGATTGATTTTACTAACTCTCGGTTCTTAATTGTTAATATAGGGATGATTCTATTAAGCATATGTTTTACATTTCACAAAATTTTCGAAAAAGATTTTTTCCATAATTGTGACTTTTTTCTGGATGAAATTGCACTCCAAAAATATTTTCTTTTTGAAACGCAGCACAATAGTCTATCCCTACATTTGCAATTGCTATAGACTCTTTTGTCTCTTTTGGGAAATAATAACTATGTGCAAAATAATATCGTTGTTTTTCTTGAAAAATTAACGTATTTGGCTTAATATTTTCAATATAGTTCCATCCCATTACAGGAATGCTTGTCGTACAGCTTTCTTTTTCGAATTGTTTTACAGTTGCATCTATCCAACCAAAACCCGTCTGTTCTCCCTCTTCGCTATTATTTGCCATTAATTGCATCCCCAAACAAATTCCTAAAATAGGAGTTTTATCAATGAGTACTTTTTTTTCAATTAACTCAAATAAATTCAATTTTTTTAAGTTATTAATTCCATTATCATATGCACCAACACCCGATAAGATTAATTTAGATGCAAGACTAATATCTTTAATGTTATTCGATATTAATGCTTCGTGTCCAATGTTGGCTATAATATTTTTAATAGCCAACATATTACCTATTTTATAATCAATTATCACAATCATAAACGTTTCTTTTTTCAATTACAGAAAGATATAGAATTACGATTTAAGGCTTAAAAATCGATAACTAATCTAATAACTTCAAATGCCTCTGCATAATTGCACCCTATTTGCAATCCTCTTGTTTGTGCTTGTGAATAAATAAGGTTTTCTTTTACATATTCTTTCGTGGACTGTGTTTTATATTCTTTAATTGCGTTGCATTTTTGTTGAACATGATGTTGTTTAAGTTTAACAAAAGACGTGGTGTCAAAAGTTAAATTGTTCCAAATCAATTCATAGCCTAAAATAGTTTTATCTTTAAATGCCCTTAATCCTTCGTTTGCAATTGTTGAATGGTCTTGATGAATATCATGTAAACTCGGCATTAAAATGATATCGGGATTAATATCTTTTTTCAATTGAACCATTTTTTCAAGAATGTCTTGTCTGAAAAAGTTAAGTTTACGAACTTCGAAATCGAATATTATAAGATTTTCAGGTTTTATTCCCAAAACACGTGTTGCTCTTTTTACTTCAATTGCTAGCGTCCCTTTAGAAAATTCTTTTGGCAACGACTGATCTGCCGTAGAAAAAGCGACATAATAAACCTCTGATCCTTCTTCAATAAACCTAGCAATGCTTCCTCCTGCTCCTATTTCGCCATCATCTGTATGAGGGGCTAAAACGATTATTTTTTTATTTCTAATCATGTTTTTATCTTTCTACTACAAATTTACGAAATAATCTCCAAAAAATATTATTAGATAATTATTTTGTTAGATTAATGAAAACACCTGCCATAAATCCATTCCAGATAAAATTCGCATTTGGTTTTATATATTTATTTTCTACTGCAATTTGTTGGTAATACTTCGCTTTCTTAATAAACTCAGAATCTGTCTCCCATTCTTTTTGTGGAGGTTGAAACCCAAGTTTATTTTTTCGCCAAGCAATTTCATCGGGCAATATATCATTTAACCCATGACGTATTATAGCTTTTGTCCACCCCTCTCGAATTTTATATTCAGACGGCAAAGTGAATGCAAATTCGACCAATTCGTGAGATAAAAACGGAAGCCTAACTTCAACGGAATGAGCCATAGAATTTCGATCGGCAAAACGCAAAAGCTTATCAAGCCCTGAATTTGATGTATAATGTTCTAAAGAAGCGTTTAGGTCAACATACGTGTTGAATGGAGCTAAATTATTTTTAAACGCATTTTTTAAATCGGGATGAATATGTGCTGAAGAATTAACCCCAACTAATTTTTGTTTTAAAATTCTTAATTCATAAAATGCCTTGTGAAATTTTGTTTCAAATAAAAATTGCTTATTTATCTTAATATCTTCCTTGACAATATTGCAATTTAAATAGTTATTATAAGCAACATTCAATGCTTTTCTCCCATTTTTTAAATAAATTTCCCTAAAATAAGTTTTAAAAAAATGTGTATATCCTGCAAAAACCTCATCAGCTCCTTGTCCATCTAATAAAACTGTAACACCATTTTCTTTTGCAAGTTTGAATACTTCCCATTGCGCTGAAATACTAGCTCCGGCAAATGGTTCTTCCTGATGATATATAATTTTTTCTATATCTTTTACTAAATTCGATATTTGGGGATAAACTGAAAAATGTTCGATATTTCTGTTCTCAACTACTTTATTCATATAGAATCCTTCATCAAGAGAGGCATCATCAAATCTAGCCGAAAAGCTTTTTTGCAAAATACTATTCTTATTTATTTGATTCATTACTAATGCAACAGATGAAGAATCAAGCCCGCCACTCAAACTAGTTCCTATTGCAACATCTGAGCGTAGTCGAAGTTTTATAGATGAAAAGAGCATTTCTTTAAACTTCAAACATGCTTCATCGAATGAGATATAAGTATTAATTTCTTGCTTTATTTCCCAGTATTTTTCTTGTTTTATTTCTTTTCCTCTTTGATAAATGAAATAATGCCCGGGTTTTAATCTTTTTATGTGTTTAAAAAATGTTCTTGTTTTATCTGTTGGATCTTCATGAAGTTCAAAGTTCAAAAATAAATACATTGAATAATCGTCAATAGTCTTATCAACGCCTGCAGCCCAAAGAGACTTCATTTCGGAGCCAAACATAAATAAATTTTTATTTATTGCATAATGAAATGGTTTTTCTCCAAATCTATCACGAGCACAAAATATTAGATCCTTTTCATTGTCGTACAAACAAAAAGCGAACATACCATCAAAATATTTAAGGCATTGTATCCCCCAAAAATCGTATGCCGCCATAATAACTTCCGTATCGGTTGCTGTAAAAAAACGATACCCTTTTTTAGTCAACAAATCTTTTAATTCAAGATAATTATATATTTCGCCATTGTATGTGATAACATACCTGCTTCGATATTTCATCGGTTGACTTCCGTTAATAGAAAGGTCAATAATTGAAAGTCTTCTGTGACCTAAAAGCAAACCGTTATCTTCGGAATACCAAAACCCATCTCCATCAGGACCGCGATGAACAATAGCATCGGTCATCTTTTTAATGACAGTTTTATCTGCATAAATAGATGTATTGTACCAAACCCCTGCTATTCCGCACATAAGTCTTATGTTGTAATTTTGGTGCCTACGAGATTGAAACCGCTTAAATTATCAATATCCGTTAACACTAAATCTGTAAATTTTTGTTCTTTAAACCAACTTTCAACTTCTTCAATGCTTTGTTTATGGGCATAGGGTGGAGCCAAAGCATCAAAAATACTTGTAGCTCTTTCTTTTATTGTCTGTGTATGTTTTACATGTCTGACGACTGAATTAATTTTATAAAAAATATGAAAAAAAAGACTATATGAAAAAATTATGGCGTACAAAAAACTAGGATTTAACGTAGTTGTGTATTTTCTAATTTTTGAGCCTTTGATTATAAATTTTTTGTGATTAATAAAAGGGAGCAATGGCAAACTTATGTCTTCACTTCCAAGCCTATATAACCAAACGCCTAGCTTTCCATTCTTCTTAACAAATTCAGATGTTTTTGAGAATGCTTTTTTTGTATTTGGGGTGTGATGAAGAACTCCAGAGGCATGAATATAGTCAAAAAAATCATTTTTAAAGGGTAATTTCATCAAATCTGCTTGTATAAAATAACAATTGTATTTTTGGTCTTTAATAAAGCCTATTGCTTTTTCAATTCCAGGTGCCAAATCAACGCCAATAAATGTGCCTTTAAGTTCTTTTGCTAAAGTTGATGTAAGTTGTCCAGTTCCAGCTCCCAAATCAAGAAATAACTTTTCTTCATATGATTTTTCAAATAGTTGCATATACTCTCGATACTTTAATGTTCTTTCATCTTGGTTTAGCCCCCACGTCTTATTTGAAGTTGAGTGCTTTTCCCATTCTTTTTGAAATCTAACAAGAGTGGGGAGAATGTTTTTTTTAAACTCGTATGAAGGTTGATTAATAATTGGGTTGATATTTATTTCTTTTAATTCTTTCTCAAAAGTTTTAAATTTATTTTTATAAAAATCCCAAGAGCCATCAAAAACTCTTGGGATTTGATTGATAATAGGATAAATGATTCCTTGACTGGAAAATAAAACGCCTGTTTTAATAATTGTTCTATCAAAACTATCGGAATATGATTCTAAAATTTTAAGGGTCAATTTCTCTTTTGATTTTGGACAAATCAAATTATTTAAGAATTCAAGATGGTTCATTTATAATTTTTTTGAATAAAATATATGAGTTTCTGATGCTGTGATTTTTTTCCACTGTATTTCGTCCATTTATGCCAATATTTTTTCTTAGTTTTTCATTTTCAGATAACAATATTAACAAATCAATCCATTCTTGTTCGGAAGTTGCAAAATAAATATTTTCCATATTAACGGCATAAGGAGTAATCCCAATAGGTGTTGCAATGCATGGTAGTCCAGAAGACATATAATCTAAAACTTTCATTGCCATTTTACCTCGCATTTCGTCGTTGTCCTCTACGGCATAAATTCCAATGTCAGAATTCGCCATAATTTCAAAAAATGTGGACTCATCAAAATCGTGATATTCAATATCAATTCCATGTATTAAATATCTAGCTCTTGATACAATAATGAGCTTAAAGTTAATAAAATCGTTCAATCTTTTTAAAATGTTTTTCATAACATTTAAGAAATGCTCAACATTTCCTGGCAGTCCAGTATAAAAAAGGGTAATTTTACCTTTTGTTGAATAGCTCGATTTTACTTTGTATTTGCTAAAGTCAATTCCTATTGGAAAAATAATTTTTTTTGTCGAAAATTTATCAAAATACTCTTTTATATAATTGTTGACAACGCTTATTTTATCGCAATTTTCTGTCGTTATTTTTAACAATTTTGAATTACTATGACACCATACCGAATCCCAAAAATCAATTGTAATATTTGAATTTAATCTCCGGAGTAGTTTTTCTAAACTAGCATTTTTATAATCAGGGTAATAAGGAAAAAGTCCTCTTTGAACGAATGCGGACTTGTAATTTTTTGCTTTTAAAATTTGACATATTCGTTTCCAAATAATTTGTTGATACAAAAAATAATGACTTGATTTATTTTTTGAAAGTTCTTTTAAAATATAAGATTCTGAAAATATATCACATACGTAATATTTAATATTATCTTTTTCTAAATATTCAAAATAGCATGAAATTCTTACGGTGTAACCATTGCTTCCTTTTTGAGCATAAGGAAAAATAATTAAATCGTATTTTTTCTTTTTTGGTATTAAGAAACTGAATATTGTCAAAATAGAAATTGAAAAATATGCCAACCCAATTGAGAGTTTCATAAATATGTATACTGCTCTTTCGGAGTTTTTGTATATAATATTTTTCAAAATAAAACTTATTATATGGTTTTATTTTTTATTTGTTCGAGAATCCAATTATATGTGATTTCCATTCCTTTCAATAGAGGCCAATTTGGTTTCCAGTATAATTTTGATTCGATTAATTTATTATCCGAGTTTCTTCCTCTAACCCCAAGAGGCCCTGAAATATTATTTATGGTTAAATTCTTACCTGAAATATTAATTGTCATTTGTGCTAAATCATTGATGCTTATCATTTCGTCGGATCCAATGTTAACTGGTCCCGTGAAGTCGGAATTCATTAATCGACGAACTCCTTCTAAGCACTCGTCAATGTACAAAAATGAACGAGTTTGTTTTCCATCTCCCCATACTTCTATTTCTCCTCCGTTAACAGCTTCTGCAACTTTACGACACATCGCTGCAGGAGCTTTTTCTTTTCCTCCAGTCCATGTTCCTTTGGGACCGAATATATTATGAAACCGAGCTATTCGGACATTCAATTTGTAATTTCGACTAAAGGACAAAAACAATCTCTCACTAAATAATTTTTCCCAACCATATTCGCTATCAGGTTGTGCTGGATATGCAGAATCCTCTGCACAGTTTGGACTTTCGGGGTCAAGTTGGTTAAACTCTGGATAAATACACGCTGACGATGAATAAAAAATTTTTCCAATTTTATGTTTTACTGCCCGTTCAACAATATTTATGTTAATTAGAGCAGAATTGTGCATTACATTTGCATCGTTTTCTCCAGTAAAAATATAGCCAGCTCCTCCCATATCAGCGGCCAATTGGTAAACTTCGTCAAAATATTGATTTAAAACAATATCGCATATTTTTTGTTCTCTTAAATCGCCAATAATAAATTCATCTGCCTCAGTTTTGCTATACTCTGGATACTTTAAATCAGAACCTTTAACCCAAAAACCTTCGTGCTTTAATTTTTTAACCAAATGTGAGCCGATAAAACCTCCGGCACCTAGTACTAGTGCTTTTTTCATTTTAAAAAGATTTAATATACAAAGATATATATTTATTTTCATCAATTTAATACTAAAGTTTTACTAGATTTGCCTTGAAATATATAGTTTTTCAATTAGTGAATTCTTTAAAAACTTCCTCTATTAATGCAGCAAAATGGAATTTTTTTGCCAATATTGGCAGTTATTTCATAAGCTTTTTTTTGTCTATTATTCTAGCAAGGATACTTGAGCCTAAAGAATTTGGAATGACGGGCATGTTAGCCGTTTTTATTGCTATTGCTGTCGTATTTATAAATTCAGGGATTTCTGTGGCTATTGTCCGCTCAAAAGATATTACTGAAGACGATTACTCCACGGCTTTCTATTTTAATGTTGTAGTTGGATTATTTTTTTATTCTTTATTCTTTATTCTTTCGCCTCTAATTGCTGATTTTTTTAATGAGCCAATTTTAGTTCCGCTTACAAAATTATTATCCTTGGTATTTGTTATCAATTCTTTTGGAATAATTCAAAACACAATCCTTATAAAAGAAATAAATTTAAAAAAACAGTCTATCTGTTATTTGCTTGGGATGCTTGTTTCTGCTATTGTTTCTGCCATTATGGCGTTTAATAATTATGGTGTTTATAGCATTGTTGGACAGTCGATTTCACAAGCATTAACGACAAATATATTATTTTGGCTCACCTCAAAATGGAAGCCTAGCGGACGATTCAAATTTAATTCTTTTAGAAAAATATGGTCTTTTGGATCAAAAGTATTAGCAACAAATCTTGTTTCTACTTTTGTGGATAATATTGATAATTTTTTAATCGGAAAAATTTTCTATGCTAATCAGTTAGGATATTATGTAAGAGCAAAGAGTTCGAAAATAATGCCTGAGCAAATATTAACCAACACTTTGCAAGCCACAATATTTCCTATTTTATCAAAAGTTAATGACAATGACAATTTGTTTCTGCAATATCATTTAAAATTTTATAATTTAGCAGTATACATTTTTCTTCCGGTTGTTTTTGGATTTATAGCAGTTGCAAAAGCATTTACCATTGTTTTATATACCGAGAAATGGTTGCCTTCGGTTCCGTTCTTGCAGATTATTATTTTATCAAGCATCTCTATTTTCCTAAGTGCATTTTTTAATCAAACCATAATGGCTAAAGGCGAAGGAAATTTATATATGAAACTTAATACTATAAAAAAATTAATTGGTCTATTTTCAATTCCTTTTGGCGTTTTTTGGGGTTTAATTCCATTTTTGTGGGCATTTGTATTTATTAGTGTTGTATCTCTTTCCATTGATTATTACTTTGTTTCAAAACTATTGAAAATTTCTATGAAATATTATTTCATAAAGCTTTTTAAACCCTTAGTTTTATCTATTGCCATGTTTTTATGTGCTTACGCTA
The DNA here is from genome assembly GCA_001769505.1 of Bacteroidetes bacterium GWF2_33_38. GTDB lineage: Bacteria > Bacteroidota > Bacteroidia > Bacteroidales > GWF2-33-38 > GWF2-33-38. The sequence continues at coordinate 38,142 of MEOF01000059.1, forward strand.
TTTTATTTTTGCCAATTGCTAATTATTATGTCGTATTTTTAACTCAGATATTTACTGGTGTTTTTGTTTACATATTTCTGTCATCAATATTTAGAATTGAAGAATTTCTTTATCTAAAGGAAATCGTATTCGGAAAATCGCATCATTTCTTTTAAATTATACATGAAATTATCGCATAAAATAATATTATATATATACGGTAAATCAAAGTTCATGAGAAAAATGAAAATTTGAAACACGCTTAAAAAATTTGAAACAAAGTCAAGCAAAAACTCGGAAAACGGAATGAAAAAAACATCAAATATCGGATTTTTGAAACCAGATGAAAAAACAGGCAAAAAATATCTGAAAATTCCTGTGACGGATGGAAACTTTTATCAAAAATTGGCGAAGGAACTGGAGCATTTTTGGAGGTATTGAGGAAGTAAAAAGGATTAACTCAAACTCTCTTTCACCTGCTAGCATTATGAAAAGCTCAGTTTAAAATTTCAAAACGGAGTTATAATATATTTAATGTAATTTCCGATTTTTCAGGATAATTTATTAAAACACCCTTGTTTTTTCCGTGGTAAACAAAAATACTTCCTGCGGCTAGCCCATTTGCAAATCCTTGTATGTATGCTTGTTTTAAATGATTCAAATTTCCTGCACCTCCTAATGCAACAATGGGAATTTTAACTGCTTCAGAAATTTGTTTAATTAATTCAATATCATAACCTTCCATCATTCCATCTTTTTCAATTGATTGAATAATAATTTCACCAGCTCCTTTTTCTTCCATCAATTTAGCAAATTCAACGGGCGAATATCCTGTTGATTTTGTCCCTGAGACGGTCCAAGTTTGAATTTTACCAAACATTTTTTTCTTAACATCGATGCAAACAACGATTGTTGAAGACCCAAAGGTTTCGCTTGCTTCTCGAATAAAATCAGGATTATCAACTGCATAAGAATTGATGATTACTTTTTCTGCTCCAGCTCCAATTATATCTTGAATATCTTTTTTTGTTCTTATTCCTCCGCCAACAGCAAAGGGCATATTTGCTTCTTCTCCAACATTTTTAACAAAGTCTAATGATATTAATCGTTTTTCTTTTGTTGCTGTAATATCTAAAAAAACTAATTCATCGGCTTTTAAATCGTTAAAAATACGAACGGCATTAATCGGGTCTCCGATATATCTGTAATTTTTGAATTCTTTAGACTTTACCAAGGATTGTCCACTCAGTAGAAGTATGGGGATTATTCTAGGTCTAAACATTTAATTTATATTTTTTTCAACCAAACATACAATTCCATACCTGTGTTTGTCTTTTTCATTAAAGGCTTTAATATTATATCTATAATTTTCGGCATAAATGTTTGACAAACTGCATATTCGTGAAAAATAATTTCATAATTTTTTGATGAAGAATTTATTTTAAAAGAATTAAGCGAAAATTCATACAAATGATACGGTTCGTGCATTGGGCTAATATTGCATACATAATCTTTCATAAGCACTTTATACGTCCAATTTATTAACTTTGCAATTAACCAATTAGAAGAAGGAACTTGGATTAGAATTAAGCCATTTGGTTTGAGCCATTCAAGAGCCTTTTTAATTGCATCGGATGGGGAATATAAATGTTCTAAAACTGCATTAAATACGATAAAATCAAAATAATTGTTTTCGTAATTAGCATCTTCAATTGTAGAAAGGCTTAATTTATCAGGAGAAATATTCATTATTGAAATAGCTTTTTCATAAAATGTATTAGAAGGTTCAATTCCATAAGAATCAAAGCCTGCATTTTTTAAAGCTTTCATCTCAAAACCAATTCCTGCACCAACATCTAAAGCTTTCATTCCATCCTTAAAATTGAGCAATTCCTTTGCTTTAATAATTGTTGTAACAAAATAGTTATCTCCCTTTTGAAAATATTCTTCTTCCCAATATTCTTCTGATAATACTCCGTAATGGTCTTGTATATCTACTGGAATCGGTAAAGGATTTGAAAAAATTAATCCACAAATTGTACATCTACAAATCGTGGTTGTTATTCCTTTTTTCTTATTTGGTCTAATACCTTGTGATTTGTTTAATCTCTTTCCTATTACTATATGTTTGTCTTCACTTGAACCACACATATTGCAATTTTCAATTTGACGGAAAGTATATAAAAGATTTTTTTTCATCTGTTTGCAGTTTTATATATCGTTGACATTTAATCAATTACCCGATTTTAAAATTTTATCATTTTCGATTGGACTGCTTTACTTTTTTAATCATAGATATTTCATAATTACTATTTAAAATACTATAACTCAATAAAGTTTTTCAACAATCTTTCCCCATCATCATGACTTTTTTCGGGGTGATATTGTACTCCAAATATATTATTTTTTTCGATTGCAGATATAAATTTATACTCGTATTCGGTTTCGTTTAAAATATCTTCGTTATTGTTAACTAAAAAATGATATGAATGAACAAAGTAAAATTCTGATAAATCAGAAATGTTTTTCATTAATAAACTATCTTTTGTTTTAATAATTTGATTCCAACCCGTATGTGGAATCTTATATTTCAAAGTATCTTTAACTATAAATTTAACCACTTCAGCATCAATCCAACCTAATCCATTCGCATTTCCTTCTTCACTTTTATTTGCCATAAGTTGCATTCCAAGACAAATTCCCAAAATAGGTTTTTGTTTAATAAGTACAATTTCATTTAAAGCATCAATCAAGTTGAGTTTTTGTAAGTTTTCCATTGCTTTTTGAAAATGTCCAACGCCTGGTAAAATAATTTTATCGGCAGATTCAATTTCATTTGGATTTGATGAAATTATCGGATTAACATTCAGTCGAAGAAGTTTTTTCTTAACTGAATGTAGGTTTCCCATTCCATAATCTACAATTATGATATTGTTTGGCATCGTTCCCTTTTTAAGTAATTTTTTTGATGATTTCTGCTAATTTTTGGGTTTGTATTTTGCGAGAAAATTGCTCAACATTTTGAGAATTACATTGAATATACCCATTCATTTCAAATTCATTTAGCAATTCATTTAACGTATTTTTTAAGTGTTTGCTATTTTCAATAATTATCCCTCCATTTGTTTGCTCAAGAACATCCTTTTGCAAATATTCGCATTCAGAATCGTAGGGAAAATGTTTATAGAATTTATTTTTTAATAGAATGGCATCAGCATCATTATTATAACAAAATAATATCATTCTATTAATTGCCAAATAATCAAAAATTTTTGTTCCTAAATATGAATAATCATTGAATAGTAAAAATAGATTGTTTTTTGCGATTTCTTTTACCAAAATATTATTTGCCATCTTGGGATAAATATTAATATCTGTGAGGATATTCTTATATTTAGATTCTATAATATCAGTGATATTTGTATTTGATTTGACTCCATAAAAGTTAATTAAAAGTCGTCTGTTGCTATTTTCACTTTTCAGTCCACTGCATACATTAAGAAAACTTTCGATGGGGTGATAATTATAAATTGTTCCAATAAATGCAATGCACAAATTTTTATTTGTTTGTTTTATTTCTTTAGTACTTTCGACAATTTCGGGATCAAATCCATTCGTGGTTATTTGAATGTTTTTATTCGAAATAATTGAAGAAATATGATTTTTCAAAGTATCCGAAACTGTTGTAACAACTAACGCTTTATTTACCACTCTTTTTTCAAGATACTGATTCAATGACTTGAATATTAATTTATTTTGCATTTGGATATCCTGAGACCATAAATCTCGATAATCAGCAATCCAAGGGATGTTGTGTTTTTTGCTTAAAATGTTAGCATATCTAAATAAAATAAAAGGATCTCCGGTTGCAATTATTGCATCAACTTTATTCGTCTTTAAATACTTTTTGGCTTCAAGGTATATTTGAGATTTTGGTCCAATTAAAAAAAACCATTGAAAAAATTCATAAAAAGCAGATATTATTTTTCTTAAAGTTCTATATTTTGATTCGCCATATTTTATCATTAATCTATTGGCTAAATTAGGAAAGAATGGTGTTTTAATTAGCTCTCCTTGTTCTGTTTTTTCAAAAATTGTTTTTGAGCTTTCACTTGGTACAATATAATCTAAATGATTGCCATAAGTATTCCCCCATTGGCGAGTTACAACAATAGGATAAATGTTATATTCTTTTAAATATTTGTACCAACTATAAGGTCTTAAGCCTCCTACCGAAATATATGGAGGAAAATCATATGCTAGAATTAAGAGTTTTTTCATTTCAATATGTTTTCGACAAATTTCGTATAGTTTTTTTCAGCATTATAATTTTCTTTCCAAAATTGATATGCATTTTGTCGGAATTTAATTTTGTTTTCATCCGAACTTTTTAAATATCTTTCAATTATTCTAGCAATATTTTTTGCATTAAAATCTTTTTCAATCAAAAACCCATTATCACTATTGACAATCTCGTTGGTTCCTCCAACATTTGTTGCCAAAATGGGGATTCCTGCGGATAAAGCTTCCATTATACTTACCGGAATTCCTTCTGATTCGCTTACATTTATAAATAAATCAACATAATTTTCACTATAAAAATCTAAAATTTCATTATTATTTACATTTCCTTTAAATTGAAAATCAATATGTGAAATTTTCATTTTTGCATAATCGTAAAGTTTATTTTTATACTTTTCGAATACCTCATTAGGAAAATCTATTTCGCCAAAATGTACCCACCTTACATTATTGACATTAAGTTCACTTAAAATATCTATTATAAGGTTAACTCTTTTTAAAGGAATTAAAATACTACAGCTACAAAAAAGCACTTCCGATTTATTTCCTTCTATTTTTAATTTACGTAAATTCTGTTTTCCTAATCTACTTAACCCTATTTTTTCTGATTTTTCTAGTCCGAGAATTTTTAAAAATTCTCTTTGTCCAACATTTGCGATACAAAGCGTTTTGTCCAGCGTTTTTAAAACGAATTTTTTTAAAGATAAGTATGGAGGATTTTGCCTATCCATAAAAACATCCCATCCGTGTGCCCTAGAGATACAATATAAATTATTGTTGTATTTTTTAAGTAAAGCTAACGAAAGTGCTTTATAATCGTGCCAATAGGAATAAAAAACAGTTTCTTTATCTGACAATTTTTCATCTACGATAATTTTTATTATGTTTTTTTTTAGATTAACAGCTGATAAAACATCAATTAAAAGAATTTTACATATCAAAGGGAATGACTTAATATTATTTTTTTGTAGGATTTGTACAAAATCGAACTTAATTAATAGTATTAATGTCAATGGGAGCATTTTAATTTTATCTAAAAATGTTTTAGAGTCTTGATATAAGAATATTTCTGCATTAGATGGAATAAACCGATTTAAACCAATATCTTCTTGTTTTTTTGTAAGCACAATTATTCTCTCAAAATGAGTAGAAATAATTTTCATTTCATCGTCAATGAAAAATTCTCCATAAGATAAAGGATAATTATGTGTTAATAAAATCAAATTCATTTTTTGCAATAATTTTTAAATATTCTAAAAGATCGTTTTATTTTTCTTAAAATATTCGTTGGAAAAAAACGCTTGAGCATTAAATAACGTCCGTATGTTAAATTTTTTTTATCAACAACTTTTTCTACTTCCGAAGCAATAGCTCTAAATTTATCGTGTGTAATATTTAAGCAAAAACAATTTTCGGGGCTTTGATGATTATATTTTGAGACATCAAATATTTTAGGAATTAAACCATAAGATACGCAATAATCATAAGCATCGGTTCCGATGTATGGCGTAAAAATACTGTATGTTACGTATCCATTAAATTTTTTAATAGCATTTATGGTATCGTTTAATGTTTCGATTGTTTCTTGAGGAAATCCTACCATGAAAAAACCCATAGCATGAATCTTATACTTATTAATAAGTTTGCTTGCATTTATGGCTTCTTCTATGGTTATATTCTTTCGAATTTGTTTTAAAATTTCATTATTCCCCGATTCAATTCCTATTTTAATTAGGTCGCAACCAGCCTTTTTCATCAACGAAAGATGATTCGGAGTTATTAATTTTACGTGAAGTTCGCAACTCCATTGTATGCCTCTACAGTTTTCGATTAAACTATTACAGAGTTCGACAATATATTTAGAAGTAGCTCCGAAGGTATCATCATCAAAATTAAAATAATTGACTCCTATTTTACGAAGTTCATTAATTTCATCGATAACATTTTTTACAGAGCGAAATCGGACTTTATGCCCCCATATTTTCCCTGAGCCACAAAATGTGCAATTATATGGGCAACCTCTTGTTGCAAAAATGCTTCTAAACGAATTCAAGGGATATTTTTCGAAGTCTTTAAGAATAGTTTTTGCATATTTATATGGAGACGTAAGTATGTCTAAGTCTTGTATTTGACCTCTCAAAATGTTTTTCGTTACATCTCCATTATTTTTAAAACTAACTCCAGCAATATTATCAAATGGAAGATTGCTTTCAACGGCGTTGAGTATTTCAATAATTGTCAATTCTCCTTCTCCCTTAACCGTTATATCAATATTTTCCCTGTTTAAATCTTCGTCAGATGTTAGTGAAACATGCGGACCTCCAATAATTATTTTAATGCTAGGATTAATTTCTTTTATTATTTGAGCTGTATTACAAGCAGAACGATAATTTTGTGATTTTGTCGTAATTCCAACAACTTCAGGATTGTAATCTTTAACGTAATCTTTTATTTCGTTCCAAACTTTATAATCATTATCGGTAAGATTTTTAATATAATTGCTAAAACCCGACCCAGTAAGAAATTCAGTAGAAGAGGAAATGCTGGGAGCATAAAAATCGGCATTGTATATTTTCACTTCCCAATTTGTATTTTCTTTTATAGAACTTGCCAAATATCCAAGTGATAAAGGAAGTTTATCTAATGACATTCTCGGGTCATACAATCGATAAAAAGGAGGTTCAATTAATAGAATTTTGCTCATATTAGCTTTAGTTTTCTAATACTATTTGATATTGTTTGATTATTTTATTTACACATTCTTTGATATCGAATTGTTTAGCAAATGTAATGGCATTATTTGATAAATTTGAGTATACAGATTGATTATTAAGTAAATATATGATTTTTTCCGCAAATAACTTCGAGTTTTCATCATTTATTAGATAGCCATTATAGTTTTCTAAAACAATGTCTTTATTTCCTTTTCCATTTAATGAAATAACTGGAAGTCCCGCGGCCATAGCCTCAATTATTACAAGCCCGAATGGTTCATATTTAGCTGCATGTAAATAAATATCTGCATTTTTAAGATAGTCTTCTACATTCACAACATTTCCTATTAAAAATACTTTCTCAGATAAGTCTTTTTCAAGAATGCTTTTTTCAAGAAAATGTCTTTTGTTTCCTTCTCCTAAAATTTCCAATCTAAAATCGACATTTGATTTTTTTAAATGAACCAACGCTTGTAATAATAATTCATGATTTTTCCGGTCGATTAAACTACCTACAGAAATAAGCCTAATTGGAATATCTGTATTTTTACGATGAATAGCAGAAAAATATCTTTCGAACGGAATGGCATTATGAACGAGTGTAATATTTTTTTGAAGTTGTTTTGGCAAGTGTTTCGAATAATAGTTCAGCGTGTTTTTTGATATTGCAAAAAAGTTATTGTTACACTTTTTATATCGATTTATTAACCATTCTTTCTCAAAATAATTTGTGATTTTTTCTTTTTTTAAAAGAGTTTTGATAGAAAAAGGAACAAAACGATCTTCAAATCCTTGTAAATGCGAAAAGTATTTTACCGTAGGAAATATCGTTGCCCTACTAGCTATTTCTGCTAAATAAAGGTGAGAATGTATAATGTCTGGCTGAAATGAATTTACAATTTTAACAAATTCTGCATCGTCAACTTCAGATTTTTTTTTAATCGATAGTCGAATAGGTACATTGCAATAAATCAAATTTAAGTCTTTGGAAATATCCTTATATTCATTTGTGCCATCAAGAGTAATAATAATAAATTCAATATTTTCTCTCGATTTCATTTCATTGCAAATGTCAAGTAAAAATTTTTCTCCTCCTCCCTTTCTTAAATCAGGAACGACATGAATAATTTTAATTTTTCTTTGAATAGTCATTGATAATTATTTTTTAATAAAACCGGGTCTTGGGTATGTGTCAATTAGTATTTTAAAACCGAGTCTTCTCGAAGGAAAGTTTTTAAACCGTAAATAGTACCAATATAATATTCCCATGGTTTTTCTATAAAAGTTAATAACTGCATAATATTTGAATTGCTGTTCTGTATAAAAACCTGATGGCGAAATAAAATATTTGGTTGGGATTTTAGACCATTTTGGATAGCTAAAATATGCAGCTCTTTTTTCTATAACCCAGTGATAAAAAGCATATTCTACATTTGTTTTATAGATAGATACCTTTCCATTATCGTATTTTATAATTTCATTTGTTTCAGAAATTTTTTCTTTACATAACAATTTCATGAATATCTTAATTTCTCCTTTTAATTTTGCTTTTAATGCAATAACACTAATAGAATCATCGGGTAAATTGTCGAGAGTTTTATTCTTTTGCAAACGAAAATTATCTTTCCCGAATTCGTCGAAGGAAAGATAAATTTCGTTTTTAAAAATATCTAAGTAATCTGGAGAACATTTGAATAAATTGTTTATCAAACTAGTATTTCGATATATTGTAAATGGCCCATGTAAATGGTCGGGACGAAAACATAAAATATCGTTTTCGTTTAAATTTTCAGATGAAATGAATTTTTTTAAATTCCCGAAAATTAAATCATTATCGGCATATCCCCAAAAATCGAAATCTTTAACAATATCGCTAAATATTATGCCATATGCAGGCCTAAAGTCGCAGAGTTTATATGGTTTGTGATTAGGGATAGAAATATCAAAAATATTTCCAATTCTTTTTTTAAGTTCTTGAAACGATAGTTTGAAAAATGTAATATTTGATGAGGCGTTTTCAAATTTATCCAAATCTGTAATAAAACAAATGTTTATTAATGGGTTATTCTTACAAGTATCGTTAAAAATTTGTATGTAGTTTGGCCAAGAGCCATAGTATGGAATTATAACTATAATCTTTTCCATTAAACGTCTCTTAAATAGTAAATAAGATTATCCCTTTGCAAATATGTTTCCCCAATTTAAAATGCATTATTAAAGCTTTTTAAGAAAATTATTAAAATTTGATTTCATATATTTGATTTCTTGCAAATTAATAAAAAAGTAATTTCCAAAAGTTAAACCAAGTTTAAAATGAACATAATACATCATTGCTAAACAAATAGAAATATAGGTGATAGAACTTGCGATTGACGCTCCTATTAGACCAAAATGTTTTATTAATAAGCAATTTAGTACAATGTTGACAAAGGAACCAATTAGTGTAGCATATAAGTTATATAATTGTTTGTTGTTTGCTCCAATATAGACTGCGAGTAATCTGCTAATGCTGGCAAATAAAATACCAGGAATCAATATTTGAAATAGTAACGATGCTGATGAAAATTCCTCTCCATATAATAATGGAATCATAGTGCTGGATAAAAAGAATCCGATTATAGCGATGATAAATACTGTTGAAAAATTTAGTCTAGAATATTTGTAGAAAATTTCCTTTTTCTTTTTGCCATCCTCACTAGAAAGAAATGGCATTAAAACATTTCCAATGGGAGCAGAGATTAAAGAAAAAACAACAATCAAATTTGATGCTAAAGAAAAAAGACCAATAGCGACTTCATTTAAATAAAAATTTAAAATCCATAGACTTAATCGACTATTGAAAAAACTGACAAAAATCCCCAAATGAGTATAAAGTGTAAAATTTAAAATAGGCTTAATATCGTTTGACATCGAAATGTTAAACGAGGGTTTTATATTGATTTTTTTTAGATACGGAATAATAAATTGAATGGTGTTTAATAGTGTTAAAAGCAAAAGTCCATAAAGCAAATCCAATACATTTATTTCGCAGTAATTATATTTATCTAAAATAAAAACAGTTGAGAAAAACAGAACATTTATAATACTGTTTATAATTGACACTTTATTAATGACCCCAAATTCTTTTAATCCTTGGAAAAAACCTGTCGCAATTGTATTAATTATCTGAAAAACAGAATAGAAAAAAATCCAACTTATATATAATAATCCACTGTATTTTATCGGAAACAGAAAGTCTTTAAACACAGTATAATTAAAAAAAAGTATAGCAAAAACGATACATATACTTCCTATTAAAGTAATTAATATTGATATTCCTAGCATTTTATTTGAACGAATTTTTCCAGATGGGATAAAATAGGTCAAGGCATATCCGAAACTTAATGAAAAAAAAGTAACTAAGAGTTGTGCATTTGCTTGATAAATAGCAAAAACCCCTTTTCCTTCGGGACCAATTAATCTAGCGATAAATATGCCTGACAAAATTCCTAAAAATTGGACGGAAATTTGCGAGAGAATTGTATTAAAAATATTTTTACCTATACTCATTTAGCTAATCTTAAGACAATTATACAAAAGAATAAGAATCTATCCTAAATTTACAAATATCTTTAAACAAATGGTGTTCTTGATATTTGTACTCAACATGTGGTATAGTTAGTTGTATTGATTCCATTTTTTGTAGAGGACTATTCTCTTAAGCTTTTTATATATTTTATATAAAAAAACAGGGGTGTAAATAATTATTAAATCTTTAACCTTGCCCCTTTTACTAAAAGTATTAATTAATATTTTTTTCCTTTCTAAAACTTCCTTCTTGTCAAACAAAGGCGTTTTTAACCAAACTTTTTCAGGAGTCAATAACTTAACATGCAAGTCTGAAACTTTTGAGAAAAAATCAAATGGCAAAAGACCTTCATCAACGCACCTTTGAAATATTTTTGTTTTTGGCATTGGTGTTAACAAGAAAAATCTAAATTGAATATTGGGGTTGATTTTTTTAATGGTTTCATAATATTTGACAGCGTTTAGAAAATTTTCTTTCTTTTCTCCGGGGTATCCATATATTATAAAAACACTTGTGTTTATTTTATATTTTGCTAGAAGAGCTACTTTTTCTAAAACTACTTTCAGATCTAATTTTTTTCTCATTAAACTAAGAATTTCATCATCTCCATTTTCAAGAGCTAAACATACAGATGTACAATTAGATTCTTTTATTTTAAGTATTAATTCTTCGGATAATTTGTCTATTCGAACACCGTTGGGTAAAGACCACGAAATAGACCACCCTTTATTTATTCTTTCTACAATTCCATCGAGGATTTCGATTGCTCGATTAATGTCTAGAGTAAAGTTACTATCTTCAATTTCAAAATGAGAGATGTTATAGTTAAGGTATAGGTCATCAATTTCTCTCAAGACGTGTGAAGGCGAATATGAACGCCATTTGTATCCACTAATAGGATGAATCTCACAAAACTCACAATCGTATGGACAGCCTCTTGATGTGATTAAACTGGCGGTTCCCCATCCATAGTGGGCATTATTACCTCTGGCAGAAAGACCACTATATAATCGCTTGGGTAATAAATCTCGAGCGGGAAAAGGCAATGTGTTGACATCTTTTGTATAATGACTTTTTGCATTCTTAATATCAGAATACTTGGTTATGATAGAATTTGATAATGTTTCAGATTTTTTATCTAAAAAATCTAAAATATTTAGCATTGGTTCTTCTCCATCTCCAAGAACTAGATAGTCTGCCCCTGATTGTATTGCTAATTCAGGCTGGGTACTTGGATATACTCCTCCTAAAACAATAGGGATATTAACAGTATTTTTAATTTCTTGGACCAGATTATGAGTTATTTGAGCCATGTGCGAGAAGGGAACGGAAATTCCAATTAAATCGACGTTTGATTCAATTTTTGAAATAATACTCGCAGAATCTAATCCTATAATAAAAAAATCTTTTTCTATCCTTCTGACTTTCTTTTTTCCTTCCGCAAAAGCATCAATTATTTGCACTTCGTGTCCATTTTCTCTTAAGTACCCAGCAATATATAATAAACCTAAACATTGGTACGGAAAATAACGGGGGTTCTTGAAAAAGATAAAAGGAGGATTAATTAGTACTATCTTCATTCTGAATTTATAATAAGTATTATCAGTTATTCAAAGTTAATAATTAATCTTTAACTATATAATTTATTCTTTTTATTGCAATAAAAATTCGTTGAAAATTAATTCAAAAAAAATAACGTCCCTTCAAATTCTTTAGATTCTATGAAGGAATCAATTCTTTTTTTAAGATTAAAGGGAATTTCAACTCCATCCTTCACATATAAATATTTGATGCCTTTATCATCAATGATGTTGTAATAATTTATGTCATTGTTTCTATTCTTATTAAATGGGAAAATGTATTTGTAATGCAACGAATCTGATGAGGAAACGTTGGCGTTTGAAAGAAAGTATAGTTCAGGATTTCCTAAAGAAAAAATAATGTCCTTATCAGAGTATTGAGTTAATGGTAACAAATCGTTTTTCGACTGCCAACAAACTAACATTATATCGCTAAAATCTTTTTCATTTAAAAAAACTAATATGTTTGATGTCTTCTCAAGTTTGGCGTCAATTTTTTTAAAAACCATATAATCATGAGTACTTAAATATTGATTTTTAATAGAAAAGCTAGTAAATAAACTTAACGATAATGAAGAAATAAATATCGTAAAAACAAAAATACTTTTTTTTAGATTAGTCTTCATTTTATCTAGCAATATAGATAAGCCTATCGCTATTAAAACGTTAAAAATAATATACGTGTTAGAAGCAAATTGTCCTGCATTTAGTGCATCAAAGAGGAATGTGGATGTGAGGATCCCAGATATAATAATAAATAGAAACAAAATCGATAATTGACGATTTTGCTTAACAGCATAAACAAGCAGTATCACATACGGGAAATAAAAGATTAACGCTCGTATGATTCTGTAAACATTGTTTCCAATAAATATTTTCAAATCGGTCGAAGAAAAATTATTATTTAATATTTTTATTAGAAAAATGTCATTGTCAATTATTTCATTTGAATATTTAGATTTAAATAATGAATAAAAAAGCAGAATAAACAAAATGACATATAATGCAGATAATAAGCCTCCAATATTTGATAATACTAGCCTCTCTTTCTTGATTATAAACGAATATAAATAATACAAGACGATGCCTCCTATAATACTAGGAGCAAAGTTAATCGAGAATATTGGAATTGTTGATAAGAAAATAATTCCAAGCTCTTTTTTCTCTTTAATAAAAAGTAACACTGAAAATAATATACATATATATATAAAGCAAAATTTCTGAGAAAGAAAACTTAAAATGCCATTGTCAGATTGATGTATATAGCCTGTGATTTCCCAATTATCATAAAAACTAAAATATACTCCGCTGATAAATAAAGACATATAAGTAAATATAAATTTAAATGAACGGTGTGTTTTTATATTTTCAACGAGAGAAAATAATCCAATTCCGTAAATTGTTGCACAAACAGGAATAACAATTAGAAAATAACTGTTTACAGAAGAGATATTTAAAAGCATTGAGAAAAACGCTGTTATCCATAATTCTGAATAGTGATATGGGATTAATTGCAGATCAGAAGTAGAATAAAAGTTTAGGTCGGTAAATTTGGACTCAACGCCAAAAAGTTTTAAAGAATTTGAAAAATCACCATATAAATAATGATCAGTATGTAGATGTCTAATTGTGCCAGAAAAAAAATCAAAGAAAAAAAAGCTTTGATAAAGGTAAATAGGGGCAAAAAGTAAAAGCATCAGAAAAAGTTCTTTGTGAATGTCTTTGAAAAATAAGCTAGGCTTAGAGAAGTTATCTCTAAATGAATATATAAGTAGTAATACAATTGGAATCAGACCGATATTAACTGATTGTAATTTTGCTCGAACTAAAGAATAAACAATTATGATAGTTATTATTCCAACTACGTTGTACAAGAAAAGCCTAAATCCTAATGATAAGTTAGTGGTAAAGAAAATCAATATTATTTTACCAACAAGATAAATTAATATCATGGAAAATAATGAATACCCTAAAAGACTTAAATACAGAGTTGGCATAAATTAAATTATTTCATTAATCTTTTAACTCTTTTTCAATGACATATCCAAGTCGACCCCGTACCTGTTCTAAAACCCGCCATAAATACTCCCCTATAACGCCGAGCATTAGTAAAACTACTCCAAAAAGGACGAGCATAATAATCATTATAGGAGCCCAGCCATTGAAAGGCACTTCTCCGAAAAAATATGTGGCGACAATTATTAATGCATATATAATTCCGATAAAAAATAGAATTGCTCCTAAAATAGATATTGCTCTCAAAGGAAAATATGAATAGCTCAATACCCCGTCAATAAGATATTTTACTTTTTTACTAAAAGTCCATCTTGATTTGCCCGATTCTCTTTCACTACGTATATAAGGAATAAATTTAACGGGAAAACCTGTCCACAAAATCTGGCCTTGCCAAAAAGGGCTTGAGTCCTTATTGCTCAATATTACATCAACAACCTTTCTTCCTAAGAGAGCATAATCAAATCCTCCGACAGGCATATTCGGGAAACTTAACTTTTGTATTAACTTATAAAAAAAATGTGAAGTTTTTTTTCTATATAAAGATTCTTTTCTATCTAATCGAGTTCCAATAATGATTTCTACATTTTCATTAAAAAAAGCATAAATCATTTCGTTCATAAGCATAGGAGGATCCTGTAAATCCGCAGAAATATTTATTACACACTGTCCTTTAGCCATCTTATAGCCAGCCAGCATTGCTTGTACTTGACCAAAATTTCTTGAGAACTTAATAATTTTTAGAAGTTCTCGATTTTCAGAATAAAGTCTTTCTAGTACTTCAAATGAAGTATCTTCAGAACCATCATCTATACAGATAATTTCAAATGTTCTATTTTTGTTTCTACCAATTACTTGTTCTTTGATGGCATTAATAGTTTTTTCAATGCTGGAGTCATTAAAATAAACCGGAATAATAACGCTTATGTCTGTCATATTTTAGTTTTGCAGTATATTTTATTTCTTTTTTAAAACACATGTCAGACTTAAACCCAAAGGAAGGGGAATGAATTTTTCAAAAATTTCTTGAATAGGGATTAGGTACTTATCATAAATATTTCCTTGCTTTGATACAAGACGAGCTCCACTTTCACTATTAATTCTTGTTTTTTTTAATTTAAAATAATAGAATGAGCCTAATACTCCTATTATATCTTGATACCATATCCTTTTTAGTTCAAATTTATCTTCATCAATAATTCTTTTCATAATTTTTTTATTATATCTTCTATAATGTCCTAACTTTTCATCATGAATTGAATATAATTTTTGTAATGCTGGGACTTCAATTAATAAATGACCACCATCGCATAATAAATTATACAAGTGATTTATTGCCCCTTTATCATCTTCGATATGTTCTAAAACGTGAATCATTATAATCGTATCAAATTTTCCATATTCTTGATTACTCATTTCAAATAAATCAATTTTTTTAAATGATACATTATCAGGAAAAAGGTATGAGTCTTTGTATATTTCAAATAATTTTTCAGAAGGTTCTATAGATAGGATGCTTTGAAATGGTTTTGCATTTAAAACAATTTGATTGGTAAATCCTCTGTCTCCACTTCCAACTTCTAATATGTTATTTCCAATATATTTTCGTATTAAATTATATTGATATTTTCTATAATTTGATAATTTTTTTTTTGAAACATTTCCAATGTTAATTCCCCAATCCATTTCATGAACATATTTATCTTCAGCTTCCATGCTTAATCTCTTTTTAGAATTGTATTAATTAGAGAATATCTTAACATAATAATTTTAACGAAGGTAATTTATTACTGGGATATTTTGCTTTACATATTTTGCGGGAATTCCAAACCAAACTTGATAATCAGGAACATCTCTTATTACAAGAGAGTGGGCTCCAACAATTGATTCTCTACCAATAGTAATTTTTTCAATTATTGTTGTTCCAATACCAATAGCTGTTTTTTGATTAATAACTGTGTTCCCCCCCATTTTAACACCTGGAGCTATACTGGCAAAATCACAAATCTGACAATCATGCTCAATCAATGATTGTGTATTGATGATACAATTACTTCCAATATTAGCATTTGAGTTAATGATTACCCCCGGCATAATAACGGTTCCATTGCCAATTGTAATATTGGGGCTAATGATTGCACTTTGGTGAATAATAGAAATAAAGTTGAATTCTGGAGTTATTTGGATTATTTTGTTGACCATTTTATATCGGTTCCAATTATTTCCAATAGCGACTACACCTCCCAATAGAATGTGTTTTTTATATAGCATGGGAAGATCTTCTTCGTTGCCAATAATCTCATATCCATTAATCTTTGTCCCTACCTCCTTATAGGAATCGATTAATCCAACGATATTATATTTTTTAATCGACTCAATCATGCTAATGATAACACGAGCATGTCCTGATGACCCTATAACAACTATGTTAAGCGGTTCCATTTATGATTTCAATAATTTGATTTTGATGTTCTTTTTCTAAATCAGGATACATAGGCAAACATATAACTTGTTCAGAGATTTGCAATGCATTTTTGATGGAAGTTGAATTTACTAAGCTTCTATAGGGGCTAAACTTAGTAACTAAAGGATAAAAATATCTTCGTGCATAAATATTGTTGTCTTTCAGTTTTTGATAAAGATTGTCTCTGGTTATCGGATAGTTATTTTCGACAAATATTGGAAAATAGGAATAATTATAATTAACGTCCTCGCTTTCTTTTAGTAAGCGAATCCCCTTGGTTTTTTTTAAATTTTCAATATAGTAGATAGACTTTTCTTTACAGGACGATATTAAATTATCAATGTTTTTTAACTGCAATATTCCTAAAGCGGATTGGAATTCATTCATCTTGGCATTAATTCCTGGAGCAACAACAGTTATTTCGTCTTCAAAACCAAAATTTTTGATATAATCTATTCTCTTCTTCATTTCTTTATCGTGACAAACAATTGCTCCTCCTTCAAATGTGTTAAAAATTTTTGTTGCATGGAAACTCAGAACAGACAAATCACCATAGTTTAAAATAGAGTCCCCATTTTCTTTCACTCCGAATGCATGGGCACTATCGTATATAACTTTTAAACCATAGGTTCTTGCAATCTCATCTATTTTTTTCGTGTCACAAGGAGCTCCGTATACGTGTACGGGTAATATAGCCGTGGTTTCGGGAGTAATTAACGATTCTATTTTATTTACATCTATGTTACAATCATTGGGGTTGATATCACAAAACACAGGTTTTATATTATTCCAATACAAAGAGTGTGGTGTAGCGACGAATGTGTAGGGGGTTGTAATAACCTCGCCCTTTATTTTTAAGACTTGCAAAGAAGCAATTAATGCCAAAGTGCCATTTGAAAATAGTGAAACATATTTTACCCCTAAATATTTTGCTAATTCAACTTCAAATTGTTGGTGAAAAGGACCATTATTTGTCAACCACCTATTCTCCCAAATAGTTTCCAAATAAGGAATAAAATCTTCTAAAGAAGGTAATGATGGTTGTGTTACATTTATTTTTTTCACGAAAATAAATTTTTAAATCCAAAATAATTGGTTCAAGTTCCTTTGATTTAGAATATAAATAAATCAATACAAATATAAATAAAATTCACTAATAGGGACTCTTTTTGTAATAAAACTAGTTGGAGTTTACAATCACATTCTGTAAAAGTGTTCTTTTGGAATCAAGCTTGGGAAGTTTTTTACGATACTCTTTGGTTTTTATTAAAAATAGTGATAAATTGCTAGTATTATGCAAATAAAAATGGGGGCTATTTTAAATTTAATTAAGAGATACCTTACTGTAATAATTCTGTTTACTGCGTTTATGGGAAAAGCTCAAGTTATTTATCCTCCCACGATTGATAGTTTGGTTTTATGGCTTTCAGCAGATTCGTTGAGCCTTTCAAATGATAGTGTTAATCAATGGCAAGATGTAAGTGGAAGAGGAAATGATTTTTCTCAAGCAGTACTATCTTATCAGCCAAGATTGTTGGAGGCAGATTCAGTTTTGAACAATAAGCCAGTTGTGATATTTGATGGGATAAATGATTATCTAAATGGAGGAGATATATTAGATGTTGGGATTAATAGTAGGTCAATATTTATTATTGGAAGGTGTAACAGTAGTACTGGAACTTATTTGGCGAAATCAATTTATGCAGCAGGGAATAATCGATATGCGCTATGGTATTCATCGCCCGATTTTTATAATTTTTATATAGAAACTGCAGATTTTGGAGTTACTTCGGCAAGAAGCAGTGGTCGTTACGAAATTATCACGTCTCTTATAAATAGAACAAATCGAACTCTTAAAACATTTTTTAACTCAAATTTGAGTGGAACATCAATAAATATATCAGATAGTGGTTATGACTTTAATTCCCCTTATCGTTTTTTAGTTGGTGCATATAACGATGGTTCAGATAATAATGGGGTAATGTTTCTTCAAGGGCTTATAGCAGAAATTATTATTTACAACAAAGCACTTTCCGATTCGGAAAGATTGGGAGTCGAACAATATCTCCGATATAAATATTCACCACCAATTAATCTAGGTTCTGATATCAATATAACTTACGGATTTTGTGATACGACGATTTCTGCCGGCAAGAATTGGTTTACGAGTTATTTATGGAATACAGGAGAGACTACAGAGAGTATATCCGTATCGGAGTCAGGGACATATTCCGTTACCGTTACCGATATCTTTGGTTTTACATCAAGCGATAGCATTCAAGTAACTTATCCTGAATTAGTTTTTAACGTAACAGATACTACGATTTGTAAAGGAGATACCGTAAATATTTCAACAAATTTGTCTTTACTTTCTAACTATACTTATCTTTGGAATAGCGGTTCTGCATCAGATTCAATAAATGTTTACGAAGATTCATCTATCAGCATATCTGTTACCGATAGCAATCTTTGTTCTATTGACTCAGATACAATACAAATCTCAATAGATAATTTTTCTGACTTAATCAGCCTAGGAGAAGATGTAAGTGTTTGTTCAGGCAATACCATTTCGCTAGACACATACCCTGATAATCCTGATAGTCTG
>MEOF01000060.1 GCA_001769505.1 Bacteroidetes bacterium GWF2_33_38
ATTACTGCTCAAACAAATGTGCTTTGCAGAGGAAACAGTACTGGAAATATTACCGTCACAACGTCAGGAGGAACTTCTCCATATACGTTTGCTTGGACAGGAGGACAAACGGTAAACCCCGCCATAAATTTAGCTGCCGGTGAATATACGGTTACCGTTACCGATGCAAACGGATGTATGGCTAACGACAACACTTCGATTACTCAACCTGCTGCGGTTCTGAGTGCATCTATCTCCGACCAAACAGATGTAAGTTGTAAAGGTCAGGCTACGGGAAATGCAACTGTAACAGCAATGAATGGAACTCCGGGGTATTCGTATTTATGGAGCGATGGACAGGCGGTAAATCCTGCCATAAATCTTATCGCTGACGATTACATTGTTACAGTTACTGATGCAAATGGTTGTGAAGTTACTGCAAATGTTACAATCACTGAGCCAGATGTAATTATGACGGCATCAATTACGGCAGAATCTGATGTAACTTGTAATGGATTAGACAATGGTTCTGCAACGGTTACTCCTGCAGGAGGAGATTCTCCATATTCTTATGCATGGAATTCAACTCCAATTCAAAATACAGTAACCGCTTCAAATTTAGCTCCTGGAAATTACACGGTAACTATTACTGATGCAAATGGTTGTAATAATGTTACTGCATCTGTAAATATTACAGAACCTTCTGAATTAACAGTTTCTATTACGACTCTAAATAACGTAAGCTGTAATGCTGGAAATAATGGAAACCTTACAGTTACTGCTGGCGGAGGAACAACACCATACACATATTTATGGACAGGTGGGCAAACGACAAATCCAGCTGTAAATTTATCAGTTGGCGAATATACAATTACTGTAACTGACGCTAATTCATGCACCGAAACAGCTACGACTACAATCACAGAACCGAGTGTTTTAACTGCCTCAATCACAGCCCAAACCAATGTAAGTTGCTATGCAGGAAACAATGGAAGTGCAACGGTTACCGCAGGTGGTGGTGCAGGAAGCTACACATACTTATGGACAGGTGGGCAAACGACAAATCCAGCCACAAACCTCACCGCAGGATCATATACAGTAACCATTACCGATGCGAATTTGTGTACCAAAACAACTACGGCTACAATCACACAACCTTCTGTTATTACAGCCTCAATCACGGCTCAAACCAATGTAAGTTGTAATGCAGGAAGCAATGGAAGTGCAACGGTTACTGCGGGTGGTGGTGCAGGAAGCTACACATACTTATGGACAGGGGGACAAACGACAAATCCTGCCACAAATCTCACCGCAGGATTATATACAGTAACGGTTACAGATGCGAATTCGTGTACCAAAACAACTACGGCTACAATTACTCAACCAACATTATTAACAGCCACTATTTCATCTCAAACCAACGTAAGTTGTAATGGAGATAATGATGGAGCTCTTACGGCTACAGGAGGAGGAGGAACAACACCATACTCTTTTGCGTGGGATAATGGACAGTTAACAAGTTCGATCAATACTCTTATTGCGGATAATTATGAAATAACTATAACCGACTTTAAAAACTGTACGGCAACTACATCAGCAACTATTTCAGAGCCGTCCATATTAACAGCTGCAATTACCGCTCAAACAAATATAAGTTGTAATGGAGGAAACAATGGAAACATAACAGTCACAGCTGGTGGAGGAACCTCACCATACACATACTTATGGACAGGCGGACAAACGATAAATCCGGCTACAAATTTAGTTGCAGGAAACTATACTGTTACTGTAACTGATGCACATGGATGTACAGAGACAGACAACATAACTTTAACTCAGCCATTAATACTAATAGCTACAATTACCGCAAAAACTGATGTAAATTGCTTTGGAGGAAATAATGGAACTGCAACTGTTACAGCTGGAGGAGGAACAACACCATACTCATATTTATGGACGGGAGGGCAAACCATAAATCCTGCTGTAAATTTAATAGCAGGAACTTATACTGCAACAGTAACCGATGGAAATGGTTGTACAAAAACAACTTCCTCAACAATTACTCAACCTGCTGTTTTAACTGCAATTATTTCTTCTCAAACAAATCCGGGTTGTAATGGAGATAATACGGGAAGTGCAACAGTTACAGCAGGAGGAGGAACTCCTTCTTATACATATTTATGGACAGGCGGGCAAACTACAAATCCCGCAACAAATTTAATCGCAGGAGCGTATATAGTTACAGTTACTGATGATAATGGCTGCACCAAAACGACAACCGCAACAATTTCAGAACCTGATGAATTAACAGCTTCAATAACAGCAAAAACAGATGTAAGTTGTTTTGATGGAACAGATGGCACTGCAACAGTTACTCCTGTTGGCGGAACAACTCCATACTCTTTCCTATGGAACGACCCAGCTCCGGCTCAAACCACTTCAATAGCGTCAAACTTATCGGAAGGCAATTATGAAGTTATTGTTACAGATAATTCTGGTTGTACGAAAACCATATCTACAACGATAACTGAACCAACAGAATTAATTTTAACACCATCCCATATAAATGCATCTTGTGGCGATTCAAATGGTTCGGCTTCAATTACAGCAGTTGGAGGAACCTCTCCATATTCTTTTAATTGGTCAAGTGGAGAATCTGTTGATGCTATTTCAGGAAAAGTTGCGGGAACATACACTGTTACAGTTACTGATGCAAATGGATGCGAAAAAATCGAAAACATAAGTATTAATAACGATGGTTCGCCAACAGCAACCATCTCATCACAAACAAATGTAACATGTAATGGAGGAAATGATGGCGAAGCAATTGTAACTCCATCGGGAGGAACTGCTCCATACACATATTTGTGGACAGGAGGAGGTACTGATTCTACAAAAACAAATATGACAGCTGAAAGTTATACTGTAACTATAACTGATGGTAACACCTGTATTTCATCAGCTAATGTAACCATTGATGAACCCGATCCAATTGATGCAATAATTTCAGCCAAGGCAAATGTAAGTTGTAATGGAGGTAGCAATGGAACAGCAACTGTTCTTGCATCTGGGGGCGTAGTTCCATATTCATATTTATGGTCTGACGCTCAATTAACAGCAACAGCAACAAATCTTGCTGCAGGGGTTTATGAGGTAACTGTTTCTCAAGGAAGCGGATGTTTAGCTACTGCAACAGCCTCTGTTACTATAACAGAACCTAATGCCTTAACTGCTGGCATTACTTCTCAAACAAATGTGAGTTGTAATGGAGGTAGCGATGGAAGTGCTACAGTTACGGCAAGCGACGGAACGGCTCCATATTCTTTCTTGTGGAATGATCCGGCTCCTGCACAAACAACAATCACAGCAACTTTATTGTCAGCAGGAAATTATGAAATTACAATAACCGATAACAAAGGATGTACAACAACTGCTCCTGTAACTATTACCGAACCAGATGTTTTAACGGCTACTATTACAGATCAAAACAATATAAGTTGTAATGGAGGAACAGATGGCTCTGCAACAGTTACTGCGGCAGATGGAACTTCTCCATATACATATCTTTGGTCAGACGGTCAATCAAATAGTATTGCAAACAATCTTTTAGAGGGCACTTACACAGTTACCATTACCGATGGTAAAAATTGTACTGCATCAACCAACGTATCTATTATTGAACCCGATATTTTATCTGTAAGTATTCTTTCTCAAATAAATGTAAGTTGTAATGCCGGTAACGATGGTTCAATAACAGCAACCATTAGCGGAGGAACTACACCATATTCATATAATTGGACAGGTGGGCAAACAACAAATCCCGCAATCGGATTAAATGCGGGGGCATATACAATTACAGTTACCGATGATGCCGGCTGTACTAAAACCGCCTCTACTACACTTACTCAACCAAACGAATTAATTGCATCAATTTCTGCACAAACAAATGTTGATTGTAACGGAAGTGCAACAGGTAGTCTAACAGTTAGTGCTGTCGGAGGAACATTAGCGTACTCATTCTTATGGTCAAATGCACAAACAGGAGCAACTGCCAACAATCTTATCGCAGGACCCTATACGGTTACGATTACCGATTCAAAAGGATGTACCGATTCAATAGGAGAAACAGTTACAGAAAACAGCATTGTTACAGCGGAAATTACCGATAGTACAAATGTGAGCTGTAATGGGGAAAGTACAGGAAATGCAACAGTAACTGCAAGTGGCGGAACATTATCATACTCATATATTTGGTCTGACGGTCAAACCACAAATATTGCAACTAATTTTGCCGAAGGAGAATATTTTGTTACTGTTAGCGATGATAATGGTTGTACAGCTACAGCAAATGTAAATATTACGGAACCCACTATTCTTACAGCATCAATTCTTTCAGAAACTGACGTAAGTTGTAATGCCGGAAGCGATGGAGAGTCCACGGTTTCAGGAAGCGGAGGAACAACTCCATACACCTATTTATGGACAGGAGGCGTAACAACTCAAACATTATCAAATCAAATTTCAGGAATTTATAATGTAACAGTTACAGATGACAACTCTTGTACAGCTTCAACTTCTGTAGAAATTTTTCAACCCACAGCTATTTCTATTACAAATGTAAATACTAATATCTATTGTCGTGGTGATTCAACAGGAGCAATAAATCTTTCGGTTAGTGGAGGAACCTCGCCATATACTTTTGCTTGGTCAAATGGTGCTGCAACCGAAGACGTATCAGATCTTCCTGCCGGAAATATTTCAATTACAGTTACAGATGATGCCGGATGTAATGCAAGTAAAACGATTACGTTGACACAACCTGCTGTTACATTATCTGCCTCAACTTCATTTACAGATGTTAGTTGTAATGGAGGGAGCAATGGAACAGCAACCGTTTCTGCTTCGGGAGGAACAACTCCATATTCATATTCATGGACTAGTGGTGCAACTACTCAAACTATTTCAAATTTAACAGTTGGAACTTATGACGTTACAATTACGGACAACAAGTTATGTACAACCACATCATCGGTAAGTATTTTAGAGCCAACAACACTTTCAGCAATCATTTCTTCAAAAATAGATGTTAGTTGTAATGGTGGAAATAACGGAACGGCAACGGTAAATGCTTCAGGCGGAACTAGTCCATACTTATACGTTTGGTCAGGTGGAGGAACTGACTCTACAAAATTGAATATGATTTCCGGAAATTATACTGTTACGATTACTGATGCACATGCTTGTACTACAACTGCAAATACTACAATAAATCAACCAACCGTGCTTTCAGCAAACATTTCTGCTCAAACAAACGTAAGTTGTTTTAGTGGAAATAACGGAGATGCAACGGTAAATGCATTAGGCGGAACAAATCCATATACATATTTATGGTCGAACGCTCAAAACACAATTACAGCAAGTAATCTAACCGCAAACACATATGCTGTGACTGTTACAGACAGTTTATTGTGTCAAGTTTCTACAAATGTTACTATTACTCAACCCGATTCGATAATTATAAACATTGTTTCAAGAACAAATATTAGTTGCAATGGCGGAGATGATGGAGTAATTACAATTAGCGTGTCCGGAGGAGAAACTCCAATAGCATTTTTATGGGACGATGCACAAACAGATTCTTTAGCTATAAATTTATCCGCAGGTATTCACACGGTTACAATTACAGATGCTAATTCATGTTCATTAGATAAAACCATAACTCTATCACAACCAAACATTTTGATTGTATCAGCAACTCAAAATAATGTTAGTTGCAATGGCGAAGCTGATGGGAGTGCAACTGCAACATCAATTGGAGGCACGCCAATATATTCATACTTATGGTCAAATGGAGCAAGCACCGGAACTGCATCAAATCTTGTAGCAGGAAACTATATTGTAACAGTAACTGACTCAAAAGCATGTACAGATACAACTTCCATTACAATTACACAACCTGCCCCTGTTGTTCCGGAAGCCGGTAATAATCAATCTATTTGTACAGGATATGAGATTACATTATCTGCAACAGGAGGAGAAATATACAGTTGGAACAATAGCGTAACGCAAGATGTTGCTTTTGTTCCATTAACTACAACTACCTATACAGTAACTGTCACTGACTCAATTGGTTGTTCTGCAATAGATTCAGTGACCATTAGTTTATACCCCGAACTCATTGCAAATGCAGGCAATGAACAATCAATCTGTGCTGGAAGTTCAGTCCAAATAGGTAGCACCCCCACAGCATCGGGAGGCATGAGTCCATATTCTTATTTATGGAATAATTCTGCAAGTCTTGATAATGACACAATTGCAAATCCAATAACGGAAGCAATGACAAACACAACATATCAGTTAACCATTACTGATGCAAATGGATGTGAATCAACCGACGATGTGCTGATAAATGTAAACTTACTTCCAACGGTTGATGCAGGATTAGAAAGTGTGATTTGTGAAGGATATAGCTATGTTCTTTCAGGAACTTATGGCGGAGGAGCCTCAAGTGTCACTTGGTCGTCGCCAACATCATTAACAGGTGATGCATTCAACAATGTGAATGATACTGCGGCAATTTACACTCCAACAATTAACGATATTTCAAATGGATTAGTTGTTCTTACCCTTACAACCAATGACCCAACGGGCTCTTGTGTTGCGGTTTCTGACAGTGTAACTTTAAGTATTAGTTTAGCTCCTATCGTTGATGCAGGGAATAACCTTATTCTTTGTTCAAACAATATTGATATAAATCTAAATGGAAGCGTAACCGTAGGTTCAACTACAGGAATTTGGATGACAAGTGGAACCGGCTCATTTGCACCACATGATAGCGATTTAACCGCTGAATACATTCCGACAATAGATGACATTTCGAGTGGACAAATCTGGCTAAAACTTACATCTACCAATACACCAAACTGTAACGAGATAAGTGATTCAATTTCTATTACGTTTACTGACGCCCCCCTTGTTAGTGCGGGAAGTGACACAATACTTTGTGCAAACAATTCCGAACTTCAGCTTTCGGGAACGGTATCGGGAGCTAATTCTACAGGAATTTGGACGACAAGTGGAACAGGAAACTTTAGTCCATTCGATACAACATTGAGTACCATCTATACTCCTAGCGTTCAGGACACTACAAATGGAACAGTAACTCTATATCTTACTTCAACAAATATTGGGACTTGTAATTCAATTACTGATTCAATTGAATTAATTATTACAAAATCTCCTTACGTTTTTGCAGGAGACAATATCAATATGTGTCCCGATGTTATGGAAATTCCTCTTGAAGGTATTATTTCGGCAGGAGCCACACAAGGAATTTGGACAAAATCGGGAACCGGAAGCTTTTTCCCGGATAATACAAGTTTGAATACAACATACACCTTGAGTTCTTTGGATACTATAAATGGAGGCGTAAATTTATTCCTTACATCAGCAGATAATGGAAATTGTTTGACTGTTCGAGACACGCTAACGATTTCTATATCTTCTTCAATCGAGACTAATGTAAGTGGCAACGATATTGTTTGTGCACATATTCCGTCGATTTCAATTGAAGGAGAAGTATGGGGAAATACCAACGAGGGAGTTTGGACAACATCTGGAAATGGGAGCTTTAGTCCAAATGATACGTCCTTAATTGTTGACTACATAATTAGCCCCGATGATACATTAAATGGAAGTGTAAATTTAATTTTTACTTCAACAAATAATGGGCTCTGCGAAGCAAAAAGCGACACGTTAGAATTAAGAATAGATCCTGGAATTTATGTCGAGGCGGGAAATGACAATACCGTTTGTGCAAATAATGCCGAAATTTCTTTGTTAGGAAATGTATGGGGCGGTACGACATCAGGAAAATGGTCGTCAAGCGGAGATGGTTTTTTTACTCCAACCGACAGCTCTCTTGCTACCACTTATATTCCAAGTAGTGCAGACACAAGCAATGGATTTGTTACATTGTATCTCGAATCAACAAATAATGTCGACTGTCAACCAGTAGTTGACTCAATTTTTGTTACAATCACTCCCGCTCCGCACGTAATTGCAGGAACTGACAAATATATTTGCGTAAACAATCCAACTGTAAATTTAAATGGAATTATTTTTGGCGGAAGTTCTTCAGGCTATTGGACAACAAACGGAACTAACGAATTTAGTACCGATTCAACAACATTAATTAACACATATTTACCATCTGAAGAAGATACATTAAGTGATAATTTATTTTTCGTATTAACTTCAACAAACAATGGCGACTGCTTAATCGAATCTGATACATTGAACGTGTATTTTACTCCCGCCCCAGAAGTTTTTGCAGGAGATGACGAAGGAATATGCAGCAATAGCTCTTTCGATTTGATTGGAGTTGTGAATGGAGGAGCAGGAACTGGAATGTGGACAAATATTACAGGGTCTGGAAATTTTAATCCTGATAGAGAGGATTTGCCTGTTACTTTTATCCCTGCCGACGATGACATTATATTGGGTTATGCTCTTTTGCAACTAGAATCTACAAATACCACAGGTTGTATCACTGTTTACGACACAATTAGAGTTTCGATTGCTCCTTCGGCAATAGTCGAAGCTGGCGATAGCATTACCATTTGCGACAACAATAGTTTAGTTCAACTCAATGGTTCTGTTTCAGGTCCAACAACAACCGGAATTTGGACAACTAACGGAGATGGAATTTTTGCAACTTCCGACACATTTATGGATGCCACTTATGTTCCCGGTCCTCAAGATTTAGTTACGGGTGAAATCACATTTATTTTAACATCTACAAACAATGGAGATTGTGAAGGAAATTCCGATTCAGTCAACGTAGAAATATTACAAGCCCCGACAGTATATGCAGGTCCAAACAGAACAGTATGTAAATCGTTGAATGTATATCAAGTTGGATCGGTAAGTGGAATTACTAGTTCTGGAACTTGGTCTTCGACTGGATATGGTTTATTTTTAACAAACACAACCCAATTAGCCGTTTATCAGCCAGGGGCAGCAGATATTGCAAACGAGTTTGTAGGTTTAATTTTAACATCTGATAATAATGCAACTTGTTTGGCTGTTGCCGACACAGCGTACATTATTTTAATTGACAAACCTAATGTTAATGCTGGAGATGACCAACATATTTGCTCCAATAATTCAATAATTCAATTAAATGGATATATCGAAGGAGCCACAGCAACATGGATAACAAATGGCTCCGGGTATTTTATTCCTGATAGTATCACCCTTGATGCTCAGTATATCTCTTCTCCCGCAGATACATTATTGGGCAACATACAATTCATTCTTGAAGCCACAAATTCGTGTACTATTTCGGATAGTCTAGAAATAACATACACTCCCTCTCCTATTGTTGATGCTGGAGCGGCATTCCGTCCAACTTGTATTGGAGTAAAAAACATAAGTATGGTAGGAACTGTAACGGGAGGAGCAACAACCGGAAAATGGACAACTTCAGGAACCGGATATTTTATTCCTAACGATTCAAGTTTAGTTGCAACATATGTTAGAAGCGA
Organism: Bacteroidetes bacterium GWF2_33_38; assembly: GCA_001769505.1. Lineage (GTDB taxonomy): Bacteria > Bacteroidota > Bacteroidia > Bacteroidales > GWF2-33-38 > GWF2-33-38. The sequence continues at coordinate 9,528 of MEOF01000060.1, forward strand.
CCAAGATAGTATCGATGGTCAATTTATTATTTACCTTACAGCTACCAACTACGATAATTGTATCGAAGTTAAAGACTCTTCAAGATTTCGATTAACAACCATCCCTGTGGTAAACGCAGGTAGCGATTTTACATATTGTGCCAATAATGCTAATGTTCAATTAAACGGAATCGTTAATGGAGGTGCTTCTACAGGAATGTGGACGTCAAGTGGAACGGGGACTTTCTCTCCAAGCAATACATCTCTCAATGCAATCTATACCCCTAGCGTTCAAGACACCACAAATGGAAATGCTACTCTATTTTTACGCTCAACTGATGCTTGTGTAACCAGCTACGATACTGTTCAATACTCATTTACCCCAGCTCCTTTTGTTCATGCCGGTATCGACATTACCGTTTGTGCAAACAATAACATTATGAACCTCGACGGATACGTACGCTCAACTTCATCAACGGGAAAATGGTACAGTACAGGAAGCGGAATATTTTATCCCAATAATACTTCTTTAGACGCTGAATATCAACCAAGTACAGCCGATAGAAATTCGGGGCAGATTGCTCTTACTCTTGTTTCAACAAACAACGGAATGTGTTATCCAGTAAAAGACACATTACTAGCAAGAATAACATCTGAGCCTATCGTTGATGCCGGTGAAGACGAATATATTTGCAAAGGAGATGTAATTGAACTTTCCGGATCTATAACCGGTGGAGCAACTTCAGGAATTTGGGAGTCATCAGGTTCTGGCGAATTTAGTCCTAATGCCGAAAGTTTAACTACAAACTATATTCCAAGTACAGAAGATACTACTATAGGTTTCTTGACATTAACGCTTACGTCAACAAACAATCAAAATTGTATTGCCGTTCAAGGTGTGAAATTCATTACCTTCACCGACAAGCCAACTGTTTTAGCCGGAAGCGATCAAACAGCTTGTGCAAACAATTCCACAATTCAGTTAAACGGATATATTGGAGGAAGTTCTACAACTGGTATTTGGTCAAGTTTAAGCGGAGGAAGCTTTACTCCTTCTACAACAAATTTAGATGCCGACTATACTCCAGGTCTAACTGCCTTGCAAAATGGATTGGCAAATTTGGTTTTAACATCAACAAATGCTTGTGAGGTTCACGATACTGTACAACTTGTATTTACCAACGCCCCATATGTAAATGCCGGTTTCGACCAAGTTTTCTGTATTTCAAATCCTATTGTTGAGCTTGATGGAACTGTTTCAAATGGAGCAACATCAGGAATTTGGGAAACTTCAGGGACTGGATATTTCAGTCCAAGCGATACCGTGTTTGATGCAATATACTACCCAAGCATTACCGACACTTTGTTTGGAAATATTACACTATCCTTAACATCAACAAACAATGGAAATTGTATTGCCGAAAATGATGAAATGACGGTTAGTTTTGTACAAAAACCAATTGTTGAAGCAGGTTTAGATCAAATTATTTGTGCCAATGCGATGTTGATGCTTGACGGTTTAATTCTTGGAGGAATTTCCGAAGGGTATTGGCAAACTACAGGCACAGGTTCCTTTTCACCCGATTCTTCAGATTTGTACGCAGTATATGTTTTCAGTAACGAAGACACAACTAATCAGTACGTTCCGATGATATTGTCAACTCCGGAATATCATGGTTGTCAATCAGAGTCAGATACAATGAATGTAACCATTACTCCCGCACCTCATGTTGAAGCCGGAAACGACATTACCGTTTGTGCCAACAACTCTGAAATTATACTCAATGGTCATGTTTGGGGTTCCTCTCACTCGGGAGAATGGACAACATTGGGTAGTGGTGTTTTTATTCCAAACGATTCCATTATCACGGCAACTTATCTGCCAAGTGATGCTGATATTGATTCTGGTTTTGTCAGGTTGATTTTAAAAAGCACAAATAATCAGGATTGCTACGCTGAACGCGATACAATTAATGTTACAATTTCTCCTTCTCCTGAGATTAACGCAGGAAACGACCAATACGTTTGTAATGGGAACAATGTATATTTGAATGCAACAATATCTGGCGGGGCAACTTCAGGAATTTGGTCAACCAACGGAACGGGTACAATTACGCCAAGCGATACTAGTTTAAGTATTACGTACATTCCTTCTCCTGCGGACACTGTTATTGGAAATCTATATTTTATTTTAACGGCACAAAATTATGGTTTATGTAATCTTGTCGAGGATTCGATATTTATTACATTTACTCCTCGTCCTTATGTTGAGGCGGGAACTGATGTGATTGCTTGTGCCAACAATGCAAATATTGTATTAGACGGTATTGTAAATGGAAGCACAATCACGGGAATGTGGGCAACAAGTGGCGATGGATATTTCTTATCTGATTCTACTCAACTTGACGCACAGTATATTCCGGGAGCTGAAGATGTTTCATCTGGTTATGCAACTCTCACGTTATCATCAACCTATGCTTGTTTAGAAATAGATTCAATACGTGTTTCAGTTACTCCAGCACCAAATGTTAATGCTGGTTCAAACCAAGTTATTTGTAATAACGAAGGAGAAGTTTTTCTTGCAGCAACAATTATAGGTGGAGCATCACAAGGCGAATGGTTTACAACTGGAAGTGGAGAATTCGTTCCAAATACAAACGATTTGAATGCAACATATTTAGTTAGTCCGCTCGATAGTTTAATTGGTAGCTTTTCACTCATTTTGACATCAACTGATAATGGAGATTGTTTGGCTGAAAGTGATACCATGAGAGTTCGAATAACAACTGTTCCTTCCGTTTATGCAGGATTAGACCAAACTGTTTGTGCCAATGTAATTACACAACTCAACGGCTCAATTGATGGGGGGAATAATTCAGTTCGATGGATCACCTCCGGTTCCGGAACTTTTATTCCTAGTGATACGGCACGTAATGCTCAATATGTTTTCAGTCCAGCTGATACTAGCTTTGGAAATCTTGAACTTACACTTTTATCTACAGGTGCATGTTTAGACATAACCGACAAAATGCTTATTGATATTACTCCGGCTCCTTACATTAATTCATGGATTGTAAATATGGCTTGTGCCAATAACGATACGGTTGAATTACATAGCGAAGTTTCAATTGCCGGAGGGTTAACGTGGTCAACCATTACTGGAGGTGAATTTTTCGAAAGCGACACAACATTAAATCCTCTGTATATAATGACATCTCAAGATTATGACAATGGAAATATTGATTTTGTTTTAACCACAATCGACAATGGCAATTGTAATGCGGTTATCGATACGCTTTCATTAAACATTAATCCGGCTCCGATTGTAAATGCTGGTTTTGATCAAAATATTTGCTACGAAGATTTATACGTCAGATTATTTGGAGTTATTTCAGGGGGAGCATCTCATGGAACATGGGTAACTAATGGAACGGGAACATTTTCGCCAAGCAATATGTCGCTAAATGCAATTTATATTCCATCGCTTAACGATACTACTTCTGCTCAAAATGGTTTAGATTTTATACTTACATCTTCTGATAACGGCTCTTGTATAGCCGTCTCTGATACAATGCACGTTTATTGGACAGAAAAGCCAATTGTTGAAGCCGGAAATGACGTTGAAATCTGTGCATATACCGATTCAATTTCGTTAATCGGAAATATTGTTGGTTCAAGTACAACTGGTATTTGGACAAGCTCGGGCACGGGAGAATTTTATCCTAGCAATAACGATTTACAAGCTGTTTATCTACCGAGTGATTCAGATAAAGTTGTTGGGAATATTGTTTTAACATTAACTTCGACAAACAGTTGTTCACCTGAATCGGATAATATACTTTTAAATATTTATCCCGTTCCGGAACTTAACTTTACAGCCTTAAGTATTTGTAATTACAATACCGTTGCTTTTAGTAATTCATCTATCATAAATTCAGGATTAATTGAAGATTGGTATTGGAATTTTGGTGATGGAGGAATTGACTCCGTAAAAAGTCCTGTTCATTCGTTTGCAAATATAAGTTCATTCGCAGTACAACTCATTGCTACATCTGATAAATTGTGTAGCGATACACTTACAAAACAGGTTGCAATTCGTGGACTTGATGCAAACTTTACATATCAAGCGAATTGTATTAACGATTTTGTATTATTGAACGATAGTTCTGTGGTTCAAAACGATTCACTCGTTACGTGGTTGTGGACTTTTGGTGATGGCGAAAGCGATACGACTCAAAACACATTGCATATGTATGAGTATATTGATGATTATGACGTTTCATTAACAGTTGTAACAAATACAGGTTGTATTGATTCGATTTCAAAAGAGATTTCGATTCACCCTGATCCAACAGCAGGATTTACATATACGCCAGAAATCCCTTTCCCACACGAAGAAATATCATTCTCCGACATTTCATTTGGAGCAACTACTTGGATTTGGCATTTCGATGATGGTTCTGATTCTACATCTTCGCAGAATCCTCTTCATACTTATTACGAAATGAACACATATACCGTTACCCAGATTGTAATGAACGAGTATGGCTGCACGGATACCATGTCGGTTGATTTATTGGTTGAAGGAATTGTCGAACCTCTTATCCCTGCTGCATTTACACCAAATAACGATACTCAAAACGATATATTAAAAGTTCGTGGAGGACCTTTCTCTTCAGTTGAAATGACTATTTTCAATAGTTGGGGAAAACAACTTTTCCACACCGAAAATCAAAACGAAGGTTGGGATGGAACATATAAAGGAAAACCACAGCCAATAGGAGTTTACATTTACATTGTTAATGTAAAAACTATTGATGGTGAAGAGTATGTTAAAAAAGGTGATATTACATTGTTGAGATAACAAACAATTATAATTGAAAAACGATGAATTGTTAATGGAAATCAAAAAATTTGAAAAATGAAAAAGATAATATACATAACCGTTGCTTTTTTGATAAGTGTTAACGCTGTGAAAAGTCAGGATTTTCACCTATCGCAATACGACTTATCGCCTATGTTGATGAATCCGGCATTTACGGGTTTATTCGATGGACAGTATCGAGTGCATGTGCAGCATCGAAGCCAATGGAGTTCGATACTCGAAAATCCTTTTAAAACTGTGCATATTTCATTCGACAAACCATTTAAACGCTTTGGGGCAGGAATCTTGATTTTGAACAATCGTGCAGGTGTCGGAAAATTTAATTTTTTGAATATCGCTTTGTCAGGTTCGTACGAAGTTACCATCGACCCATCAGGAATACAGCATTTGGTATTTGGAACTCAAATCGGAATGGTTCAAAATAGTTTCGATTTATCGCAACTAACATTCGATAATCAGTACACAAGTGCTTTTGGAGGGAGCTTTGATCAAACGATTGATAACGGCGAAAATTTCTCAAAAACCAGTGTAATTCGCCCCGACGTGAATTTTGGTGTTCATTACATGATGCAACAACGATTTAACTATTTCAATTATTCGGTTTATAAAATGAGTGAAATTGTTCCTTTTGGAGGAGCAGTCATTTTCCACTTAACGCAACCTAAATTAACATTCGGCGAATTTAAAAACACATTGTATCGACGGTATGTTGCTTATGGAGGAGCTCGCATAAAGGTTAATATTCCGCTATGTTTAGAACCTAAAATTATGTATATGCGACAACTCAATAACAATGAGTTTCAATTTAGCACATCAGCGTATTATTATATTGAAAATTACGGAGCTTACGCTTTTTCAACACTGAACCTTAGACCAAAAGATGCATTTATTGTTAGCTTAGGTGCAATTTATAAAGATTACCGATTTAGCGTAGGATACGATTTTAATACCTCGCCGCTGAAAGCATTAACCAAGGGACGAGGAAGTTTTGAAATCTCAATTACTTATACAAAATTTAATAATAAATCATATCCAATGTTCTAGATTTTAGTACAGCAAATGCATTTTCGATTTATTGTTCCAACCAGCTTGCGATTCGTAATCGACAAAATAAATTTTTAAATCGGCTTGCGATTCGTAGTCAACAAAATAAATCTTTTTATCGGCTTGCGACTCATAATCTACAAAAAACCATTTTCCGTCTTTATCGGCTTGCGATTCGTAACTTACTTTATAAACTTTTAAGTCAGCTTGCGATTCGTAATCAACTTTGTAAACTTTAACATCGGCCTGTGATTCATAATCGACTGAATAAACTTTTTGTGCAAAAATTTGATTTGTAAATGTAAATCCCACAATCACAAGTAATAGAATTAAATTTTTCATACCTTGAGTTTTTAATTTATAATTCGGTTTCGTTATTTGTAACAAATTGTTTAAGTGTAGATAAAAATACGTTTTTTTCTTCGATAAAACCAATATGTCCAGAGTTTTCTAATACAAATTTTTGACCATCTTTAGGAAGTTGAATGTTAACCGCAACTTTTTTATAGTCGATATAATTGTCTTTTTTTCCTTGAATCATCAAAAATGGCAATGTCGAATTTTTTAAAAAAGTTGACATGTCTTTTCGGTTTTTCATAGCAAATATGCACGAAATAATGCCTTCGTCGGGAGTTTGTTTGGCAAGTAATTTTGCAAAATCGACTTCTTTTTTAAACTTCAATAAATTTTCGTCGGCAAACATCTTCGGCGAATTTATCGAGTACATCTTTTCTTTTCCTCCTTGACGAATTAATTCAATTTCTTTAATCCTACTATCCGCTTTTTCATCAGAATCGGCATATGGATGCGAGTGCAACAACCCAAAACCTTTCACCTTTGCTGGATATTTTTCTACAAAAGCTAAGGTCGCATAACCTCCCATAGAATGACCAAAAATGAAAAATTTTTCGATTCGTAATTCGGCAAGGACAAAATTTACGGTATCGGCAATGTATTCCATGCTATTGTTGGAGTTGACTTGTGATTTTCCATGCCCAGGAATGTCAATGCATATCACTTGGAAATGTTTTGCCAAATCGTTTGTAAATTCACTAAAGATGGCTAAAGATTCTAGAAAACCGTGTAACAAAACGACTGAAGTTCCAATGCCCTCGATGCTGTATCGAACTTTAAGATTATTGTATGTTGTAAATTTTATTTTCTTCATCTTACTAGATTTTCGACTTCTTCAACAGTGATTGGAATTCGTTTTTTACCAAGCAGTCGGCTTCCAGTTTCGGTTAACAAAATATCATCTTCAAGTCGAATTCCACCAAATCCAATATATTCTTCTACTTTAGTAAAATTGATAAATTCATGATTGATTTTTTCGGTCTTCCATTTTTCAATTAAGGCAGGAATAAAATAAATTCCAGGCTCGTTTGTAATTACAAAATTTGCTTGGAGTTTTTTTCCCATTCGCAAATATGCTGTTCCAAATTGGTCGATAGGTCTTATTTCGTCGTCATAACCGACATAAATTTGTCCTAAATCTTCCATATCGTGAACATCAAGTCCCATCATATGACCAAGTCCATGAGGAAAGAACATGGCATGTGCTCCTGCTTTTACCGCTTCATCAACATCTCCTTTCATCAAACCCAAATCCGTTAAGCCTTGAGCAATAATTCGAGCCGATGCCAAATGAATGCTTTGATAGGTTACGCCTGGCTTAATAAGTTTTGTTGCACCATTATTTGCAGCCAACACTATTTCGTATATTTCTTTTTGCTTTTGCGAAAATTTTCCTCCTACAGGCGATACTCTTGTGTGGTCGGTAGCATAGTGTAATATTGATTCAAACCCTGCATCAACTATCACTAAGTCTCCTTTTTGAAGTTTATTTTCATGACAATGATTGTGTAATGTTTCGCCGTGTTTTGAAAGAATAACTGGAAACGAAACCATACCTCCATGCGAAAGAGCAATTCCTTCGATTCGCCCAGCAATTTCTCTTTCGTAAACCCCAGCTTTAGCCATTTTCATTGCAGATGTGTGCATTTCGTATGCAACGTCCATAATTTCGTCAAGGTGAGCAATTTCGTATTTATCTTTTACTGAACGGAGCTTAATCACAGCTTTAACAAGTTCTAATGATGCAGACTCTTTAAGATTTGATATTTTTATGCTTAATAAATCCTCAAGTAAAATTTTATTTTCAGCTCTATACGGAGGCAGAAAATGTATTTTTCGACCTTGTGATTTTGCTTTTGCAAGATAATCAGCAAGTTTGTCAAATGGTTTGTTTTGTTGAATACCAACTTTTAAGCATAATTCTTTTACTGATGGTTGAGGCCCCATCCAAATAATATCTTCGATATCAATATCGTTTCCAAAAATAGTTTCTTCACCTGATTCAACATCAATTACTCCTGCAAATGCAGGTAAATCGAGTCCAAAAAAATATAAAAATGAACTGTCTTGTCGAAACTTGTAAGTATTTGCCGGATAGCTCATTGGGACATCTACGTTTCCTAATATCAAAACAATTCCATTAGAGATATTTGACGTAAGATTTTTTCTTCTTTCTGAATATAGTTTAGCTTCAAACATTTGCATTACTTTTTGAGATTATTTTTTAATAAAGATATGAATTTTTGAAAAAAGAAAGCGAAAAAACCAATTCAATTTTCTTCATTTGTAAAGAAATGAACATTCAGACAATTTTTTTTATAATATATTTGTTCAAAAATGAAAATGGTTTAGCAAAATAAATTATGCAAGAACGCCACCAAAACGAAGAACTATATTTCTATGAACAATCGTTCACAGCACAGAAATATATAATACCATTTATTGAAGAATTTAAAGCTGTAAATTCCGAAACTTTAATTCTCGAAGTTGGAACCAACAAAGGCGGAAATATGGAAGAATTCCTAAAACGTGATTGTAAAGTTGTTGGCGTTGATATTAACGAACCAGCTATAAAATTTGCTCAAAATAAATTTAAATCATATATTGATAAACAAAAAGCAGAATTCATTTTTGAAGATATTTACAATTACAAAACTGCCGAAAAGTTCGATCTTATTTTTATGAAAGATACCATCGAGCATATTCCAAATCAGGAAAAACTGATGTCGCATTTGAAATATTATTTAAAATCCGACGGCATTATTTTTATTCAATTTCCACCATGGTATATGCCTTTTGGCGGACATCAACAAATTATGGAAAGCAAATTTTCAAAAATTCCATACATTCATCTTTTTCCAACATTTTTGTACAAATTCTTGATGAAAATTGCAAAAGAAGACCAATCAACAATTGATGAACTTTTATATATAAAACGAGTTGGGATTAGCATCGATCGGTTGAAACGAATTTTAAAATCGAACAATTACCAAATATTAAAATCGGTTCATTATTTTATAAATCCAAACTACGAAGTTAAATTCAAACTCAAACCAAGAGTTCAATGGGCGTGGGTTTCATCAATTCCATTTTTGAGAAATTTTGTAATTACTTCGAGTTATTATATTGTTTCTTCAAAATAATTAGTAGTAGCAATGCTAAGAATTAAACTCTAAAATTTGGTATAAAAATTTGAAATTCTGGTTCTAATTCCAACATAAAAATAACTATTTTTGCCCTTATTGGTTTTATCACCAACAAGCACAATACACAAATCTAATCAAAAATTACCGATGAGAAATACTTGCTATTTACATCAACAAAGGGAGAACGGTTTACTTTACATTTTTTATTTAATTATTTTCTTCGTAGTAGTAAGAGTAGTCAATCCCTTTCATATACATTTCGCGATTGTTGATTTTGTCGGTGAGTGCATTATTTAAAAGAGTCTTTAGAACATTGCTGTTTGTTGGGCTTAGCATCATTGCTTTCATATACTCCCCTTTGCTTATTTTGCTCCAATCCACGCATTTTTTAAGGCTGTTTTTTAATATCAAATCCAACCATATTCGGGCACTTCTGCCATTGCCTTCCATAAAAGGGTGAGCAATGTTTATTTCTACATATTTGTTTACGATTTCGTCAAATGTAGTTTCGGGCATTGCTTCTATTTGCTTTAATGTATCTCCTAAAAAGCGTGATATGGCAAATTGAAAACCAGCTTTTGAAATATTTTTCTGTCTGATTTGTCCTGCAAAATCATACAATCCGCCAAATAAATATGCGTGTATTTGTTGCAAGCCTTTGGTTGTGCCAATTTCAATGCTGTCGATAAAAGAACTTTCAAACAAGGCATAGGCTTTTATTTTGCTTTTTCCGTCAATGCTTTCGTCGCTGAAAGTAAACCAATCAATAAACCGGTTCGCTTTTGTTCCGGGAAAGGTTTTGCCTAAGGAAATAATGCCCTTATAGTCGAGCATATCGGCTAAACGAATTTTACCGTCGGGGGCAATAAATTTCAACTGGGTAGTAACACTAACCACTTGACTATTTTCTTTCTTCAGTTTGGCTTTTAGGTATTTCCAATAGTTGCGGGTTTTGGTGTAGTCGTTTTGGTCGGTAAGCACGGCAACAATATCCAACACAGAAAACCACCATTTGGCGTTTTGCTCGTCCCAAACAGCTCGCACCTCGCGGTCGTTAAAAAAACGGATGGATATTTTTGAATTATTCATAATTTAATGTCTTCTATTTTGCTGCTTTGTGATATTGCAAAGTTTTGATAATTTTCGCCCTTGCTGTATGATTACCAACAAGCACATTACACAAATCTAATCAAAAATTACAAAATCTTCAAGAAAACGAAAATCCGATACGTTAAGCTCTTAAATTTTACTGATGTGAAATATTTGCCGGTATTGCTACCACTAGAAAGCACACGTATTAAAAATCGGTATAAAAATTTGAAATACTAGTTCTAATACCAACATAAAAGTAACTATTTCGTTTTTCGACAAGTTCGTTTTTATACAGTCGGTAGTTGTAACTAGCAAATATTTGCATATTGTTTCGTGGATTTACAGTGTAGCTAAACGAAAGTGCATGGTGAATAATTTTTGTACGAACGCCTCTACCAGTTGCAAAGTCGCTTTCATCGGCAATAGCCGAAAACTGCGAATCGGAAAGATAAATATTTGAGCCGTAATGCGTTCCCATTGAATCGGCTCCCTGCGTAATGTGATTAAATTTGTACGAAAAACTAAATCGTTGATATCGATAGGTCAAAATTGACAAAAATTCTTTAAAATTTGCACCAAGAATATGTGCCATAGGTTGATTGTAAAACGTAAAATTTTGTTTTGCATTTTCTGATGCGTACATGTAAGGACTTGCTTGATTGTATTCAGCTTGGAAATAGAGATTTTTTACACCAAGTGGCTCAAAATATTTTCCACCGATTTGAAATGCTGTTTTTTTGAAAACAGTATCCGAATTTTGATATTTTCCGTCAAATGCGAACTGTGCATAAAATTGTATTTGCTTATGAGGGATAAACTTAATATTTGTTCCTATCAATGCGTTGTGGTCAGAATTAAACCCGACGAATGGAAGCCTTGAATAAATTACGGGAACAAAATACATTGCCGAAAATTTATTGTTTTCGGTTTCGGTTGTCGTTTCCCATAATATTGCTTCAAAAAAACCAATATGAATGGCTTTTGTAAGAATAATATTTAAAAAGTTAAAGGTGCCGTGTTTGCGTTGAAAGCCAATTAACAAAGGATTATCGTACGATTTTATTTTTTGAGAAGCATTAAACATGGCAACATATTGAATGCGTTTATGTGTAATGGTAAATTTAGCAAAGGGATAAGCTGGAGATACATCTGACAACAAAAGCGAGCGATACCCCTCTCCAATAACATTTTTACCATGCCCAACTTGAAGATTAAAAAATTGATTCGGAGAATACGATAAATGTCCGGTTGCAGGAGCAAAATCATAGCCATACGACATTAAACCCTTTGTTCGACCTCGACCCGGTACAACTCGCGAATAATTTATAAACGAAGCTATATAATCGGGGAAAAATGCTTGACTTTCTTGAAACACCGAAACAAACGAGAGTTTTTCAGCTATTTTGCCTCGCACCATAACTCCTCTGATATTATAGTTTAATGCAGAATCGGAAAGAATATCAAGCCCTTTGCTATAATCAAGCAAAAAATTGACATCTAAATAAAACTCACTTGTATCAACATTAACCAAATCCTCGACCAATAATTTACGCAGAAAAATATTGTGTTTATACTTATTTTTTGGTTCAAACGGAGTGAGCAGCGAATCAACATTTATGCCTGCAATATTGTTGTACACATAAGGTTTTGATGCTGTATGAATATTTAAATCACTTGAATTTATACCATATTCAAGATTTTTAGTAACATCATTTTCGATTAAAATAATGTTCGATTGTGAAAAACAAAACAAGGGGAATAATGCGAGTAGAATCGTAAGCCTCATGTAATCGAACTATTTAGTTGCAACATTCTTTTTTATAAGCTCAAGCATATAAATAAAAGCGATGTAAACGATGGCCAAAATTGCACCCAAATAGTAGTTTCCTAAATAATCGAACATAAACGAAATTACAATCAACAATAGCGAAAGTGCCGACAACGTAAGAGTGGCTTGAGTGTGCGACATCCCAATTTTTAACAAAATATGATGAATATGGCACTTGTCGGGTTTAAACGGAGAACGTCTTCGAGAAATTCTTAATGTAAAAACTCTTAGCAAATCAATCAAGGGAACAAACAAAATTCCCATAGCAACAATTGACGAAGAGTGTAAACAATAAACGCCTGTATATGTTTCGTTAAAGTCGATAAATTTTACTGCAAACACCGCCATAATAAATCCTAAAATCATAGAACCCGTATCTCCCATAAAGATTTTGGCAGGAGTTACATTGAATCTCAAAAATCCGAGCAATGCTCCGGCTAATGCGAAGGCCAAAATCGGAAATTGCCCATCTTGATCGGTTATATAAAACCAAGCTCCAAAAGTTAACGAAGCAATTATTCCAAAACTTGCCGAAAGACCATTGATACCATCAATCATATTGTAGGCATTGATAATTACAAAAATGGTAAATATCGAAAAAAAGATACTGACAATATATGGAATTTCGAAGACGCCAAAAATCCCCGAAAAACTTGATATTCTGACTCCGCCCCACACAACAACTATAGCCGAAGCCAATAATTGACCCATCGCTTTTTTCATTGGGGAAAGTAATAATATATCGTCTTTTAATCCTGTAAAGAACAGAACAACCAGCGAAGCTATTACATATTGCATTTGAAACCACATAGAAAAATCGCCCCAAAGCGAAACAGAGAAAATAATGGCAGCAAAAATAGCCATTCCACCAAGAGTAGGAATGTTTTCGCTATGGCTCTTTCTTGCTCCGGGCTCGTCGTATAAGTGCTTTGCTTTTGCGACTGCAATTATCGATGGTATTGCCACAAAAGACAAGGCCAAGGAAGTTAAAAAACTAAAGATTATATTTTGCCACATAAACACAAAGATAAAACAAAATTATAGGCTTGTGAAAATTTTTTATGCCTAGAATCGCTAATATACTGATATTTACAACATTTCTTTGATGAAAGAATTGTTTAACCGTTCAAATACTCGGTATAGATTGACCAATTTACTATTTTATAAGGATGGTTGATATCAAAAAAAAAGCAGCAAACAACTCTGTTTACTGCTTTTTTAACTGTTCTTTATTGCTTTTTCTTTTCTGCCAATTCTTTCAGAATTTCTTCTTGCAACGAATCAGAAACCAATGTGTATTTATTGAACTCCATTGAGTAATTGGCTCTTCCGCTCGAAATATTTCTCAATTGAGTGGCATATCCAAACATTTCTTTCAATGGAACAAATCCATTAATTTTTTGTGAGCCTTTTCTGTATCGTCGCATCGACTCGATTGTTCCTCGTTTTCGATTTAAATTGCTTACAATATCACCAATATATTCGTCGGGGGTGTTAATCTCAATCTTCATGGTTGGTTCCATTAGCTTAGGTGTGGCTTTACGGAATGCTTCTTTAAAGCAAATCGAGCCACAAGTTTGAAATGCCATATCTGATGAATCGACCGGATGGTAAGTTCCGTCGAGTAAAACCACTCTTACATCGACAACAGGGAATCCTGCCAAAATACCTTCTTCCAGGGTTTTTTTAATTCCTTTGTTTATCGATGGAATATATTCTTGCGGAATTCGCCCACCTTTAACCATATCAACAAATTCGTAACCTTTTCCAGGATTCGGCTCAATACGCATGATGGTATGTGCAAATTGTCCTCGTCCTCCGCTTTGTTTCGCATATTTATAATCAGCCTGAACTTCATGAGAAATTGCTTCGCGGTAAGCAACCGATGGAGCTCCAACTTCAACCTCAACCTTAAACTCAGTAATTAACCTATCCATAATAATTTCTAGATGCAACTCTCCCATTCCTGAAATAATAGTCTCGCAGGTTTCTTCGTTATATCGTGCATTGAACGATGGATCTTCGTTTGACAATTTGCCCAAGGCTTCGCCTAATTTACTTTGGTCTTTTCTAACTTTTGGTGCAATTTTTAATTCTATTACGGTTGGTGCAATATGAATATTTTCTAACAACAATCGATGTTCGTTATCGCACAAAGTATCGCCTGTTTTTGTATATTTCATGCCGATAAGAGCAACAATATCTCCGGGTCCGGCTGACGCAACTTCTTCTCGTTCTTTAGCTTTAATTTTCAAAATTCTACCTATTCGCTCGTGTTTGCGTTTGCCCGGATTATACAATTGCATTCCACCTTCAAGCGAGCCTGAATAAATACGAATAAATGTTTGTTGTCCTACGAATGGGTCGTTAATAATTTTGAAAGCCAAGGCTGAAAATGGTTCACTCGACGAAGGATTTCTTTTGTGTGTTTTTTCAACATCATCGATATCGGTTCCGAAAATTGCTCCAATATCTATCGGAGAAGGAAGTAAATCGTTTACGGCATTTAACAACAAACGAATACCTTTGTTTTTGTAAGCCGCACCGCAAAATACCGGTGTAATCAGAAGTTTTAGAGTCGCTCTTCGGGCTGCTTTTCTAAGCAATTCGGGCGAAACTTCTTTTTCGTCTAAATACAATTCGGCTATTTCGTTATCGAAATCCGAAAGTTTTTCAATTAGTTGGTTTCTAACTTCTTCGACTTTATCTTTATACTCCGATGGAATTTCTTTGATTTCTTTTTCGTGTTCTTCGAAAATATATGCTTTACGTTCGATGATATCAATAACTCCCGTAAAATTTTCTTCAGCTCCTATTGGAAGTTGAAGAGGAAAAGCATTTGCATCAAGATATCGGTTCATCATATCAACTACTTCGTTGAAATCGGCTCCGGTGCGATCCATTTTATTAATAAAAGCTATTCTCGGAACTTTATATCTATCGGCTTGATTCCATACTGTTTCGGTTTGGGGTTCAACACCTCCTACCGCACAAAAAACAGCAACCATTCCGTCGATAACTCGCAGCGAACGTTCAACCTCAACTGTAAAATCGACGTGCCCAGGAGTGTCGATAATATTTATTTGATTTCCATCCCATTGACAAGAAATTGCAGCCGAAGCAATAGTAATACCTCGCTCTTGTTCTTGTTTCATAAAATCCATGGTGGCTTGTCCATCGTGAACTTCGCCTGTTTTTCGCGTTACTCCGGTAAAAAATAAAATACGTTCGGTTACGGTTGTCTTGCCGGCATCGATATGAGCAGCGATGCCAATGTTTCTAATTTTTTGTAAAGTCATTGTGTAATTGTATTCTGTGGGTAAAAATTTAAGCCTGCAAAGGTCGTATTTTAATCGATACAAAAATATTTTTCGTCAAAATAATACGAAAAAAGGCTTCTTTATTTTCATTTATAAGAAGATGGGGTGAAATGATTGTCCTTAAGTATAATGATTTTTTGTTAATGAACTGATTAATACCTTATTCTTAACCCAATTCCGTTATAGGAAAGTCCGAATTTAAACTCAACACTATTTCTTCCTGTTTGTTGCAAACCATTATTGTATATATCGACTGCTTTTCTGGTATGTTTAGTATAGGCTAACGAAAAAGGAATTGAAACAACAATCAGTCCTGCCCCAACAGCTGCCAAATTCCAATTTGGCTCCCCTCCACCCGTTGCTGTACCTAGCTGCCAGCCAAGCATAAAACCACCAGCAGAGCCAAAAACTGTAGCTATGTCAGAATACCTTTTTGCAATTTTCATTTCATTATAAGACGCTTCATTTGATGCGGAAATTTCAAGAAGATTTCGTGGAGTTAGTTTTTTACCATTCTGTAAAAAAATGACACTTATTGGTGCACTCTTTACTTCAATGGTATCAGTATTGTTTTGCCCATAAAGGGGAAATATTGTAATTAATAATAGCCCAAATATGAATGCTTTTCTCATAGCTTTATGTTGATATTTCTGATTATTACATACTCCTGCAAGTCTAAAAACTTAAATTTCATTGTAAATTTGAATAAAAATAACCTTCAAATGCGAGAATTCAAAATGTATTTGCGAATATTTTTTAGTTTCTACCTTTTCATCATCTGGTAGTAATAATAGTAGCGACTAAGCATTTTATTGTTTTCCATTGTCATCAATTTATTTTCCGTTTTTGTTAATTGTTCAAGGTTCACTCTATCTTCAAAGCCTTGTCAGTAAAGGTTCTTGCATAGGCAGTAGTTTCGCTTACCTTAGACCTACTCACATAGCGAAGCTTAGTGTTATTCATGCAAATATGCGGCTTGCATGATGTTATAGACAGTGAATTTTTTATAACTATTCTTTTTTCGACATAAGAAATATCTTCTTTTGTGTCTAATGCAATAAAAAATCAAGAGAAATTAAAGAGCAAATGATGTATTATAAATTCAGAGCTAAACCTATTATGGTAACTATCGAAAGTAAATTCATTTTCTTCTATTGAATTATCTACAATTCTTATTAAATCGCCATCAGATGTAGTATTGAATTTTTCATTTAGTTTAGATATAATCTCATTTTTTGCAGATAAAACATCTCCCTCTAACACAAAACCTATCATACCGCCAAAATCTAATTTTTGAGCATATTTTCCATTGAAGTATCGATAAACACCGCCATCAAAGATGTTTTCATTGTTTGAGTCCTTCTTGTAAGTATTATAGTAAACGTATTTATTGACTAAATCTTGACTATCATTCAAATTTTTACACTCAAAATGGAATTCTTTGCTTTTCCAATTCGTGCTATGTATGGTAATATCATAATTTCCCTCAACTTCTTCATCATTTGTATTTTCTCCAAAAGCCGTAAAATGATAGCTAAATTCCCTATCAGCATTTAGTTTAATCCTTAAAAATTTTGCAATTTCTCTTTCAACTCTTGGATATGATTTTTTAATCTTTTCTTTTAATTCTATGCTATCGTAATTTTGATAAAATGTGAGTAAATAATAGAAAATCCATTTTTTCCAAAAATCATCATCCAATTCTTTTAAAAGATGGATATAGTTTGGCAATTGAGAGGGTTTATTAACTTTAATGTATTCTCTTTCCATTTCCATTATGTATCAAATGCTTTAAAATATCTTGTCCATCTTCAAATGCCTTTGTTTCTGTCCAGTTTTGATTAATGTCTTTTTTTAGAATATAAATACAGTCTTTACCAAAGATAAATTCTTGATACAGAAAGAAGTTACCCATTTTATTTTCTTTAAAAATCTGTTCTAATGTATAGTACCCAACTTTCTTTGCCGTAGGATTGTCATTTGTGCCAAAAAAAACTTTTAAAACTCTTAAATTGAAAGCAATAAAGTTTTCAATAGTAATTTTTTGTGAAAAATAAAACTCTAAAGTTTCTATCAAAGTATCTTCGTAGTTTTTAATTAAAGAAGGTGTTGTTGGCTTTTTTGCATTAAGTAAAAAATAGTCTTTAATTCGTTGCTTTTCCAAGTAGGATAACTCATATAAATCAAAAATGAGTTCATTCAATTCATTTTCTTTTTTTGAGTATTCATACTTTCCATCGGTCAGGTCTTTGCTTATATTAGATATTTGAGTTACTAAATCTTGGTCTAATTCTTTTGGAATTGGGATATTTTTAATTGCAGATAAATCAATATTTGAATAATTTGCCTCACCTCTTTTCCTGTCAAAAAGGTTTAAATAATAATTACATATTTCTGAATTTAACAAAGCAGTAATTAAATAGTATAAATTTTCTTTTTTTAGAGTTATACAGAATATATATGTAGAAAATGCAATCGTGTAATCAGCAAAAGCCGCATTAATTTTTCCACCAAACCTATTTAATAATATTTTCTTTTCGCTAAAAGAACTTATTGAATTAAACCTTCTGAAATTATTATTATTTATCTCTGATAATTTAATAAATAAATCATTATCAACTTTAAAAGGGGATATTTTTTTTGCTGAATATAAATAAGGAACGGAGGAATTATCAATATACTCATTTGTCAAATATTTTTCTTTAGCATATTCTAAATGAAATTTATTTCTTTCATTTTGGGCTAATTTATTAAAATCCTCATCAGTTATATTAAAATACGCTGCAAGTCTTTTATTCTGAATACGTTCTAATCCTCTATATGTAATTTGATTTGTATTTAGTATTGAAATCAAACATTTATTATCTCTGATTTTTTTAACTAAATTTCTATCAAAATCATTTCCTATCAAAAAATCTCTTAATCCTATCTGTTTTTCAATAAGTTTTCCCTGCTCAATTTGAATAACTTTATCCTCTTGAATTATCAACAATTCAAATGGTTTTTCTGAGAACAATCCTTTATCAACAGAATAGTAATCAATTACATTATTCTTGTAGTTATTAGTTAAAACAATTGCCACAACGCTTTCTTTTGGTTTTTTAAACAAAATGTCTTTTACCCTCGAAAGCTCATATATTTTTTCAATTCCATAATTTGAATAAAAGAAATTTTGAAACTTTTCGGCTTCATTATAGAAATTAGAGCTATTCGATACAAATCCAAATCTTGTATCAAGCTTACTCCACTCTTTTATTTTTAGTAAGAAGCATTGCGAAATCTGGTATCCATCAATAATATTTTTTGCAATATGTATATTTCCTAAATGCTCAAGTTGATAGTTGTTTGTGAAATCCTTTGCTTCTTCACTTACTTCTTTTCTTACAAACGGAGGATTTCCTACTATGTAATCAAATGTTTTGTCTTTAAAAGCAGGATTATCAATGTCTAAAGTATTCTGACAGATGATATTTTTATAGAAATCATATTCTTTAAAAATCGTGATTTCATTATTCTTCTTTAATTCATTTGCTATAAACAATTTGATTTCTTCTGCTGGTATATTTTTGAAAATCTGTAACGAAAGAGAAAACAGTGTAAACCTTTTTGCTGTTAATTCCTTTTCAATCCCATAAATATTATCAAATAAAAGTTTAGTCCTAAATATTATTTTAGCAATATTATTTTCAGGTTCTTTGTTTTGTTTCTGTGCTATTTCTAAAAGCCTTTGATAACCAACAACAAGGAACATTCCAGAGCCGCATGAAGGGTCTAAAATTGAGCCTATTTTATCATCATTTATTACATCATCAACAATTAATTGGACTAATTTTTTTGGGGTATAGTAAATTCCGTTTTCCTTTTGTTTTTCTGATAAGAAAACTTCATAAATATAACTAATAAGCTCAATGGGTAATAAATTAAATTGAAAATCGAATAATCTTAATTGTCCTGTTTTTTCTGTATTAAATGAAGCTGCTATTAAATTGCGAACATCACTAGTTAAATATATATCATCAATTGTTGGATGGTCGAATAAGGCATTATTAAAGATTTCGTGAATTTTTTCAAATAAGATATTTACTTCGGTTGGATTATTTTTTAATAATTTTCTGTAATCAAGAGTAGAATCTTTAAAATAATGATTATAAAAGTGTGAGTTAATAATATGCTTATCTTCTAAAAATTTAATATAAAGCGTTCTATCTATTAAAGCTTGTACAACTTTATTTAATTCATTTTCTTCAGAAATTAAATTGTTTAAGGTGTTATAAAGCTTGTCTTTCAAGTCCTTTAAAGTAGAAACTAACTCTTTATCAATTCCTTTGCACTTTGCTTTATCAATATACCTTTGATAGTTTAACCAAAAAGCACCACTATCAAACTGCCATTTATTGATATTTTCAAGTTTATCTAAATCTTTTTGAATAGTTGAAAAGGTTTCTAAAATACTCTCTTTGTTACTTATTTTAGGTGAGTATTTAGCATAATACATATCTAATTTTGAGTCATCATTAGGATAATAGAAAATTAAATCTGCATCATTTCTATTCCATATATATTTTCTGATTTCTTCAAATTCAGAAGTCTCTAAGTATGTTGTAATTAAATAAAATGAAGTATTGGTATTTTTGGGGCTTTTGTAATAGAAAACAGATTTTTTAAGTCTTTCAGTTAAAGCATAATTTTTTTCTACATCAATAGGTTTAGGCTTCAAATCTACTTTGAAGTTAAAACCCAAATCAGAGAAAATGTTTACATAATTCATTTGCTTTTAATAACTTATTGTTTTATAGTATTTTTTTTAAAGCAATAAAGATAACAAATAAGAGGCAAATTCGCCTATAAAAATTAGCATTTTTATCTTATAAATTTCAAATTAATCGATTTTAGCACGAGAACCTTCATTCTTTGGCTCTAACTAATTTATACATCCCCCTTTTTACCAAATACAAGTCATTAATATTTTCTAAAAATACAAAATAAATATTTAGTCAAATAATTTTAAAAGAGTAATTTTTGTGAGATGATGAGCTTCAAGCAAAATAAAAAAACCGCCAAATCAACAAGCTTATGAAAAGATTGGTAATTTAACAAGTCAAGAATCATAATTTTTTTTAAGTTTGTTTTTTTTTCTAATTGTTCGGTCTTTTTTTAGATTTCTCCTATCGTCGAAATGACAATGTGTTGATTTTTAGTTATTTGTCGTTCATATGCCAAGCGAGGAGTTTTGCTAATAACCAACATATTGTAAAAAATTGACCGAAATAGTGTTATTTGTAATCATTGAAATATAAATGAGATATAAAAAAATAAAGCCCGACTTGTTTATTAAAAATCGAAAAAAGCTATCCGACATTTTAGTTAAAAGTTCGGTCTTTGTGGTTTTTTCGTCCGATGAATTTATCAGAAACGGAGATCAATTTCACAAGTTTCGTCAAAACTCCGACCTTTTTTATTTAACCGGAATAGAACAGGAAAAAACAATTTTATGTATTGGGAATCAACATTCGATTGAAGAACAGTTATTTATTCTTCGTCCAAACGAAAAAATGGAAATCTGGAATGGTCATAAACTCACCATAAAAGAAGCCCAACAAATTTCGGGAATCAAAAATGTAAAATACATCGACGAATTTGAAAGCTATGTTGATTCGATAATTCCAAAACTCGAAAACATTTATCTCGACAATGTTATTGCTTCGAAAAATAACGTTGAATATAGCCACAAGTCGCTTCGATTTTATAAGGAATCTCTTAAAAAATATCCACATTTGAGCGTGCACGGATTTGAAAAAACCCTACACATTTTAAGAACGATAAAAGAACCCGAAGAAATTCGGCTTATCGAAAAAGCCTGCGAGATTACTCATAAAACATTCAACAAAATTCTTAAAATCGTTGACCCGAACATAAAAGAATACGAAGTAGAAGCAGAAATTACTTACGAATTTAATAAATCGGGGGCAAATCACGCATATCGTCCAATTGTAGCATCGGGAATAAATGCATGCTCGCTTCATTATATCGAAAACGACAAAGTCTGCAACAATAACGATTTATTGCTGTTGGACTTTGGAGCAGAATATGCAAATTACGCCTCCGACTGTTCGAGAACCATTCCCGTAAACGGAAAATTCACCAAGCGGCAACTCGACTGTTATAATGCTGTATTGTCGGTATTCAACGAAGCTCGTAAGTTATTCGTTCCGGGAAATAGCATCGAAAAAATAAACGAAACCGTGAATAAATTAATGGAGGAGGAAATGATTAAACTCGGTTTATTTACAGCAGATGATGTAAAGAATCAAGACAAGGACTTTCCATTGTACCGAAAGTATTTTATGCACGGAACTTCACATTTTATGGGATTAGACGTTCACGATGTGGGAAATAAAACCGATATTCTGCAAAAAGGCATGATTTTGACTTGCGAACCCGGATTATATATCAAAGAAGAAGCAATTGGAATTAGAATCGAAAACGACATATTGGTCGATGATGTTCCGATTGATTTAATGGCAAATATCCCCATTGAAGCCAGAGAAATCGAAAAATTAATGAAAAGATAAATGCAATACGGTTTTTTGAAATATCTTTTTATTGTACTCGGAATATTCTCGCTGTTTTTTGGAATAATCGGGCTATTTCTTCCCTTGTTACCGACAACTCCATTTTTACTATTATCGGCATTTTTATTTTGTCGAAGTTCGAAAAAACTTCACAATTGGCTGCACAACAATCGAATATTTGGAAAATATCTAAAATCGTATAGCGAAGGCAGGGGGATTTCGTTGAAATTAAAAATTTTTGTCCTTACTCTTTTGTATGGAACAATTTTATATTCTGTATTTTTTGTCGTCGAAAATAGTTTGATAAAAATATTGCTAATTGGCATTGCTGTTGGGGTTTCAGTCCATATTTTCGCAATTAAAACAAACAAGAATTGTTGATTGTCCAAATACAACCCTAAACTCGTTATTATTAAACATTGACAAAGTTTCGAACTTTGTCAATGTTAAAAAAAAGGTATATTATTTTGTAGTCAGAAAAATTACCTCAACTCTTCGGTCAATAATTTAATTTCGATATCTGGCGAGATTTTTCCGTATAGAATATTGTAAACCGCATTGCATATCGGCATATGCACATTGTATTGTTTGTTGATTTCGTAAATACTTTGTGTAGCATAATATCCTTCGGCAACCATATTCATTTCCAATTGTGCCGATTTTACCGAATATCCTTTGCCAATCATGTTCCCAAAAGTTCGATTTCTACTAAATTGCGAATATGCTGTTACCAATAAATCGCCCAAGTAAACAGAACTGTCGATGTCGCGATGTTTTGGGTGTATCACATCTATAAACCGTTTCATTTCTTGTATGGCATTTGAAATAAGCACAGCCTGAAAATTATCGCCAAATCCAACTCCGTGACAAATTCCTGCAGCAACTGCCATAATATTTTTTAAAACCGTTCCGTATTCAGACCCAATCATGTCGTCAGAAATAGTGGTTTTGATATACCTACACTCCATAAGATTCGAAATGTGTCGTGCATTTTCCGAAAAATTCGAAGCTACCGTTAAATACGACAATCGTTCTAATGCAACTTCTTCGGCATGGCACGGACCTGACACAATAGCCATGTTATCTTTCGACACCTTGTATTTTTCGTTGAAAAAAGTACAAACAGTTTGATTTTCTTCAGGAATAATACCTTTTATTGCCGAAACAATGTATTTATCTTCCAAATCTTTAGCTGTAATTCCTTCGATAGTAACTTTTAAAAAAGCCGAAGGAACAACAAAGAAAATAATTTCGGAATCCAAAATTGCATCTTTGGCATTACCGTACAATTTCAACTTGCTTGTGTCGAGTTCTACCGAACTTAAAAAATTCGGATTATGATGATGTCTTTTAATGAAATTAATTGCGTCTTTTGAACGAACATACCAATTGATTTTATCGATATTGTTCGATAATATTTTTACAATAGCTGTTGCCCAACTACCTTCACCGATTACTGCTATTTTCGATTTTTTATTCATAACATTTAGTTATAAAGTTCATAAAGTTTATAAAGTCCATAAAGTTTGGAGTGTAGTTAAATTGATAAGCTTATTCGCTAATAATTTTTTTGATTTAGTTAAACACGATAACCTAACAACAAAAATCAACGATTTCAACTTTACAAACTCTATGGACTTTACAAACTTTTAACTAATTTATTTGCACCAATTTCTAACATCTTCAACACTTGGATTTGCTAATTCCAATTTGTGCTTTTTGTTCATTCCACAAAGTTCTTGATGAAATTTATTTGGATTTACTTTTTTAAACGAATCAACCGTCATATATCCCATTTTTTGAATCACAGATATCCAATTTTCAGGAATACCCATTTGTAAATATTTTTCGTTATCGTCACGCATGCTTTTCTTCTCTGGTCGCATTTGTGGGAAAAACAATACATCTTGAATCGAATGCGAGTTGGTCATCATCATTGTAAGGCGGTCGATTCCAATTCCCAAACCGGCAGTTGGAGGCATCCCAAATTCAATTGATTTTAGAAAATCTTCATCAAGCATCATAGCTTCTTCGTCGCCTCTTTTTGCAAGAAGCAATTGTTCTTCGAAACGATTTCGCTGGTCGATTGGGTCATTTAACTCCGAATATGCGTTACAAAGTTCTTTTCCATTACAAATTGCTTCAAAACGCTCTACCAACCCTTCTTTTGTTCTGTGCTTTTTAGCTAACGGCGACATTTCAACCGGATAATCGGTAATAAAAGTCGGTTGAATTAATTTTGCTTCACATGTTTCGCCAAAAATTTCATCAATCAACTTTCCTTTTCCCATGCTTTCGTCAATTTTGACTTCAAGTTTTGTAGCCGTTTTTCGAAGTTCTTCTTCGTTCATTTCCGAAATGTCGATTCCAGTATATTCTTTTATCGCTTCAAACATGGTTAAGCGTTTCCATGGGCTTTTGAAATTTATTACGTTTTCGCCTACCTGAACGCTTGTAGTTCCATGTAATTCGATTGCAATTTTTTCAACCATTTCTTCCACAAGTTTCATCATCCAATTGTAATCTTTGTATGCTACATACAGTTCCATTTGCGTAAATTCTGGATTATGAAAACGATCCATTCCTTCGTTACGAAAATCTTTTGCAAACTCGTAAACGCCTTCAAATCCACCAACAATAAGTCGTTTCAAATAAAGTTCATTAGCAATACGCAAATATAAGGTTGTATCCAACGAATTATGATGTGTTTTGAACGGACGAGCAGCAGCTCCGCCGTAAAGAGGTTGAAGCACAGGAGTCTCAACTTCTAAATAACCTTTATCTGATAAAAATTGACGCATGGTATTTACCAATTTGCTTCGTTTTATAAAGGTTTCTTTAACGTGATGATTAACGATTAAATCCAACGAACGATTTCGGTATCGTTGTTCAGGGTCAGTAAAAGCATCGAAAGTTGTTCCTTCTTTTTCTTTAACAATAGGAAGAGGACGTATCGATTTGCTCAAAATTGTCATTGAATTGGCACGAATAGAAATTTCGCCCATTTTGGTAATAAAAACATCGCCTTTAACACCAATAATATCTCCAATATCGAGCAATCGTTTAAACACAGTATTGTATAATGTTTTGTCTTCGTCAGGAGAAATAATATCGCGATTAACATAAACCTGTACTTTTCCGGTATGGTCTTGAAGCTCAACAAATGAAGCACTTCCCATAATTCTACGACTCATGATACGTCCAGCAAAACTTATGTTTTGAAAATTGTTTTTTTCTTCGCTAAAATTATCTTTTATATCTACTGCTGTAACATTTACTTCAAATTCATCAGCAGGGTAAGGATTAATTCCTAAACTTCTTAACTCTTCGAGAGAATTTCTTCGAATAATTTCCTGTTCGCTTAAGTCTAAATGGCTCATAATTATTAATCTAACTATTAAATTGAGTGCAAAGATACAATTTTATTAAAGCCATCATTGTAAAAGTTGTTTGATTTAATATAAAAAACAAAAAAAAACTAACTATATTTACCTACGAAACATTTACACGCAAGCCAATTGTAAGTGTTTGATATACAGCACACAAATGAAAAAGCACGTTGTCTATAAAAACTTAGGAATTATCAATTATAAAAAAGCTTGGGATTTTCAAGAAGATTTATTTCAAGAAATCGTTGGCGTTAAATTAAAAAATCGAGAAGTTGAAAAATCTCTTGCAAAGCCGACTCCTAATTATCTTTTGTTTTGCGAACACCCCAATGTATATACACTTGGCAAAAGCGGCGATGAACAAAATTTACTCGTTACCGAAAACTATTTAAAGAGTCAAGGGGCTGAGTTTTACAAAATAAACCGAGGTGGCGACATTACATATCACGGGCCAGGGCAAATTGTTGGTTATCCGATTTTAGATTTAGATAATTTTTATTTAGATATACATCGCTACATGCGAGATTTGGAAGAAGTAATTATTCAAACCATTGCTGAATTTGGAATTGTAGGAGATCGATTAAAAGGAGCAACCGGAGTTTGGATTGAGCCGGAAACACCAAAAGCCCGAAAAATTTGTGCAATGGGAGTCCGAGCAAGCCGTTGGGTTACTATGCACGGGTTTGCATTAAATGTAAATACCGATTTAAAATATTTTACAAATATAAATCCGTGTGGCTTTATCGATAAAGGAGTAACCTCTTTTGAAAAAGAACTCGGAAGACAAGTGAACTTAAAAGATGTTCATGAAATATTAAAAAGTAAGTTTGAAGCTGTTTTTCAAGCAAAATTAATTACATCGTAAGCGAATGGAAAAGCAGTGGGTAATAAAACACATTGAAACAACTCAAGAAGTTGAAAATTTAGCTTCAGAGTTAAATGTCGAAATTCCTATTGCAAAACTTCTTATTCAACGAGGCGTTAAAACATTTGACGAAGCTAAGGCTTATTTTCGCCCAAAAATTTCCGACCTCCACGATCCATACAAGATGAAAGACATGGGAGTTGCTGTCAATCGTCTTGAAAAAGCGATAAAAAACGACGAACGAATTTTGATTTATGGCGATTACGATGTAGATGGGACAACCTCAGTTGCCTTAGTTTACAGTTTTTTGCAAGACCGGGTTTCTGAAATAAAATACTACATTCCCGACAGATACAACGAAGGATACGGCATTTCGTACAAAGCTATAGATTATGCCGATCAACACGATTATTCGCTTGTTATTGCACTGGATTGCGGAATAAAAGCAAATGAAAAAATCGACAAAGCAAATGAGTTGGGGATTGATTTTATTATCTGCGACCATCATTATCCTGGAGATGAATTACCAAAAGCGGTTGCCGTACTCGATCCAAAACGAAAAGACTGTGAATATCCATTTAAAGAATTATCTGGCTGCGGAGTTGGGTTCAAATTTCTACATGCCTTTTGCATAAAAAACAGAATTTCGTTCGACGAATTGTACCAATACATCGATTTAGTTACAGTAAGCATAGCTTCGGATATTGTCCCCGTGATTGGTGAAAATCGAGTTATTGCACATTTTGGTTTAAAAAAACTGAATTCTGATGCAATGATTGGTCTTAAATCGATTATTCATTTAGCAAATCTTGGTTCTGATATTACGATAAGTGATATTGTTTTCAAAATTGGTCCAAGAATTAATGCTGCCGGAAGAATAGATTCAGGCGAAAAAGCTGTCGATTTATTAATATCAGATAAAAATACCGCTGCCGATAAAATTGCAAAAATTATAAATGTATTTAACAACGATCGTAAAGATTTAGATCAAAATATTACCGCTGAAGCCATCGAAATGATTAAGCAACTTGATGACATTGAATCGAAAAAATCTACCGTAGTATATAATCCAGATTGGCACAAAGGCGTATTGGGAATTGTTGCATCTCGTTTAATCGAAACATATTATCGCCCAACAGTTGTTCTTACAAAATCGAATGGATTTGTAACCGGTTCGGCTCGTTCAGTTGCCGGATTTGACTTATATAAAGCGATCGAATCATGCAGCGATTTACTCGAAAACTTTGGTGGACACATGTATGCTGCAGGCTTAACCTTAAAGGAAGAGAATTTAGCTAAGTTTAAAAACCGTTTCGACGAATTTGTTTCAAAAAATATTACCGAAGTTCAGTTAACTCCTCAAATTGATATTGATGCAATAATAAATCTTGGCGATATTACTCCAAAGTTTTATCGAATATTAAAGCAATTTCAGCCCTTTGGTCCTGAAAATATGAGTCCTGTTTTTGTAACTCGAAAAGTTTCAGATTTTGGAAGCGGAAAGCTTGTTGGAAAAGAATCGGAACATATAAAATTCGATTTAGTTGAAGAAACCGACCCTTACAAAAAATTTCCAGCTATCGGTTTTGGATTAGCAAAATTTAAAAAAATCTTAACCAATCGACAAAGCTTTGATGTTTGTTACAGCATTGAGGAAAATGAATTTATGGGAAAAACCTCGCTTCAACTACGAATCAGAGATATCAAAGTATAAGCAAAATAGACTTGAAAAATTGTTACGGCACGAACTTATAGCCAACCCCTTTGAGTGTTTTGATGTGATTATCGCCTATTTTTTCTCTTAATTTTCGTATGTGAACATCAATGGTTCTGTCACCTACGAATGGGACATCGCCCCAAACCGATTGCATAATTTCTTCACGACTGAAAACTCGCTCAGGTTTAGAAAACAACAAGGATAATAGCTCAAATTCTTTTTTGGGAAACGACAATTCTTCTCCGTCTTTGATAACTAAAAAACGTTCTTTGTCAATCGAAATTCCGACCATTGGAAATTCCGCATTTGTTGAATTTGTTTGATTCGACAAATTTGCTTTTCGTTTGAGCAATGCATGAACTCTCGAAATAAGCACTTTGGGTTTTATGGGTTTTATTACATAGTCGTCGGCTCCGGCATCAAAACCTGCGATTTGCGAATAATCTTCGCCACGAGCTGTCAAAAAAATAACGAGCGTATTTTTTAAATCGTCGGTATTACGAATTGCTTCGCAGGTCTCGATTCCGTCCATCTCAGGCATCATTACATCAAGAATGATTAAATCGGGCTTTATTTCTTTTGCCAATTTCAACCCATCTTTTCCGTTAGAAGCCGTAAATACTTCAAAATCTGATTTTTTTAGATTAAATCCAAGGAATTCCAATACATCTTCCTCGTCATCAATCAATAATATTTTTTCCTTATTCATAGTAAAAGAAAAAGGCTGTTTTTTACAACAGCCAATGTATAAATATTTATCCGTTTACTTTTTTGTAGTCGGCTATAAATTGAGCAATTCCTATATCGGTCAAAGGATGATTTAACAAACCCAATATTGCACTTAATGGGCAGGTTGCTACGTCGGCACCAACTTCCATACATTTTACAATGTGCATTGTATGTCGAATTGAAGCGGCAATAACTTGTGTTTCGAATTCGTAATAATTGTAAACATCAATAATACGCTCAACAAGTTCAACTCCATCGGTTGAATTATCGTCTAAACGACCAACAAAAGGCGAGACATAAGTTGCTCCCGCTTTAGCCGCCAAAAGAGCTTGTCCAACCGAAAAAACTAAGGTGCAATTTGTTTTGATTCCATTGTCAGTAAAATACTTTATTGCTTTAATTCCGTCTTTTGTAACTGGAACTTTTACAACAATTTGTGGATGTAAAGCAGCTAATTTTTTACCCTCTTTAATCATTCCTTCGAAATCGGTTGAAATAACTTCGGCACTAACATCACCATCAACAATATTGCAAATATTAACATAATGTTGCAGAATGTTTTTTTGCCCTTTGATTCCTTCTTTTGCCATTAACGAAGGGTTCGTTGTAACGCCGTCTAATATTCCTAATTCTTGTGCTTCTTTTATTTGAGCAAGATTGGCTGTGTCGATAAAAAATTTCATCTGTTTATATTTTTATGTGTGTTTTCTTGTGTAAAGATATAAAATAGTATCCGTGTTAACGACAAATTAAGAAAAAATAATGTAGTTTTTCGGTCTTGTTTGTTTTCTTGTCAGTTTAACAAAAACCAAGTACAGTAAAAAATGTTTTTTGCTTATATGAATTGAATGTTAGAATTTAATACTTGAATCTATGTATTTTACGGAACTACTTAATCGATTATTAATTTTGTAAAATTTGTAATGTCTTGATTTTTCAAGAATCAAGCTATGATATTCCGAACATTTTTTTAACACGAATAATCGCTTCAACAAATAAATCTATTTCTTCAATTGTATTGTAAAAACACATCGAAGCACGAACAGTTCCCTGAATATTAAATCGTTGCATAATTGGCTCTGTGCAATGCGTTCCAGTACGGACAGCAATTCCAAGTTTATCCAAAATCATTCCAGTGTCGTAGTGATGAACGGTGTTTACTAAAAAAGAAATAACACTTGCTTTGTGCTCCGATGTTCCATAAATCGTAAGATTTTCGATTCCTGCTAACTTTTTGTTAGCGTACTGTAACAATTTTGCTTCGTAATTTGCAATATTTTCGATTCCAAGACTTTGAATGTATTCAATCGCTGTTCCAAGTCCGACTGCTCCCGTATAATTGGTTGTTCCAGCCTCGAACTTAAATGGCAGACGATTGTAAATAGTTTTTTCGAACGTAACTGATTTTACCATGTCTCCCCCACCCTGATACGGAGGCATTTCTTCTAAATATTTTTCTTTCCCGTACAAAACTCCTATTCCGTTTGGACCGTAAACTTTATGTCCTGAAAATGCGAAAAAATCACAATCCAATTCTTGAACGTCAATTATTGTATGTTGAATGCTTTGAGCTCCATCGATTAATACAGGAATATTATGTTCGTGAGCTTTTGCAATAATTTCTTTAATTGGGTTGATTGTCCCAAGCGAGTTTGAAATATGATTTACAGCAACAATTTTTGTTTTATCGGAAAGCAATTTTTCGTATTCTTCGAATATAATTTCGCCTTTATCGTTGATTGGAATTACTTTTAAAATCGCATTTTTACGTTCACAAAGCATCTGCCAAGGAACAATATTAGCATGATGTTCAAGGGCAGAAATTAAAATTTCATCACCTTCGCTTATATATTTTTCTCCAAACGAAAAAGCCAATGCGTTAATCGAGCCGGTTGTTCCTGAGGTGAAAATAATTTCGTGATTGTATTTTGCATTGATAAAATTTTTGACAATCGCACGAGCATTCTCGTATGATTCGGTCATTTTTCCACTCAAATAATGTACTCCTCGATGAATATTACTATTTTCTTTGGTAAATATTTCAACCATTCGATCGATTACAATTTGAGGTTTTTGAGTCGTTGCTCCATTATCAAAATACACAAAAGGCTTGTTGTAAATCTTTTGATTTAAAATTGGGAAGTCGGCTCTTATTTTATTAATGTCAAACATACTTATATTGCTATATTTAAAATATCAAAACTCTGATTTCGGTAAAACTTATACTCTCATCTTCTTTCTAGATTTAACTAATACAATAACTCCATTTCCTGAGCAAATTTAGTTATACTCTTTTCTTTATGAAATGCTACAAAGTTATCCTTATCGTCAAATAATTCTATTACAAATTCCTTATCTAATTTAGTTGGCTTACTATCTATAAAAGCATTATATGAGCTGTATTTCCATTCATCAATTTCATCAGCTAAATTATGCAGAACAGGGTTTTGATGTATATAATTTATTGTATTTTGAAGATACGATTCTAAATTGATTTTTTTACGATTAAATCTTGGTATAAACAAGCTTCCTTTGCGATTGAATTTTTTGTTGTAGGACTTGGTATATGAATTAAATAAATTGCTAAATTGTTTGCTATAGAAACCTTCAAGGTTTTTAAAACCTTGAAGGTTTGTGATTGGCACTTGCTTCATTTGCACCAAAAAATGAAAATGATTAGGCATTAAACAATAAGCTAATGTTTTAGCAATTGGGGTAATGTGTAAGTCGTATTGGCGTAAAAAATAAAAATAGTTTTCATCACTGCGAAACAATTGCTCACAACCATTTGCCCGATTGTAAATATGGTAAAAACTTTCGGGCTCTAATATGGATTTATAGTTTTGCATTTAGCAATTTTAATCGTTTATTATTTTTACAATTAATCCGTTTGATGAATTGTAATATAGAAAGTTAACAACAATTAATCACACAATTACTGCATCGAGAAAGTTCACCTCGAAGTCGTTTTGCAACCATATCGTCAATTCGTTCACGGATACCATCAACTTTTATTTCTTTTATTACTTCGTAAGCAAAACCAAACATCAGCAACATTCTTGCTTCTTTTTCAGAAATTCCGCGCGAACGCATATAAAACATTGCATTTTCGTCGAGCCGTCCAACGGTTGCTCCGTGACTGCATTTTACATCGTCGGCATAAATTTCAAGTTGCGGTTTGGTATTTATTTTTGCATCGTTGGTTAACAAAATATTGTTGTTTCGTTGAAAAGCTACAGTATTTTGAGCATCTTGCTTTACCAATATTCTTCCATTAAAAGCTCCTGTTGCCGTATCGTCAAGAATTCCTTTAAATAGCTGATTGCTTCTACAATTTGGTTTTGAATGTTCGATATTTACATAATTATCGATATGCTGGAATCTATCGGTTAAATAAAGTCCATACAAATTATTTTCGCAATGTTCGTCATCCATTATTACGTTCACATTATTTCGGACTAAGCCGCCATGCAAAGTAAATAACCCAGCTGAGACTACACTATGTTTTTTTTGTTTTATAAACACTGATGAGATATTTGAAGCCCCATTGTGCTGATTTTGCAAATTATAAAAATCGAAAATAGCATTTTCTTCGGCAAAAATTTCCGTTACCGAGTTTGATAAAAATTTGTTCGCAGATAAAGTATGGTCGCAAACAACCAATTTTACCTGACTATTTTCTTCAATAATGAATAAATTTCGTGGACTAACCGATAAATCTTCTTTTCCCGAGAGAATATTAATTAGTTGAATGGGGTGCTCAACAATTAAGTTTTTAGGAACATAAACAAAAAACCCATCAATGGAGAGCAAGGTGTTTAACGAGCTAACAACGTCGTTATTATTAATTGATTTAGAAAAATATTTTTGAAATATTTCAGGATATTTTATCGATGCTTCTTTCAAACTTCCTATGATTAAACCATTCTCGTGAACGGTTAATTTTTCTTGCTCAGCATACTTTCCGTTTATAACAGAAATTGTTTCGGTATTTAAGTTTGGAACATCGCAATGAAAAACATCGTCTAAACTGAACTTATAGCTTGAATCCTTTAAATCGAACAGATATGAATTATTAAATTCATTTTTGATGAAAGTATGCTTATATCGCTCGTCCTTTTTTTCAGGAAATCCTTTTGTTAAAAAATCACCTAAAGCTGCCTTTCTTATTTCACTTACTCCTTGAATTGAGTTTGAAATTGATGAAAGATTTTCTTTGTAAATCTGATGATATTTTTCGATTAATTCTTCCATTTTGGTAGTTTGTAAAGTTGAATGATTTATAATTTTCAAATTAGCACATTATCAAATTGATAAATTATTCTTCTAATTCTTTTTTTATCCAGTCGTATCCTTTTTCTTCGAGTTCCAATGCAAGTTCTTTTCCGCTGGTCTTTACAATTCGTCCTTGATATAAAACATGGACAACATCTGGCACAATATAGTCGAGTAATCGTTGATAATGTGTAATCACAATGCTTGCTGTTTCAGTCGATTTAAGTTTATTAACTCCATTTGCGACAATTCGTAAAGCATCTATATCCAAACCCGAATCGGTTTCGTCAAGTATCGACAATTTGGGCTCTAACATAGCCATTTGAAGAATTTCGTTTTTCTTTTTCTCGCCACCCGAAAAACCTTCGTTAACCGAACGACTAATAAGCTTTGGGTCTATCTCGACAAGTTCTGATTTCTTTCGAATAATTTTCAAAAATTCAGACGCAGAATACGGCTCCAATCCTTGATGTTTTCGTTTTTCATTCAAAGCTGTTTTCATAAAATTTACCATGCTTACACCTGGAATCTCAATAGGATATTGAAAACCAAGAAATATACCTTCTCTAGCTCTTTCTTCGGGAGACATTTCGAGTAAATTTTTACCGTTGAACGAAATTTTTCCTTCGGTTACCGTAAAAAGCTCTCTGCCTGCTAATACCGAAGCCAACGTACTTTTTCCCGATCCGTTTGGTCCCATAATTGCGTGAACTTCGCCAGCCTTAACTTCAAGGTTTATCCCTCGAAGAATTTCTTTTCCGTCGATATTTGCATGTAAATTTTCAATCTTAAGCATATCTTATATTGATTTAATCTAAATAAGGACAAAGATATAAAGAAATTCATAAATAGAAAAGGAAAGCCGAGATAAAGAAAGGCGATAGCTAGAAAAAATAGTGATAATAAAAAAGATAAAACGAATTTCATCTCTATAAACTTTACAACCTTATTTTTTTTGCTTCACTTCACAAAGGCAAAGATTTCTCGTCGTTTCACTTTCCTCGAAATGAATAGCCACTCACTGATTGTCATTTCAAACGCAGGGTTAAATCTCTACAAAAAAAATTTATTTTTAAATCAAATTGAATTATATTTGTACTAAATAAGTCTGTTATGAAGCAAATTGTTTTAAATATTCCCGACAGTAAGTATAATTTTTTTTTAAAAGTTATTGAAAATTTCAATTTCGTTAAGATTGCCGAAGAAAAAGAAATAAAGTCGGATCGTAAACACAAAAATATTATCACAGATTTAAAACAATCATTTCACGAAATTGAACTACACGAAAAAGGTAAAATTAAACTTAAATCAATTGACGAGTTGATAAATGAGTTATAATATTTACACAACAAGTTCTTTTGAAAAAGAATTAAAAAACTTATCTAAAAAATATCGTTCTATAAAAGAGGATATTTTATCCCTATCAAAATCATTAAAAAATAATCCATTACAAGGAATTTCACTTGGAAAAGATTGCTACAAAGTTAGAATGGCAATTACTTCAAAAAATACTGGAAAATCGAGTGGTGCAAGGGTAATTACTTGTGTGAAAATTGTAAATAAAAACATTTATTTACTGTCAATTTTTGATAAATCTGAAAAAGAAAATATTTCTGACGAAGGACTAACAAAAATCATCAAAAGTTCAGAATTAATTTAAAAATTGCATATTTTCCAATGTCATTTCAACCGCTTGAATAAATATAATTTCTTTAAAATTCAACAGAATTCTCAATCACCTTCGCTCATTTCGAAATGAACAGCCACTCTCCGATTGTCATTTCGAGTTTCCTGCGAGAAATCTACAATCATTTGAATAAAAAAGATTCCTCACAAGGAAGTTCGGAATGACCAAAAAACACGTTAAACACTTTATGAACTTTTTACTTTACGAACTTTACAAAATTTAACTTTATATAAGTTCAAAAAAATTATCTTTGTGTAGATGAAAAAAGTGTTCGCAATTTTAATAATAATGGCTTTTTTCTCTTGTAAAAAAGAGAATATGTTCGATTGTTTCAAAGGAACTGGTGATATTATTTCTAAAAAAATTGAACTTGCTGAATTTCAAACCTTGTATATTGAAGATAAATTTGATGTGAATATTTTTCACGACTCAATTGATTTTATAGAGATTTCGGCTGGCGAAAATCTTATTCCCTCGATAATAGTTGAAAATAAAAATGGCACATTGAGCATCAGAAACGACAACAAGTGTAATTGGACAAGAAGTTATCGTAAATTAATTAGCCTTGATGTTCATACTCAGAATTTAAATAAGATTGAAATTTACGGCCCAAGCGATATTTTTTTTCACGACACTCTCTCAGTCGATACATTTTATATCGATATTCGCACTGGAGCATCAAGCGTTTATGCAAAATTAGACTGTAATGCATCCTATTTCAGAGTTCACTCAGGAACAGGAACATTCAAATTGGAAGGTCATACACAGTTTAACTATGTATATTCGATAGGATATGGATTTGTTTATTCGCATAACTTTATCGCAACTAATTGTCAGGTTATAAATAATTCTACTGGAGACTGTTTTGTTTATGCCTCTGATAAACTACAAGTTGAGTACAATTCTGTTGGAAATATCTATTATTATGGAAATCCAGAAACAATTGAAATTCTTGAGCAATCGACAGGCAAAATTCTCGCTATGGAGTAAAAAATAGGCGTTTATACATTTCAAAAACCATACTTTTCATTAAATATTTTTTCGAGTTCGAACATTTCGTCTCGTAAACGAGTAGCTTCGATAAAATCGAGTTCTTTTGCTGCTGCTTCCATCGCTTTTTTAGTTTTGGTAATTGTTTTTTGCAAACCATCTTTTGTCATGTATTTTACAATTGGGTCGGCAGCAATTTCAACTTTATCGGGTTCTATATACGATTTTCCTTTTTTGTTTTTCTCAAAAACCGATTCGGTGGTATTTATGATTTGTCGTGGAGTGATATTATTTTCGATGTTATATTTTATTTGTTTTTCGCGTCGTCTTTCGGTCTCATCTATCGTTCGCTGCATTGAATTGGTAATTTTGTCGGCATACATAATTACTCGACCGTTTATGTTACGTGCTGCACGACCAGAGGTTTGTGTAAGCGAACGTTCGGAGCGTAAAAAACCTTCTTTATCGGCATCGAGTATTGCAACTAGCGAAACTTCGGGTAAATCTAATCCTTCGCGAAGTAAGTTTACGCCAACCAACACATCAAACAATCCTTTTCGCAATCCGTCCATAATTTCGACTCGCTCAAGCGTATCAACATCAGAATGAATATATCGACAACGAATATTTATTTTCGCCAAATATTTTGTAAGTTCTTCTGCCATACGCTTGGTAAGAGTTGTAATTAAAACTCGTTCTTCCTTTTCGACACGAATGTGAATTTCGTTTACCAAATCGTCGATTTGATTTAAGCTTGGACGAATTTCGATGGGAGGGTCAAGTAAACCCGTTGGACGAATCACTTGATCAACGTAAGCACCTCCGCATTTTTCGAGTTCATAATCGGCAGGAGTCGCACTCACATATATGGTTTGCGTAGTCATTTGTTCAAACTCATCGAACTTCAGCGGTCGATTGTCAAGGGCAGCAGGAAGTCTAAATCCATATTCAACCAAATTTACTTTTCTCGCTCTATCGCCACCATACATCGCTCTTATTTGCGAAATTGTTACATGACTTTCGTCAATCACCATCAAGAAATCTTTAGGAAAATAATCAAGCAAGCAGAAAGGTCTGTCGCCAGGTTTTCTCCCATCAAAATAGCGAGAATAATTCTCAATTCCAGCACAATGTCCAACTTCACGAATCATTTCTATATCAAGCGAAACACGACTTTCGATACGCGAAGCTTCGAGATGTTGCTCGTTGTTTTTAAAAAATGCTGCTTGTTCAAACATATCGATTTGAATCTGTCGCAACGAGTCGTTTACTCTCGCTTTTGATGTCATGAAAATATTTGCAGGAAATATAACTGCGTTTTCAAGAGTTTCAATCGTATGCCCATTTAATGGGTCAAACTTCTCAATTTCATCAATCTGGTCGCCAAAAAAAATTACGCGAAAAGCAAAATCATCGTAAGCTGCATAAATATCAATTGTATCGCCTTTAACACGAAATGTTCCGCGTTTGAAGTCAATTTCGCTTCGAGAATATAGCGAATCGACAAGCGTTCGCAGAAAAACATTACGTCCGATTTTATCGCCAATGCCGATATTTATAATATTATCATGAAAATCTTTCGGGTTTCCTATTCCATATATACAGGAAACCGACGATATTACAATTACATCTTTTCGTCCCGATAGCAAAGCAGATGTTGTACTTAATCGATATTTTTCGATTTCGTCGTTAATCGATAAATCTTTTTCGATGTAAACCCCAGTAACAGGCATGTAAGCTTCGGGTTGATAGTAATCGTAATACGAAACAAAATACTCAACAGCATTGTCGGGAAAAAAATGTTTAAATTCATTGAAAAGCTGAGCCGCAAGAGTTTTATTATGGCTTAAAATTAAGGTTGGACGATTCACATTTTTAATAACATTGGCAATGGTAAATGTTTTTCCCGAACCAGTAACTCCCAATAATGTTTGACTTTTCACCCCATTTTGAAGACCTTCGGTTAATTGACGAATGGCTTCGGGCTGGTCTCCGGTTGGTTGATATTCTGATTTGAGATTAAAATCCATCGGTTTTAAAATTTATGGTGTTTCCAATTTCCAAATTTAAGATACAAAAAAGAAACTGTGCCCAACAGAATTGCATATACAAATTCAGAAGTCCAAACAATTGCCGGTGTTTGCGGATTCACAATTGTTACGTAATAAATGTAAATTAAATACATGCCAATAACAGAACTTTCGATTAAAAGAGCAGTTAATGTTTTGCCTGTTCCAGTAACTCCATTAAAAAGTATAAATGCAGGAGAAATAATAAGCAACGCACCATTAACAACATTTAATGACGCAAAAGAATCCCGAATTAAATTTACATCGGGTGTATAAACACTCAAAATAATTTCGGGGAAACACAAATTAAAAAAAGTTAAAACCAACTCAAATCCTATACACATTAAAATTGCTTTAGAAATGAGTCTCATGACTTCGTTTGGTTTTTTCTGTCCCATTAAATTACTAGTAAGCGTATTAACGGCAGAAGCAAATCCCCAAACTGGAACCATAAGTACAATATAAACGCTTCGTACAATGTTTGAAACAGCAAGTTCGTGTTCTCCTAATTTTTCGATTAAAATGAAAAAAATTAACCACGCACTCATCGATATTAGAAGTTGAATCATTACCGGAAATGAAATTTTGAGAGTGGTTAAGAAAATCAATTTATTAAATTTGGAAAAGTATAACAGTCCATACTTTTTTAAATCGATAATACGGAAAGTATAAATTATCAGAAAAACCGTTGCTACAGCCTCTGATATTGCCGATGCAACTGCAGCACCTCGAATTCCC
The DNA here is from genome assembly GCA_001769505.1 of Bacteroidetes bacterium GWF2_33_38. Taxonomy (GTDB): domain Bacteria; phylum Bacteroidota; class Bacteroidia; order Bacteroidales; family GWF2-33-38; genus GWF2-33-38. The sequence goes on from MEOF01000060.1 coordinate 48,207, forward strand.
ATTGGAGAAAAACCCAGTTTTCCGAAAATCAACACATAATCGAGCACAATATTTACAACTGCCATCAATATAAAACTGTACGAAATCACCCTTGTTCGTGAAATTCCAATATAAAAAGCTCCAAAAACTAAATTAATAAATGCGAAAATAATTCCCCACGAACGAGAAGATAAATATGCCGACGCATTGCTCAAAATATTTGTGGAAGTGATTGTTTTAGATAGTATTTCGGGCGTAATAAATCGTAAAAAAAGGAACATTAATATTCCAAATAAAAACAAAAAGTAAAACGAATGGTCGATGGTTCGCCCAATCAGATTGTATTTTCGCTCTCCGTTTCGTCGAGCAACAATTATTTGCGTGCCGATTGCAAAGCCATTTCCAATCATAAAAATTACAAAATAGAAAACCCCAGCAATTGCCGATGCTCCCAATTCGTACTCTCCCACTCTACCCAAAAAAGCCGTATCGGTAATATTTACAACATTTTGTGCAATGCTGCCCAAAATGATTGGATAAGCTATACTCCAGATATTTTTATATGAAAATGTCGACATCAAACAAATTTAGCCTGCAAAGGTACGTAAGAAGTATTTACTATTGAGAGAATGTAAAGAGTTTTTTTAAGTAAAAAAAATAAAAAAATCTAGACAGCCTTAGAAAGTTTGTCTAGATTTTTATTAAAGACTATATTGAAGATAAATGCTTTACATATTGTCTAATGTTGCTAATTATCTACCACAATTTTGAATACATTATCGTATTTTTCTCCAATCACTAATCTTAGAAAATACACTCCTGTTGGGAAATTTTTCAAATCAATTTTTTTATCGGATAAATAATTTTCAAATCGTTGATTTATTAACTGTTTTCCTACAATATCAGAAATTACAATTTGTATGGGTTCAAAATTATTTTCAACTCCAAAATTAATATATCCATCGCTTACCGGATTTGGATAAATGTGTACGTTAAAATTGTTGTTAACCGATAAAATTGATGTTAAATAATTGCCAATATATATGCTATCAATTGCTACACATCCAAGACTGTCGGTAATGGTAACTGTGTAAAATTGACTACATAAATTTGTTATATAATCGCTTGTATCAAGTGTCAAATTATTCCATTGATAGCTGTACTGTTCAGTAATATCGACTGGCATAATATGAATAGTTCCAACACATAAGCTATCGGTATCGCGAACAGTATTGAAAACATAATTCAAATTATGAACATCTAAAAATGCTTCGGTTGAGAACAAACTTCCGCAAGTAGTTGTTAATTTACAATAATAGCCTGCTTCACTTGAGGTAGAAATCTGCGAAATTTTAAGAGTATCATCAACACTAAGGGTTAGATTTGAGCCTGTTTTTTTCCATTGATATGTTATATTTTCGCCTTCAGCAGCAATCGCAAAATACACACTGTCACCCATACATTTTTCTGTACTGACTGGATTCGTCAAAATAGCTAAATTATTGAGACTTAAACTCGCCGAGTCAGTCATAACAGTATCTCCACACGAATTCCCTATTTGACAGAAATAATATCCTAAATCATTTTGGGAGATTGAATTCAAAGCCAATACATTTGATAATTCATTCGGTATGTCAACTCCATTTTTAAACCACTGGTATGTTAATGATGGTCCTGTTGCTGTTGTTTTAAACTGAACGGAATTTCCAATGCATTTTAATTGGCTGATTGGCTGATTAATAATATTCGTTGTATATACAGTTAAAAAAGCAGCATTGCTTGTATCGATGCCACACATATTTTCAACTATACAAAAATAACTTCCTGATAATGTGTTAATTATATATGGGATAGAATACTTATTTGAATTTGCTCCAATAATATTGCTATCGTTAAAAGTCCACTGATAATTTAAACCCACACCACTAGCCGATACAGAAAAGCCTACAGAATCTCCTTCGCAACCAGTTTTATTAACTGGATTGGTTATAATATATAAATTGTTAAGAGCGAGTGTTGCAAGACTACTAAAAACACTTCCGCAACTAGACGTAATCTGACATTTATAATCAGCAATATCCGATGACGATATGTTGTATAACGTAATTGCGTTTTGAGTCTGCCCCGTCATGTAATCATTGTTCTTAATCCATTTGTAAGTAATATCATCGCCAATAGCATCGAGTGCAAAATTTATAGTATCTCCCTGACATGCAACAACGCTTTGTGGTTGCGACAAAATCGTAACTACGTTGATACTTAAATTTACAGTATCGGAATAAATCGTATCACAGATATTGCTAATTCTACAGAAATAATAACCCGAATCTAATGCAAGAATGTTTGTTTTGGATAATAGATTTGATGTTGCTCCATCAATAATCACATCATTCATATACCACTGATAAGAAATACCTGTTCCTGAAGCAAGAACTGTAAAATTTGCACTTTGTCCAGGACACTTTTGTAAACCGATGGGTTGGGAAGTAATAACTGGAGTATTAATAAGTGATATTGTCTTTATTACGGAACTTTTTGAACAGTTGCTAATAAAAGCCTCAACAGTATAATTTCCGGCAGAACTAACCACAATGCTATCCGAATCAGCTCCTCCGATAATTATTCCATTTACTTTCCATATATAAGAATCGTAAATATCGTTAACCGAAAGAATAATTGAAGCACCAGAACAAACAAAATCATTGGCTAAAATTGTAGGCGTTTCTACATTGATAACTGTAAGAACATGGCTATTTGATTCGCCATTACAATATCCATCTGAGACTTTTACGGAATAAATACCTGAGGAATCTGTAATAACTGTACTATTGTTTGCTCCAAATATATCAACGCCATTCAACATCCATTGATATGATATATACGCTGTTGATAGGCTTAACGTAGTTTCTGAATCACAAACCGTATCTGAACCAATTACAAAAGGAGCAATATTTATAGGTTCGTAAACACGAATACTATCCGTTTTCAAACAACTATTATTATCGGTTACTGTTACAAAATATGTTCCTGCTGAAATGTTTTCAAGATCTTCAATTGTACTATCATTCGACCATAAAATATCATATGGGGAAGCTCCTCCAAATAAAGTAAAATCGATAGCTCCATCATCAAAAGAGTAACATGAAGCATCTGTAACATTAAAATCAAAATTTATCGAGTCGGGTTGAGTAATCTCTAATGAATCGACAAAAGTACAACCTAAGAAATCGCTAATCGTAACATAGTAAATGCCCGAACATAAATCACTTACAGAAGTAGAGACCGCATCATTTGACCAAATTATATCATATGGAGAAGTTCCTCCGGTTATGTTAATTTCAGCAATCCCTGAGCACTCTGCATAACAAAGGTTATTAGTAATCGTAATATTTGCAGTAGGAGCATTATTGGTGAACACAGTATCTTCAATAGTATATGAACAATTATTTGCATCTGTAACAGTCAATCCATAAACTCCTGCATTCAAAGCGATATTGGGATTAACATAAACACCATTTGACCACTCATAGTTATATGGGAAAACTCCTCCGGAAACAATCGCTTCAAGAATTCCATTGCTATTTCCACAATCAGTAGATGTAGAAATAATATTTACGCTAATTTCATTAGGCGTTCCAAGCTGCACAGAATCTATTTTCGAACAACCGCTATTGTCTTGTACCGTTATATAATAAAGTCCTGCTGTAAGTCCATCATTATAATCACTCAATATTTCATTTGACCATAAATAACTATATGGTGATGTTCCTCCTGAAATCTCTGCTTGCACACTTCCATTATTCTCTCCGCTACACAATACATCAACAACATTGAATGAAATTGAAATACTGTCGGGCTGATTCACAAAAACAGAATCTACAACTTCGCACCCAACTGCGTCTGTAACAGTTACAGAATACCAATCGGAACATAAATCAGAAATATTTGTTGAAATATCTAATGTTGACCAAAGGTAATTGTAAGGTGATGTGCCTCCTGTTACAAAAAGAGAAGCATTGCCATCGCAAATACCATTACAACTTGTATTAACTGAATTGAATGAGAGTATTGGTTGATCATTTGTATTGACAAAATAAGTTAGAACTGTATCGCAACCATTAACGTCTGATATAGTAACGATATAACTTCCTCCCGAAATTCCAAATATTGGATTATTGCTGTATCCCGACGACCAATTATAAGAATATGGTAATGTTCCTCCGATTGTATTAATAATTATACTTCCATTACTAAGCGAACAATCTGAATTAGAAATAATTGTATTCAAACTAAATTCTTCGGGCTCTGATATAGTAACCTGCGAAACCGAAGGACATAAATTTCCATCGTTAACTGTTACAAAATACTCTCCTGCACAAAGATTATTTACATTATCGGAGATTGACGAACCTGCATTTTCTGACCATAAGAATGTGTATGGACTTAATCCTCCCGATGCTATAATACTTGCTGTTCCATCACATATCCCATAACAAGTTGCGTTTGTTGATGTCGATTGAATAACTACTGTTGGATGATTCAAAATTTCAATAGAATCGTTAATCGAACAACCATATGAATCTGTAACCGTAATGTAATAGTTTCCAATATCAACATTTAAAATGGTTGCTGTAGCCTCTCCATGCGACCAAGAATATTCGTAAGGACTAACTCCACCCGAAGCCGAGCATGAAATAAAACCCTGACAAGAAGTTAGACCAGACATTAATGATATAATAGGATTGCTAATATTTATAACGGCATTATTAGAATTTTCTATACCACAAATGTTAGACATTTCACATGAATAAATCCCTGTATTTGTTATATCTACAGAGCTTAATGATAGGGTGTTTGTATTTTCACCACTTAAAGGCAATCCATTATATTGCCATTGGTACGACAATCCAGAGCCTGAAACATCAACATTCAATAATACATTATCTCCATCGCATACATTTTGACTTAGGGGTTGGGAATTGAAAACAATATTATTTATTGATAATTGAACTTCTATGCTGCTTACCACTCCACAAGAATTTGAAACTTCACAAACATACTCTCCCTCATCACCATCTAAAACCGAGGAAAATTCTAGAACATCATTTGATTGACCAGCAATATCAATCCCGTCTTTCAACCATTGGTACGACAGAGCTGTTTCAGCAGTTGCTCCAACAACAAAACTAAGATTATCTCCTAAACAAGCTGACTGAGAAATGGGGTCAATCGTTATTACTGGGAAATTGTTTATTAAAGAAACCGTATCTGAATATACAATTCCGCATAAATTTGACACGATACAAAAATATTGTCCAGTATATAAATCGCTAACAGCCCCTATATTATATGTGCTATTCGTTGCATTTACTATTTGGACTTCGTTTTTATACCACTGATATGCTAATCCAGAACCTTCTGCTATTACTTTAAACTGAGCACTTGTTCCCGGACATTTTACAAGGGTCAATGGCTGTGTAATAATTTCTGGAGTATTTAATGTTAATGTTGCCTCATTACTTGTAATTAATGAACATTCATTTTGAATTTCACAAGTATAAATTCCTTCATCATCTTCCGATACAGAAAATAATGTAATTTCATTTGATGTTTCACCTAAAATTTCACTCCCATCTTTTTTCCACTGATAAGTTATGTTATAACCTGTTGCCAACACGGAAAATGTAACATTATCGTTAGCACAAGTAATTTCAGATTCAGGATGAGTTTGAATTCCTAATTGGTTTACTTTTAATTCAGCAACATCACTGATAATATTTCCACACGAAGTTGATACCTTACAAGTATAGTCTCCTGAATCTCCACTTGTTAATGAGTTAAGGCTCAAGTTTGGCTGAGTTTTTCCGGACATCAATACCCCATTTTTATACCATTGATACGACAATGCTGTACCCAAAGCACTTACGCTAAAAGAAACTGTATCTCCAGGACATCTAGTTTGACTGATAGGTTGAACGACTATTTCGGGTGAGTTAATGTCTAATATTGCTGTTCCCGAACTAACTGTTCCGCAAATATTTGTAACTTCACAATAATATCCACCTTCATCATTTATAGAACCAATTGTAAAAGAATATGTTGCACTAGTAGCTCCAAGGATAGAATTTCCATCCTTGTACCATTGATAATGTTTGTCAATACCCGAAGCAACAACATTGAATGTTGCTGTATTTCCAATGCATTTTAATAAATTACTTGGATTTATAGTGATAATCGGAACAGATGGACTTACCGTGATACTTATCGGACTTGAAAACACTCCAACCCCACAATTATTCTGGGATTGAACGATTAGCGTCCCTGTTGTTGCATTAGAAGCAAAGTCCAATGTAATATTTTCGGTATTTCCATTAATTGTAACTCCATTTCCTGAATATATCCAATAGTACGTATCTACATTAGCAGCAGTAGGAACAGAATATTCAACACTTGTTTGACCTGCACACACAATCGATTCTCCAGATATTCCATTAGCATTATCTGGCAACGGATTTACGACAACTTCAAAATCAGGAGAAGCGACTCCTACCCCACAAACATTTGTACAGTATACGCTAATAGTTCCTGATGTTGCATCGTCGGTCAATACCAACGCACTATTTATTGAAGAAGTACTAAAAGTCCCTCCTATTCCACTATAAGACCAATGATATGTTTCCGCTCTTGGGACAATTCCTACAGTATATAATGAGCTTTCTCCGGCACATAAAGTATCGGCTCCAGATATACTGCCAACTGCGTCAGGGACATCAGATGTAACGGTAACCGAATATGCTGAAGAAAGACTTCCAAGTCCGCATGCATTTTGACCTCTAACTTTCACTTGACCAGAAGTTGCATTAGAAGCAAAATCCATTGTAATTGAATTTGTATTTCCATTTATTGTCTCTCCCAAACCCGAGTATGACCAAACATAATCCACCGCATTTGGAATCGCAGTTACTGAATAAGAAACTCCTGTTTGACCAGCACAAATTTTCGATGTTCCGGAAATAATCCCTGCACTTGATGGAAGTGGATTTACAGTAATGGGAAATGCGATTGATTCGTTCCCAAATCCACAAGTATTTTTTCCTTTTACAATAAGATTTCCAGAAGTAGCATTGTTGGCAAAACTTATTGTTATATTATTGCCTGTTCCACTAATCGTTGCTCCTATGCCAGAATATGTCCATGTGTAACTTGTTGCACCACTTACAGCTCCAACACTATAACCTACTCCGCTCTCGTCTTGACATACTGTTGATATTCCAGAAATTAATCCTGCATCTGCAGGAATAGAATTTACACTAACACCGAAATTTGCAGAAGACACTCCGTCGCCGCAAGAATTTGTTCCATAAACTGTTAAGTTCCCCGAAGTAGCATTGCTCGCAAAATCTATTGCTACACTATTGCTTGTGCCATTAATCGTTGCTCCTGTACCTGAATATGTCCAAACGTAACTTGTGGCTCCGGTTATTGCAGACAACGAATACGAAACAGATGATTGTCCTTCACAAACCAAAGTAGAACCTAATATTAATCCTGCATTTGAAGGAATTCCATTCACATTAATACCATAGTTGGCTGATACGGTTCCGTCGCCACAAGAATTTGTGCCTTGAACTGTTAAATTTCCGCTTGTCGCATTTGAAGCAAAATCTATGGTGATGCTATTGCTCGTTCCGTTGATTGTTGCTCCTGTGCCCGAATAACTCCACGTGTAACTTGTTGCTCCACTAATTGCTCCGACTGAATAAGCTATTCCGCTCTCTCCTTGACAGACTGATGATGTCCCACTGATTATTCCTGATG
>MEOF01000061.1 GCA_001769505.1 Bacteroidetes bacterium GWF2_33_38
TTATTGTCTGAATATTTTTATCTCTCGTTAAATCGCCTTATTTTTAGTCAAAAATTAAAACAAATAGCTGGTTTTTAGACGAACTGACGTTATCCGTTGTTAGCGGAGCGGACAGCTAGACCTCAGTATGTGTTAGCGGTTCGGGCTTCTTTGTTCTCCGTACGTTTAATTGTCAAAATCATTCTAGTTTCATTGAAGTCTTAGATTTTATTTCGCCTGCAATGTCTAGTCTGTATGGTTTAATCCATTTGTCAAATGTATTTTGAATAAATGGCGAAACCCAATATTGTGAACCTTCTTCTGGTGTCATACCCACGTCAAGAAAGTCAATATAGTCTGTTGACATCATATAATGGTCGTTTAAATAAAAGAGATAAGCAAAATGTTGAACAAAAACGGCTATCAAGTCAGCAGAGAAAGTTTCCAATGCTTTAATTCTATTCGGTAAATAAATTTCATTGTCATTGAGCAACAAGTTGTGATAGTAGTTGTAATGTGTATGGTCGTTGCACCTATCTCGAACGTTTTTGTAAAGTTTGTCCTTTAAAAGCAGGTCTGTAATTGGTTTTAGTTTAGCAGAATCTTTTATGTATTTTGAAATCACCCGATATTCAGGGATTGTTTCTGTGCCTTTTCTCCAATTGTCAATATGCTCAACGATAAAATTGTCAAGATTGAAATGGTCGTTCAAATATAGATTGGTATAAACATTTATTATTGTCGAGTCATAGTATTTCCTAAGTAAAGCGTATGAGTCATTTATTCTTCCGTTTGATAAAATTTCTCTAATCGAGTCAAGGGTTCCTTTTACTGAAGTAAATACGTAAGTGTCTAAATTCAATATTGCTTTTGTACCTTGGCTCATAAATCCCATTGTCGTGTGAGCCAAAGAGTCATAAAAGTCAGCCAACTCTGAAAGTTGTCCGAATACTTTATGGTCTGTATATTCTTTCCCTAATCGTTCCAATTTTTAAATTGTTATGTTGTCTTTTAGCCTGACTGTTAATCATTTATAACCCTCCCAAAGCTAAGCAAATACTACCAAATTTGTATCTATTTGCGTCCCTTTTGTTACTGTTTATTTTTCAAAGTTAAAAAAATATTGAAATGGGTTTAATTATTTGCCAGCCAATTCAAAAAATCAGTAACTTTTGTTTTGCTCACAACAATGCTTTCTTTGAAAGGAATGGTAAGCGTTACTGAAAGTTTTCGAGCAAAATATTGCGATGCTTCTTTCACTGCTTTTCGGTTTACTAAAAATTGTCGATTGGCACGGTAAAAATTCAAAGAACAAGAGTTTTCTAATTCTTCCATTGTTTTGTTAATTGAATACGTTTTTTGGTCGAAAGTTAGCAATCGAGTAATTTCATTTTCGATATAAAAAACGGCAATATTTTCGATGTTTACAGGTAAAATTTTGTCTTTAACATAAACCAAAACCGAACTTAAAGTTTGTTTTTTTTGATTTTCGAAAACTTCAAATATTTTGTCAATGTTTACAGAATTTTTTGAAAAATTTGCTTTTAATTCTTTGTATTTTGAAATTGTTGAAGCAATTGTTTTTTGCGAAAATGGTTTTAAAATATAGTCTATTCCATTGGTTTTGAATGCATTTAAAGCATATTCATCGTAAGCGGTGCAGAAAATTATTGGCGTTGTGATGTTGAATTTATTGAAAATTTCGAAACTCAAACCATCGCCTAATTGTATGTCGCTAAAAATTAAATCAATTTCTAAAGTGTTTTTTTCAAAAAAAGCATTCGCTTCTTTTACCGAACTCAAAACTGCAACAATTTCCGAGTTTGGTTCAACTTTTTGCAAGGTTTCGGCTAAATCTTGCGATGTAAGTTTTTCGTCTTCGATTATTATAATTTTCATACGTTAGTTTATCAAGTTCGTAAAGTTTATAAAGTGAAAAGTAGTTATGAGTTACAAGTACTGAGTAATTAGAAAAATACTCGTAACTCTTTGCTCTTTACTAATTACTTTCTCAGTTTTAGCCTTTTATTAATTTAATTTTCACCGTAAAATTCTCTTTGTTTATTCTAATTGTAAGTTCATCGCCCGAAAGAATTCGGTAACGTTCACCCAAATTTGCTAAACCCATACCAGTTGAATCTTCGTTTGATAATTTTGATTGAATATTGTTTGTAACAATCAACAAATTTTCTTCCTCAAAAATCTTAATTAAAAGAGGAGCGTCTTCGGTTAATGAATTGTGTTTTATTGCATTTTCAACCAAAGTTTGAAGTGCAAAAACAGGCAAATATTTCGAGTTTATGGTTTCTTGTGAAACATTAATTTCGTATTGCAAAGCATTACCAAATCTAACTTTTTGCATTTCTAAATAATCAACACACAATGCAATTTCGTCTTCTAATTTTACAACATTCAAATCTTTCGATTGAATGGAAATTCGCAAAAAATCTGACAATTTTACTAAATAATCTTCAGCTAAATCGGGATTTTTTCTGATTAAAGTTTTTAAAACATTCAACGAATTGAATAAAAAATGTGGATGAATTTGTTGTTTTAATTGTTGATATAAAGCTTCAGAATTTTTGATTTTCAATTGAGCATTTTCCAATTCAACTTTCGATTTTTTATCTTTCAATAAAGCCAATTCTTGAACAATTAGTATGATTGTGTTTAGAAAAATTCCAAAAATGATTGGCGGACCTAATAAATTATCGGCTGGATTTGCTGTGTGTGGCGGTTGAAGCATAATATCTGGCGTAAAAAACTTGTAAACAATAGAAATTATGATAGTTAGTGCAAAGCTCAACAAATATCGATGAAAATTATTTTGTTTTTTTTGAGAAAATTTCTCAAATAAGAAAATTGTAAAGATGTTTTCTAACCAAATAAAAAAGATAAACGAAGACATAACCGCAGTCATTACAACAAATTGGTTAACAGTCATTTGAAATTTGAAAAACGGAGGAATTATAACCAATATGCCTATTACTGGAGAAAGCAAAATGGCATTTTTTAGTAGTTTTTGTGTGATTGATTTTTGCAACATTTCTTAATGTATTTACGTGAAAATGCAAAAATACAAGCATTCTGCATCAGAACAAGAATTTATTTGTGCGAAATGTCCAAAATAGAGGGCGAAAAGGAAAACCTAAACGCAGCTTTTAAACTGCTTCAAAAAACGCAAATCGTTTTCAAAAAATAAACGAATGTCGCGTATTCCGTATTTTAGCATCGTAATTCGCTCTATTCCCATACCAAAAGCAAATCCAGTATATTTTTTACTGTCGATTCCGCAACTTTCCAATACATTGGGGTCAACCATTCCGCAACCTAGAATTTCGAGCCAGCCAGAGTGTTTACAAACATTGCAACCTTTTCCTCCGCAAAGCGAACAAGTTATGTCCATTTCTGCCGATGGTTCGGTAAACGGAAAGAATGAGGGGCGAAGTCGAATTTTTGTATGCTCGCCAAAAAGTTCTTTAGCAAAGTAAAGTAAGGTTTGTTTTAAATCGGCAAACGAAACATTTTCGTCGATATACAAGCCTTCTATTTGGTGAAAAATACAATGCGAACGTGCCGAAATAGCCTCGTTACGAAAAACTCGTCCGGGAGATATGGTTCTGATTGGTGGCTTTTGATTTTCCATTACACGAACTTGTACCGACGAAGTGTGGGTACGCAATAAAATATCGGGGTGTTTTTCGATAAAAAAAGTGTCTTGCATATCGCGAGCCGGATGTTCTTCGGGAAAATTCAATGCTGAAAACACGTGCCAATCGTCTTCGATTTCGGGTCCTTCAGAAATGGTAAAACCTAATCGGTTAAAAATACTTACTATTTCATTTCTTACGATTGATAGCGGATGTCGCGAACCCAAGTTTATCGAATCTCCGGGCAAAGTATAATCAACATTGCTTGTGCTTTCTGATTTGTTTTCCAAATTATTGAGTAAGGAATCTATCTTTTCTTGAACTAAATTTTTTAGTTCGTTCATTTTTTGTCCGAACTCCTTTTTTTGTTCGTTAGGAACTAATTTAAAATCAGCAAACAATTGTGTAATTATACCTTTTTTACTTGCAAATTTGATTCTGAACTGTTCAACATCGTCTTTTGTGTTTGCTGTAAAAGCAATCACTTCTTCAATATATTTTTGAATGTTGTTTATCATTGTGTTATTTTATTAATTCGATGCTAATTATGCGAATGTCTTTGATGGGGCGACTGTATTTATCAACTTCGTATTTCGAGATTATGTCAACAACGTCCATTCCTTCGATTACTTCGCCAAAAACAGTATAACCGCCATCTAAATGAGGAGTTCCGCCAATAGTTGAGTACACTTCGCGTTGTTGTTGGCTTAAAATTTTTTGTTTATCGATTTCGTTATATTTATCAATAAGCTTTTCGGTAATTTGTTTTGTCAAATCGCGTAATTGATAAATCGATTTTGCTGCCTGAAGAGAATCGTATTTGTGTTTAATTTCTTTATTTTCGGAAAGAAGTAAATAGTCGAAAAACACATTCCGTTTCTGAGTGTACTTTATTTTTTCTACATATTTATCAAGCGATTCGTTGTCAATTATCTGACCTTCGACAATGTAAAATTGTGAACCCGACGATTTTTTTTCTGGATTTACGTCATCGCCTTGTCGAGCTGCTGCTAATACTCCTTTTTTGTGAATCAATTCTGGAACTATTTCTGCATCAATCAAATAATTTGGGCCTCCGTTTCCTAGCATAATTTCGGGTATCGCATTTTTTGATTCTGGGTCGCCTGTTTGAATCATAAAGTTATCGATAACTCGATGAAACATCAAGCTGTCGTAAAAATGTTGTTCAATCAACTTCAGCATGTTGTCTCTGTGTTTTGGAGTCTCGTTGTATAGTTTAATTTTGATTTCGCCAACCTCTGTTTTGAGCAGAATAATAGACTCCAAATTTTGAGCAAAAGCATCGTAAAAACAACTCGTAAAAACAACAAATAATATCAGCACTGATTTCGACATAATAACAATTTTAGTATCAAGTTATTGATTTAGTTAAAAATTTCACTAATTTTGAACTTACAAAGTAAATAAAAAATACAATAATTAAGCACATGAAAATTCATAAGATGTTATTTATCGCGTTAGTTAGTGTTTTAACCATTAGTTTAGTTACCAACACTTCTTGTAAAAAGCCAAAGCCTCCCAAAGCGATTATAACGGTTGTTGATACCGCTGAATACACAATTGAAGGTGCTATGGTTGTAATTTACGTTGATAAAAACGGAGCAATGATAGATCCAAATGCAGGAATCGTTTCCGATACCGATTATACAGGCAGTAATGGTACAGTTGAGTTTGAATTTAGCAACGAAGCGATTTTCGACGTGTATGTTGAAAAAACTTATGGCGACACAGTTACTCTTACCGGAGAAGGAATAATTGTTCTTAAAAACGACGAACTTGCTGAGGAAGAAGTAGAGATAAAATAAAGATAATCATTGACATAAAAAAATCCTGTTTCCTTTCGGATTCAGGATTTTTTTTTGGTAATGTTGTAAAACCTACATTTAAAATTTAATTTTAGAATAGTCCGTGAATTTGAGCATCAATTTTATTGATTACATCGCGTAAATCTTCAGGGTTTTCAGTGAAATTTAACGTGTCAACATCAACAACTAAGAGTTTATTGTTATCGTATTTCGAAACCCATGCTTCGTATCGTTCATTTAATCGTCGTAAATAATCAAGACGAATAGTATTTTCGTATTTTCTTCCTCTTTTTTGTATTTGATTTACTAAGGTTGGAACCGAAGCTCGTAAATATATTAATAAATCGGGCGGTTCGATTAATGAACTCATGAGTTCGAACAAAGAAAAATAATTATCGAAGTCGCGGGTTGTCATTAATCCCATTGCATGAAGGTTGGGTGCAAAAATAAAAGCGTCTTCGTAAATTGTTCGATCTTGAATGACTGTTTTTCCCGATTTTCGAATATCTAGCACTTGATTGAACCGACTATTCAAAAAATAGATCTGAAGATTAAAAGACCAGCGTTGCATGTCTTCGTAAAAGTCGTTTAAATACGGATTGTCGTCAACGGCCTCGAAGTGTGCTTCCCAGCCATAATGCTTTGCTAGCAAAGTGGTTAATGTTGTTTTTCCCGAGCCAATGTTTCCTGCTATTGCAATGTGCATAATGTAAGGTGTTTTTTAAGTTTTTAAGTTTACTAAAAGTACAAATTTTAATTAATCTGCGAAAAATTATTTACACATTCTGTCATTTTTTTATTAAAAAAACCTAATATGCTTATTGTGAACGGATAATAAAAGCTTAAAAACATTTTTTCTTGTTCTTTTTAATTAATAGAATTGAATTTCAGTAACTTTGACCCCAATTTATAAGCAAGTAATATGGGACTCAAAACAACTGTAAGCCACAATTGTACTTTATTAGAAGTGTTACAGGAGCTTTATCCGCAGTCGCCTCGCACAAGAATCAAGAAAAATTTAAAGCACAAAAATGTAGTTTGTAATGGAAAAGTGGTTACGCTTTATTCTTATCAACTTAAGTCTGGCGATGTTGTTGAAGTGAACACAAGCACTCCGAAAAGAGCGAAAGCCCCATTTCCTGTTTTGTATGAAGATAATGATGTTATAGTTGTTGATAAACCGGTTGGTATTTCAACATCAAGCACGGATTATAGTGCTAATGTTTATCATACTCTTTCAGGATTTTTAAAAGATCAAAGCAAAGGTCGTATAAAAGCGTATGTTGTACATCGTCTCGACAAAGAAGTGTCTGGTGTATTGCTATTTGCAAAATCGGAAAAAGCGATGAACATTATTAAAGATAATTGGAAAGAAACCAAAAAACTTTACTATGCATTAGTAGAAGGTAAGCCAAAGGAGGAAGAAGGAACAATAGAAAGTTGGCTTGTCGAAAACAAAAACCTTAAAGTTTATTCAACTCATACACAAACTGAAAAAGCCAAGTTTGCCATAACTCACTATCGCACCATTAAACAATTAAACGAATATACTCTCTTAGAAGTTAATATAGAAACTGGACGAAAAAATCAAATTCGCGTTCATATGTCCGATTTGGGTTGCCCAATAGTTGGCGACAGAAAGTACAATGGGGCTGTCGATTTTGTAAGGCGAGTTCGTTTGCATGCAATCTATTTATCTTTTCCACATCCTATTACAAAAGAAATAATTAAGGTAGAGTCAAACTTACCGAAAGGTTTTTTAATAGTAAAAGACGGAAACGAGAATTATAAATAAATTTGTTAAAAGAATGTTTGTTTGTGTTTGTAATCCTTATTCTTCAGAATAAATAAAATTTAAATTTCCTTTTTCATCGTAAAAATTAAATGGATAAATAAGTTCTCCGTTTTCGTAAGAACAATCTTTCCAAATTTTACTTGTTTCGTAATACCACTTCCAATTTCCTACTCGTTTTCCGTCGATGTAATTACCTTCAAAATTTAATTTGCCTGACTTGTAATAATTTATCCAAAGTCCATTTTCAAGTCCATTTTTATAGCTTCCTTTTTGTTTCAATGTCCCATCTTCGAAATAAACCAACCATTCTCCCTCGTATAAAGCATTTACAAAATTACCAATTGTGTGTAGTTTGCCATTTTGATAATAACTTTTCCATAATCCAACCTTTTTAAAATTATTATAAATTCCAATTTCTTTTAAATAAAGGCTATCAATTAATATAACATTTTTGTAGTCATGATATAATCGATATTCTCCTTCGATTATATTGTTTACATAATTGCAGTTTAACATAATGTTTCCACTTGGGTAATAACCTTTAAATTCGCCTTCAATATTTCCATTCGCATAATTACATTCATGTTTTACCGTACTATCTTTAAACTCCTTATAATACCCAACAAAAAAACCATCATATTTTCCCTTTTTTTTGCAAGATTTTTCTTTAATATTATGATTTTCAAAGTATTCAATATAGTCTCCGTTTTCTAACCCTTCAATAAAAAAACGCTCTACTCTTTTGTATCCGTCTTCAAAGTAGCTGGCAGATTTTCCATGTAATATTCCCATGTAATATTCCGACTCTTCCATTAAGATACCATTCGTATAATAAATTTCTAGTTTCCCGTGCAATAAATTATTTTTATATGCTTGTATTTGGTTTATTTTTCCATTGTTGTAATAGGTCTTGGAAATACCTTCTAAATTGCCTTTAACATAAGTTAGTTCTTGTTTGATTTTTCCGTCTTCAAAATAATCAAGCCAAAACCCATCAAGTAAATTATCTTTAAATTGTCCCTTTTGCCATAACTTTCCATTTTCATAATAGATTTCATAGCTGCCATTATAAATAGTATCCTTTTTTGAGGCTTTTCCTTCAAAAATTTCCTTAACCGATTTGTCTGAATAGTAAGTTTTAATTTTTTTTTGACCAAAAGAATGAATGCTAATGAATAATGACAACAAAAATAGAACAAGTAAACTTCTCATAATTTATCTAATCTGAATTGCTAAACTTTACAAACTTTATGAACTTTCAACTAAATCACTTCTGTTCAATAATAATTTGAGTTCCTTCAAGTGGTTTTCTATGACCGTAATCAAGTATGGCAGCAACAACGTACCTTCCTGGGCTAAGTTTTTCAGGAATTCTAAGTTCAATTGTTTTACTCGAACCAGGGTATATTTTTTGAGTATTCGTTGGATATTTTTTTTCGCTTGCCGACATTAAATTTGCAATGGTTAAAAAAACTTTTGCCTCAATAATATTTCCCCCTGTATTTGTAACAAGGGCGGTAAATTTTCTAATAGTATCATTTGCAGTAGTTGTTTCAACCAAATCTTTAATGGTTGCACTATAATTTGAATTGCCTTTTGGCGATTGAGTTAGCCAAATAGTAATTCTAGGAACAACTAAAACCCCAGTTGCTACAGTTTTATCAACATTGCTGGCTGTTTGCTCAACCGCAGGTTGAATTCCTATTTTTCCCCATCTAGCTCCAGTTCCATCATGTGGCACTGAAAGAGTTACGTCAATGATTCTTTCTTCATTCGGATTTAATTCAAAAAACGAAGGGCTAATATTTATCCAATCCTTCATGGTGTGTTTAGAAGTTTCGCCGTTTTTTAATGGAACTTTTTTGCCGTTTTCGTCAATTTCGTAATCATAATACACAGCCGAAAATTGTTGTCGAGTACTCGAGTAATTTCTAATGCTTACCTTTTTTATTACTGTTTCTCCTACGCTTGCTTCAAATTTTATCTCAACAGGAGATACTTCAAAATCTTGTGCAAAGATGAATGTAGAAATAAGCATTATAAGTGCTTGAACAATAATTCTTTTCATATTCAATTGTCTTTCTATTTGTTTTTGATTTGTCAAAACTACAAAAAAAGTGCAACTTTTTTATCAATTAAAGCGTACAATCGAGAAAAAATATTATTTTTGTAAAAAACATGTTTAACTAATTTTATAAAACTATGAGAAAATTATCGTTATTATTAGGAGCGTTTCTTTTATCAGTTGTTGTTTTTGGACAAGCTGTTAAAGATAGAAATGTAATTCCTGTAGCAGTTAATCTTAATCAAGTATTAAGAATGACAATCACTAATGGAGGTAACATCGAATTTGTATTTAATTCTATTGATGATTACAAGTATGGATTAAGTGCCGATGTTGCTGATTTGCAAAATGCTCAAGATCCTGAAGCTGGAGCTTCTGCTGCCAACCTTGCCGCAACAACAGGTCCTGGTACAGCTGTTGCCACAAACTTCTACAAAACCGATTTTACCGTTTCTTCTTCTACAAGATGGAGAATTGAATGGGGTGCTGAAGAAAATACTTTTATTGGAACCGATGACCCAGGAAATACACTTGAATTAGACAATGTTGGTTTTACCTTAGAAAATATTGGGTCTCATAATTTTGAAGCAACAGCAACAGCTCAAGGAACAACTGAGGCTTCATTAGGCGGAGAAGAAGTATTGTATAGCGGACCAACCGACAATGCAACTTCAGTAACAGCATTAGTTGTTTATCCAGCTGCAACAGCTTTAATCGAAGACAACGATGACTTTGGTGATGGTTTAGGTCCTGACACAGATGGTATTCCTCAAGGTAATGCTGGTGATGCATCAGAAAATTCATTCGAATTATTGTGGAGATGTGGAACTACAGAAGCAGGTAATGTTGCTGCTCCAGGTCCATACAATTTAGATGTTGTTCCAATGAATGCTGCATCTTTATTGAATCAAGGAGACATTAATCCTGACAGATATGTTGTTAATGTTGTATTCGAATTAGCAACTGATTTCTAGTAGATTGGCAATTAAATTGTATAATATAATTAACACCCGATGTTTAAAATACATCGGGTGTTTTTTTTTGAAAAAGAGGAACGATTAGTAGTCCTACAAAAGGATTCATATTGAATAATTTTTTAGAGAAAAATTCAAATAGTTCGACCACGTAGTGGTCGTATGTTTATAGCTGAACAATTCTGCTATAAGCATTTGACTCCTTTGGAGTCATACAAATCTTTAAATTTTAGCATATAATTTCTTATTCGGTATAATGTCTAAAATACAAATCGTGGGATTATTGCGAGTACGACTACTTTTTTAAATGCACGTTTGTTAATGTAATACTTCGGTCAACTTTGACAAAGCCCCTATAAAAACGATTTAAAATGATAATATCATATAACTTTGTAAATCGCAAGCAAAAGCCGTTCGAAC